>JAAYTU010000144.1 GCA_012523705.1 Clostridiaceae bacterium
CATCTCTAGTCCACCATTTTTCTTAACATTCATTTCAATTGAAAGGCAACCGGTAAGTGCAAAAATCATCATAATTAATGCAAGAATGCATGCGATTCGTTTAAACTTTTTCATGAGAACCCCCTTAATATTTGATATGTTAGTAACAATTGTATAGTAGTATAGTGGATTAGTAAATAAAGATCTGTAGAAATCGGGGTATTGCCTTTATTCTATTGGGGAATTTATGTATAATAAACCTACATATCTATTCTATGGAGAGGGTTGATTTTATGCTTAATATAAAGAATATTTCCAAAACTTATTCAAAGGGTAAGGTTAAGGCAGTTGATAATATTTCATTGCAGGTAAAACGAGGAGAGATTTTTGGATTTTTGGGTCCAAATGGAGCGGGGAAAACAACTACCATAAAGATGATTACCGGTATTCTCCCCATAGATGAAGGAGAAATAACAATCAACGGTTTTAACATAGAAAAGGATGCTATTAACGCAAAGAAAAATATGGGGTTTGTTCCTGATTCCCATGATGTATATGAAAGATTAAAGGGAATTGAATATTTAAATTTCATGGCTGATGTATATGATGTTCCAGCGGATGTCAGAAAAGAGCGTATTGATAAATACCTTGATATGTTTTCCATGAAAGAGGCTGCAGGCCAGCCAATCAAAAGCTATTCCCACGGTATGAAGCAAAAAATAATTGTGATAGGTGTTCTTTTACACCAGCCCCCTCTATGGATAATGGATGAGCCCTTAACCGGACTTGACCCTAAATCTTCACACCTTCTAAAAGAGGAGATGCACCAACACTGTTCAAAAGGGAATACTGTATTTTTCTCCACCCATGTTTTAGAGGTGGCTGAAAAGCTATGCGACAGAATTGGCATCATCAACAAAGGAAAAATCATTGCAGTGGGTACAATGGATGATCTGAGAAAGTCGCAGGATTCATCCCTTGAAAACATATTCTTGAGCTTAACAGAAGGAAGTGATATTGATGCGTAAATTTTTCAGTCTATTAAAACTACAGATAAAAGCTCAATATGGGTTTTCTTCGTTAGCCTATTATATGAAGAACGACAAAAAGGCTGTATGGAAAACTATTGGAATCGGTCTGGCAGTCCTTCTTGGAGTAGGCGAAATTATTTGGCTTTATAGCTATTTGATGTATCAACTATATATGGGTGGATCAACGCTCAACACCCCTCAGATTGTTATTACCATGGCGGCAGTTGTTACGGGATTGATGGTGTTTTTCTTTGGTATCTTTCATATACTCAGTGCCCTGTTCCTTGCAAAGGACACAGAATTCTTAGCCAGCCTACCCATTTCTCAGGGCAAGGTATTTCTTTCGAAATTTTTAATGGTCTTATTGGCTGAGTATCCCATCACACTTTTACTCATGCTGCCACCGGTTATAATTTACGGAGTTGGCCAGAATGCGGGTATTATGTATTACTTGTTAGCCGTTCTGTGTATTATCATGATTCCTTTGGTACCATTGGTGATATCAGCGTTTTTATCTCTTCTTCTTATGAAGATAGTAAGCAGGTCCAAAAACCGTGATTTAATAACCATAGTAGGCAGTATTATTTTCATAATTGCTATATTTGCAGGGCAGAACTATCTCTTGGGCAGAATGCCTGACAACCAGCAGGATTTTATGATGGCAATTCTAAACAGCAGTAATACATTTGTTGAGTTTATGGGAAGGGCCTTCCCGCCTGCAGTCTGGATAACAAAAGTCCTCACTGGCACAGGCTCAGAGACTATTTTAAACCTGGTGTATTTGGTATTAATTTCGATGGCTGCCTTTGGAATAGTTTACCTTATGGCCTCCTTCATATACCAGAAAGGAGCTACCGCCCAATTAGAAACAGTTTCTAAACCGGGAAAAACAAAACTAGTATATAAAAAATCATCCAGTGTATTGACCATATGTAAAAATGAAATTCTAACTCTTGTGAGAACTCCTATATATGCACTTAATTCGCTTGTTATGGTGTTTGTTGCTCCCTTTCTATTAACCCTTCCACTTATTGGGGGAAGTATGAGCAATGATCCTGATCTTCAGTTTCTATATAGTCTTATAGATAGCGGCGAAAGTCAGCCATGGCTAATATTGGTTGTTTCAGGTATAATTGCTCTGTTTATGCTTGTTAATCCTGCCGTTTCCACCACGTTTTCAAGGGAAGGAAAAAACATGTGGATACTGAAGAATATACCAGTTAAACCCGATGTCCAGGTTTTAGGAAAGCTTTTGGCCGGTTGTTTAATATCATTTGCGGGGTGTTTCCTTTCAGCGATAGTAGTCATGTTTTCATTTAAAATTAGCTTTACCAGTACCATTATGGTTATTATTCTCTCCAATATTGCATTAATTCCCATAAATGCAATGGGACTTTTTATTGATTTGATGCGTCCAAAGCTTTCATGGAATAATCCTCAGGAGGCAATAAAGCAAAACTTCAATGCCGTTGCAGCAATGATATTGGGATTTGTTATGATTAGCATCTTTGGCGTGGTTGGCTTTTTATTGACAAGGCTGAACCTTAATACTGTAATGCTGTTTGCACTTATGTTGGTAATACTTTTAATAATTTCCTATGCTCTGATACAATTAGTCCGAAAAAGCGCTGCAAAAGCATATGCAAGGATGGAATTGTAACCAGCAAAACTATTGTATTGATACTTTGTTTATTTAACCTGTGATGAGGTAAATAAAATATTGTATGTAATTATTTAATAAGAAAGGCAGGCGAGGTTGATGAAAGATATTTTTTACAGATGTGAAGTATGTGGTAATGTAGTAGCCTTAATAAAATCAGGCGGTGGCCCATTGGCTTGCTGCGGCCAGGATATGACTCAATTAGTTGCAAATACAGTGGATGCATCCAAAGAGAAGCATGTACCCGATGTAAAGGTAGCCGGTAATAAAATAATGGTACAGATTGGATCAGTTGAGCATCCTATGGTTCCAGAGCATTATATCGAGTGGATTGCGTTAGTGGCAGGCGATAAGCTTGAAATAAAGTATCTGCAACCGGGAATGAAGCCTGTGGCCGAGTTCATGTATGATTTTGACCAGGAAAAGGTATTGTTTACCGATGAATACAATGAGGTTCCTAACTGTGAAGGCCAACCTTGCAACTTTGAATATTCAGAAAGAACCAATGTAAGCATATATGAATACTGTAATCTTCACGGGCTTTGGAAAGCAGAAGTATAGTACTCTAAAATATGTATCAGTTAATTCCGGGCTGTTGCATACTACATGCAGCAGCCTTCTTGTTTTAACAACATAGGGGACAAAAACACTAGGGGGGTTCTTTTGTTTCAGGTGCTTCTATGCTGTCAGAAACTGCCTTCCTGCCATACCCCTTACATACCCCTGCCATATATATAAATTGATTTTGTGTTTTCAACATAGTAAAATATATAGACATTTAAGGAGGCAGAAGTTATATGGAGAAATTTAAGAGGTTTGTTTCATACTATAAGCCGTACAAAGGCATGTTTTACACGGATATGTTCTGTGCGCTTATTTTATCAGTTATAGATCTGCTTTTTCCGTGGCTTGTAAGGTATTTGATGGATGAGGTATATACCTTGCATCCTTCTAACATGCTCAATATTATATTCATATCTGGAGCAGGCCTTCTTGTGTTATATATAATCAGATTTTTTTGCCAGCATTATATTACTACATGGGGGCATATTATGGGCGCGCGTATGGAGTCAGATATGCGAAGA
>JAAYTU010000145.1 GCA_012523705.1 Clostridiaceae bacterium
ACCAAGAATGGCAGCTTGTCCACCAGCTGGCAGAGTGGACGAAAAGATATGAAATATTAAGAAATGACGTTAATGATACTTCCAGTTATTAACTGGAAAAACGATAGAAATGTTTTAACAAATACAATTATACGAGGGGGAGCCTTATGAGAAAAATAGAATACCGACTGCTTATAATAGTGGTTATGATCATAACTGTCTGGGCAGGGTTAAGCGGATGTTCCCACTCTGATAATCCACCAAAAGAATATGAAAACGAGTATCAGCCTGACGAGCCTATAAGCTTTATTATGCCTAGGCCAAAGCCTACCCCTGAAGGTGAGGAACTAATAATTGAAAGCATTACATGCACCTCTGACCAAGATGAAGATGGAATTAATGATTTAGCAGACATTGTAGAGGGTGCTCGTAAGGATATTGAAAACAAGCCCCGTTATACTGATGCATATTATGATGGAGGCTATCCTCCTGATCATGAAGGCGTGTGCACCGATGTTATTTGGCGTGCGTTTAAAAATGCTGGATACCTTCTAAAAGATATGGTAGACGAGGATATTCGTAATAATACTGAGCTATATCCAAGGGTTCAAGGCAGGCCCGACCCCAATATAGATTTTCGCAGAGTGAAGAATCTTCGCGTGTTTTTTGACCGTTTTGCTACATCGCTTACAACTGAAGTAATTCCTCTTGATGTTGAAAATCTTAAGGAATGGCAAGCAGGTGATATTGTAGTTTACGATGATCCAATGGAGCATATTGCTATTATATCGGATGTAAGAAACAAAGATGGAGTTCCTTATATAATCCACAACTGCGGACCGTATACTCAGGAAAACGATATGCTTATTTACTGGCATGAGAATTATTCGCCCATAATTGCACATTACCGATTTCCTAAAGAGACAACCTTGCCAAACTAATATGCAATTAGCGCTAAAATGAAACATATTATTTTTGGCTTGACAAAAAATAACCCAATATCTATAATTAGTTTAATACTATATTTTTCGAACAAACGCGTTGAAGGAGAATAGTAGCGTTTAATTCTATGATAACAGAGAGCTGCCATATGGTGTAAGTGCAGACATAGAGTACCGTGAATCTCGCTCCGGAGCGGATCGCTGAAGTAAGCGTAAGCTTATTGTAGGTTGATACGGAAACAGCCGTTATACTGTGAGGCATTAATTGATGCCAGAATGAGTGGGCACATATACTGTGTCAATTAGAGTGGTACCTCGGAGTTTACCTTCGTCTCTTAACTGAGACGGAGGTTTTTTGTTTTTAAGCAGATAATTAATGAAAGAAAAAAGTATAGGAGGCAAAACAATATGAGCAACTTGATACATATTACGGTAGGCGACTTAATAAAGAAAAATGCCGAAGAATACCCGGACAGACTTTGTGTAAAATTTCCAAATACAGGCTATGAAAGAACCTGGAAGGAATTCGATGAAGAAACCACGAGAGTTGCCAAGGGCTTTCTAAAGATGGGGATTAAAAAAGGCGACCACATTGCAATATGGGCAAACAACTGTCCTGAATGGATGATTACCTTCTTTGCTTCGGCAAAGATAGGAGCAGTTCTCGTTACTGTAAATACCAGTTACAAGATCTTTGAGCTTGAATACTTATTGCGTCAGTCAGATGCAAAATGTCTGGTAATGATTGAGAGCCTGAAGGATTCAAATTACTATAATATTATCAATCAGCTCTGTCCTTCTTTAAAGGACAGTGAACCCGGGCAGCTTAATGAGCCCATGCTCCCTTACTTGAAAGATATAGTCTTTATCGGGGAGGATCAACGCCCCGGAATGTACAGGTTTAGCGATCTTTATGATATGGGCGGTGAGGTGCCGGATAAAGAGTATGAAGAAATAAACAGCTCCCTTGATGTACATGAAGTAGTTAATATGCAATATACTTCAGGTACCACAGGATTCCCGAAGGGTGTTATGCTTACACATTTTAATATAGTCAACAACGGAAAATGTATAGGTGACAGGATGAAGTTTACAAAGGATGATAAGCTTTGTATTCCGGTTCCATTCTTCCATTGCTTTGGTATGGTTTTAGCCATAATGGCCAGTGTGACTCATGCAACGTCAATGGTTCCTTTAGATTTTAGCCCGTTAAAGGTAATGAATGCAATTATGAAAGAGGGATGTACAGCTGTTCACGGAGTTCCAACCATGTTTATTGCCATGCTGGAACATCCCGAGTTTAACAATTACTCCTTCCCCAAATTAAGAACTGGAATCATGGCTGGTTCACCATGTCCTGTAAAGGTTATGCAGGATGTTGTTGATATAATGGGAGCAAAAGAAATTACAATCGTTTATGGACAAACAGAATCTTCACCTGGCTGCACTCAAACTACCACAGACGACAGCATTGAAAGAAGAGTATCAACGGTAGGAAAGGTTTTCCCTCATGTTGAGGCAAAAATTATTGACCCTGAGACCGGAAAGGAGTGCCCCCCCAATGTTCCCGGGGAATTCTGTACCAGGGGTTACCATGTTATGAAGGGTTATTACAAGATGCCTGAAGCCACCAGTCAGGTAATAGACAAGGATGGTTGGCTCCACACAGGAGATCTAGCTACTGTTGATGAGCATGGATACTTTAAGATTACCGGAAGAATCAAGGATATGATAATAAGGGGAGGCGAAAATATTTATCCTAAAGAAATAGAGGAGTTCCTCTATTCCCACCCCAAGGTAAAAGACGTACAGGTTATCGGCGTTCCCAGCAAGGATTACGGAGAGGAAATAATGGCCTGGATAATCTTAAAGGAAGGGGAGACATCTACCGAGCAGGAGATGAAGGATTTTGTCAGGTCTAACATGGCCCGGCACAAGACACCAAGTTATGTTAAGTTCGCTGATTCCTTCCCAATGACTGCAAGCGGTAAGATTCAGAAGTTCAAGATGCGTGAGATGGCAATAGAAGAATTGAATCTTAAGGATGAGGCATCCATTGTAACAGCATAAAATAATAATACTTTTAGCCTGTTGATTGGGTATATATATAGATATACCATATTAAGCATTTGAGAGGACGATGATTATGATGAAACTGGCATTTTCCACCCTAGGCTGTCCGGGATGGTCATGGGAGGAAATATATGCAACATGCAAGGACTTAGGCATTGACGGAATAGAGGTCAGAGGAATTGGCTCAGAAATATATGCACCGAAATGCAAGCCTTTCAGAGAAGAAAATATTGAAACAACACTTAGTACATTAAAAAAATTAAATATTGAGATTCCCATGCTTACCTCGGGGGCATTCTTATTTGATAAAGAGAATAGTCAAAAGGCTCTGGAGGAAGCAAAGGCTTACATCGATCTAGCCAAGAGAATTGGTGCAAGCTATATAAGAGTTTTAGGTGATAAGGATGGGGAGCCCGGTGAAGAGCGGGATTTGGATTTTGTACTTGTTCAATATAAGGCAGTTTGTGATTATGCAAAGGATACCAATGTTATTCCCCTGATCGAAACAAATGGGATGCTTGCTGATTCAAGAGTAATGGCCGATTTCATTAAGGCTGTTGACAGACCTAATTCGGGAATACTTTGGGATATCCATCATCCATACAGATATTTCAATGAGAGTCCTGAAACTACATTACGCTATCTAAACGGACATATTAAATATCTCCATATAAAAGACTCAGTAATGGAAAATGGCAAGGCCTCTTACAGAATGCTTGGATATGGAGATGTACCGGTGCTTGACTGTCTGAAGCAACTTAACAAAAATGGCTTTGAAGGTTATGTTTCACTTGAATGGTTAAAACGGTGGTTGCCGGATCTTCAGGAACCTGGAGTGGTATTTTCTCACTATGTACATTACATGAGCTATCTTATCAGACAAATATAAACATAGATAGACCCGTAGAATGGGAGTTGCTTAGGGATTTACGAAAACAGGTGAATTATTCACTGACTCTCATCTAGCGAAGTATTAAAGGCCAGCAATTACAAGCACTCAAAGCTTGTAATTGCTGGCCTTTTGCTTTCTAATAGTGTTTATCATCTTGAATAGTGGTATGTATACTTAATAATCACATGCGTGATGCTTTGAAAGATTCCGGCTATCTCATAGCCACCCCTCCTAAAAAAGCGGGACTATTTTAAATGGCTATTATTGGATTAACACTTTTATTCGATATAATGAATGTGTATGTATTCATAATATCCCGATGATGGTGAGAACCTCGATATTCTTTTAGAGCGTCTTGAAAAGGGCATTAATAACAGTATGGTTATCAACAGTGTACATTCGCCCTTCAATTCTTTGTCAAGAGCTAAAATAGAGAACTACAAAAAAATGATAAAACAATATAGAAGATTCTTCTGACAAGACACGGAACCGCCCTCTGTCTTACTGTAGTAAATTTTGATTATTTTTGCTATTATAGTGTAAGCTACATTTATTATTGTATAGTAAT
>JAAYTU010000146.1 GCA_012523705.1 Clostridiaceae bacterium
AGATACAATTTATCTTTCTGCGGAAATTCAAAAAAACGGGGTTTGACAAGTTGTCGAAGCCCCGTTTTTTAGTACAGCATACTTTCTATAATAAGTGGTTCATCCTTAGGTTTAACTGAAATCAGTGCTGTCCATAGATTGTTATTAATCGTTATTATTCAATTCATCAAGCATCGGATCCACGATTTCCTTGCCATAGGCAGTTTCGGCGATCTTCTCGGCAGTTTCGGCTGCTTTATTCAATAGTCCTTCGCCTTCAACCGCTTCGCCAATTGCGTCTCCTACAGCCCCTATAGCAGCATTGCCTGAACCCGTTATGAGTCCATCCTTTATGGCATCGCCAATGTCAGTGCCGTCGTTTACCGCACCTGCTACTTCTCCTGCTACTGTGCCGCCGATAGTGACTCCTGCCTTGGCAATACCGGAGTCCATCCAGGTAGTTGCTGCCTCGGTACCCCCTTTGATTACTCCCTCAATAACTGAGCCTGTGCTGAGTCCCTTTTCTGCCACGGTTGATACGGTATTCTTAATTCCCTTGTATGTAGCCGATACAGCCTTGCCTGCAGCTCCTCCGAGGGATTCACCTGCTGACATGGCATAGTCGGCAATATCAACTGTTGCTTCCAGGACATCAACAGCCATATCATGTCGTTCGGCATAATCATGCATTTTTTGCCTGAATTCCTCGTCTCTTTCTAAACGACGGGCCAGTTCCTTTTTAACATCATCTTCGCTTGCACCACTCATGCCAAGATTTGTAGCGACTCGCTCAACCTTTTCTTTGTGAGCTTGTTTCTCTCTCTCCCGCCGTAGATCTTCCTCAAGCTTTTTGCTGTCATTACTGCGCTCCTCATTGCGCTTAGAATCTTCTTCAACGTTTTTCTTAAACTGTTCTTCATCCTGACGTATGGTTTGGGCATTTTCTTCACGATGATTCATCTGTTGCGAGAGTTCCTCAGGAGTATAGGTAGCACCACTGTCCGGGTCTGTATAGGTGCCGTCACCGTTATGCACAAAAGTACGTTTTTCTCCGCTAATTGGGTCAGTTGCTTCAATATCTCCCTCGTCGTCAAAGTGTATCCATTTACCCAAATTGTTGTCCTCGGGTGAAGGTGCAAGTGTTTCGCCGGATCCGTCAGGGGAAACTTGAATAGGTCCACCGGCTCCACCAAAGAAAATTGATATCAGAATTGAAATAATAGTGATAATAGCTGCGTCAAGAGGGTCTGCATAACCGTCTGGACTGTTTTCAGATTTACTTTCTTCATCAGAGTTATCAGCTTTATTGTCATTTCCCTCATGTTTGCTAGGGTTTTCTTCTGATTCCGGTTCCTTAACTGGTGTATTATCTTCATTTGTTCCGGGTTCATCAACAGGAGTGCTGTCTTCACCTGTCTGCGACTGATTGCCGGGTTCGGCGGGTTCTTCTGTAGCGGTATCTTCAGCAGGCGATGGCTCATTATTTGATTGCGGCCATTCATCGCTGACAGGCCCTTCTATAAACTCATCTGCCCGTACTGTATAATTAAACTGCATTATCTCATTGATCCAGCCCTCGGTGGTCTGCAGACATTCAGCCAGCCATTGATCATATATTTCGGGCAGTTCATCTATGGTTATATCACCATGAACCTTCACATCATTAGAGACAATGAGCAATAAATAAGCTGTTCCATAATGGGGGATAGGTGTTGGAAGGGGTATGAAATAATGATTATTTTGAGAATATCCCTTGACATCTTCATAGTTGATGGTGGCGTTAACAGCCCTGTATTTGCCGATTGTATCAAGCTTTATAGAGTCGGGGATATTAGCGGCATCTTTATTTCTGTATTCTTCATCAGTAATCAGCCTATACTGTTCAAGAAACTCATCGACGCCTGTAACTCTGTCAGTATAGCGAAAATACATTACTACTCCGGGACTTTGATAAATAAAGCCATTGCTAAAATCTTGTCTTTTTGATGAGTGAAAATAGGAGTTTTCAGGTAGGTTGGTAAAGTCATAGAATATACCACGAGTGTACTCATAATCGTCACTCTCTATCTTACGAACCTTCTCATTTATTGCCAAGAGATAGGAATAGCTGCCTTTTGAAGTTAGTTCTTCATTTTGAGTGCCCATAGCCTGATAGCCCTCAGGAAGATTGTTGTAGTCACTGATAACGGGCAGTTGATCAGCCGTTGATGCGAAGGACACTAGAAAGGTCAAACAAAGTGTTATCACTATAAAAACTGCAGACTTACTCATGATCCTTTTCATGCTGCCGACACCTCCTTCTTACTTCTAGTTACAAAAATAAATATTAAAGTAAGGAATAGAAACCCGGCTCCGAGCCAGGTGCTCCATGGAAGTTTCATGGCAGACAGTGACACGGCAAGGGCAAATCCCAGCGTCATACCGCTAAGACACCTGGTGACACCTATGTAAGATGGGGTTTTTCCTTTAGAGAGACTACCGGCAATTGAAAAAACAAGTCCCCACAAAAATCCACCCTGTCTACCCATATTTTGCAGTAGCATTACAAAGGCAATTATTCCCACAATACTGTTTTGAAGCGACTGGGAACTGTTCATAAAAGCATAAAGCAACAGAGAAATACCTAATCCACCAAGCAGAGGAGTAATTGAAGATATGCTCTTGACAGCAAGGCTTTTGAAAAAACCCTTGATTCCGCCACCAATCCCTGAAAAGGGTGCTTTTTTCTGAAATAATGGTATGATAACAGCATTCAAAAAGGCTGCAACCACGATCTTGCCAAGAATTCCTCCCACAGCTCCAAATACACCGCCAAACATTCCCCCCTGTGCAAATGTAAGGAAGCTTAGAATGCGTACCGGAAGAGGATTAATTCCAAATGAACCTAGCAATGCAAGCACTAGCCAGAAAATTCCCAGGATAACAGTGGGAATCATTTGTTTAGGATTTTTCAACACTTTTAGTGACTGACGGATATAACCGATAATGAATTTCCTCATATTAATCACTTCTCTTTCCCGAATTACTCATCACCTACCGATGATGTCTGCCGACCCATCGGTAGGTTTCGTTGCCAATTAGTATACCGAAGGTAGATATGACAGTTTCCAACATAAATTATAGTTAAGGCAGGCTGAAAAAGCATCATCCGAAAGGATGAAATGACAAAAAAGGCCCATCATACTTTTGGATGAGAGGCTAATAAACAGGGTTAATTATTTAATTTGGATAAAGAATATCTGAGTCAGATTATTTTCGCAACGCAGATACCGCAGATTGATACAGCTTATCATTCTGCGGTATTGTTTTTTATGCTCTAAAAGCACCGACAACCCTATTCGTTAATCGACCATGCACAAATGGAAAACCCAAGGAAAGAAGGTTTTGCTTTTTGATATTGAATTATAGAGTAGCCTTGCGATTTACATTTTCAGTTTTTTTCTCTTCTTGTTCAATGGCAACCGCCGGAGTTTGCAAGAAACGTTCATCAATGTATGACAACTCTTCAAGATCTTTTTGCTTATCTTTCACCAGCCTTGTCACTAAATTGATTAACGGATCGATAAATATCAGCAACACTAAGGTGTAAAGCACATTATAAATAAGGTTAAAGCCAACTCAAGCTATATAGTGGTGTTTTTTATGTACTCTACCAAAGGCAAAATATAAGCTTTATTTGAGAAAAACAAATCTTCACCAAAATTCTCAATAAACATCCTATCTTCTTCTGTGCGTTGCTCGGGCGGTTTCTTTTCTGCCATGGACTTAGGCACTCTCATCATTATTTTATGTAATGCTGACATTCGGCTGAACTGCTGATCACCACGAAAAGCAAAAATCTCAAACCGGTTTTTCCACTCAGGCGGAATATTTTTGTCAGCTATTTCGGTATAAGCGCCTTGCTCCTCGGGATTTGTTAGTCCAACCATGTATAAAGCAAGCGTTTTATTGTCTGCTGTTCCAAGTATTTTCAGGAACTTCTTAAAACCAGAAATGCCGCTGGCATACAGACCACCTCCGTAAATAATAACGTCATACATTAATAAATCTTTTGATGATACTTCAGAGAGTTTTTTTGCGTTGCACCCTAATGCTTCGGCAATCCAGTGCGCATACTTCTCAGTGCTACCATATTTTGATGTGTAAACTACAACTATATTCATGATTTTTCCTGTCTTTCTGATAAAGCGTTTTCAATGGATTTTAGCATTACTCCTCCTGCATTTTCATTAGATTGCTAATCAGCTTTATAACTACTTTAGCAGCTGCTTCGCTTTCTTCGGCACTAATACCGTTAAATAGTTCAGCAAACAAAGAAGTTGATTCATCTGACATTAGAGCCAGCACTTCTTTTCCCTTTATGGTCATTTCAACTGTTTGACTGCGGCGGTCTGTCTCACTGCCACGCAAAGTCACAAATCCCTGCTTTTGCAAAGTTAAAAGCATTTTGCTTACATTTTGCCGAGAAGTATCGGTTTCTTTCGCCAACATGGTTATGGTAGGGGGTGCTTCCATGGATAAATCCTGGAGGTTCCGCATTAAAAACCACTGCTTTGTAGAAAGCCCATGCGCTTTTTTGTCAGCGACTAACTGCAATTTGTTTGCCAGGATAAACACTCCGCCAAATAAAATATATTGATTGTTCTCTGGAATTTTCATTATTATTTTCCTTTATTTACGCAACCTGTTTCATAAATTATACGCAATAGGTTGCGTAAAGTCAAGGGCAAATACTTTAGAGGAAATGTTATAATATCATTGTGTATTTGTGCAAGGGAAATACCAACAAAAATTTGAGTTCCTATATGTTAATGGCTGCCGGAGAAATAAGAAAGGAGTGCGTATATTTGGATAGGATCATATTTCATGTTGATGTAAATAGTGCATTTCTTTCCTGGGAAGCGGCAAGGCGTGTTCAAAATGGTGAGGAGGATATTCGCCTGATTCCATCAGCCATAGGTGGTGACAGGGAGAAAAGAACGGGAGTAATTCTAGCCAAGTCTATTCCTGCGAAAAGGTATAATATTAAAACCGGTGAGCCTGTTGCAATGGCCCTAAGAAAATGTCCTCAGCTATATCTTGCGAAACCTGACTTCGTTCTGTATGAAAGAAGTTCTAAAGCTTTTATGGACATTTGTCGCAAGTATTCTCCTGTAGTTGAGAAATACTCTATTGATGAGTGTTTTCTTGATATGAGCGGCACCATGCATTTATACCCGGACTATTATGCAATTGCTATACAAATAAAAAATGAAATCAGAGATACCTTAGGATTTACTGTCAATATAGGAATAGGCCCCAACAAGCTGCTAGCCAAGATGGCAAGTGATTTTGAAAAACCCGATAAGATCCATACTCTGTTTCTGGATGAATTAAAGGATAAGCTATGGCCTATGCCGGTGGGTGAGCTCTTTTTGGTGGGCTATGCCACTTCCGAGCGCCTGCGTAAAGCCAATATTACCACAATTGGTGAATTGGCCGGAACCGACCTTGGAAGGATTCAGGCGTTGGTTGGCGTTAAGTTTGGCATACAGATACATGAGTATGCTAATGGGATTGATGACACCCCTGTGCTGGATAGGCCCGATCCACCGAAGGGATACAGTAATTCGATTACCCTTGAGGAGGATGTAAAAACTATCGAATCGGCAAACAGGATATTGCTTGCCCTCTCTGACAGTGTGGCATCACGAATGAGAGCTGATAATGTAAAGGCCTTTTGCATCTCCGTTACAATTCGGGACAATAACTTTAAGGATAAGTCACGCCAGACAAAGCTGCATGAACCAACAGATATAACCTCTGAAATATATGAGATTTCCAGGAGGCTTTTTTCTGAGGTTTGGGATAGAAAAACCCCACTTAGATTATTGGGAGTGTCTCTGTCAGATTTAGCCACAGAAAACTATGAACAACAATCATTATTTTTTGCCCAGGACAGAGTCCGGGAGGAAAAGCTGGATAGAACCATTGACAACCTTCGTCAGAAATTTGGTATAGATACTATTACAAGAGGCTCGTTGTATCAGTCCAATACAAATGTGGGGAAAAAATATAAAGCCCAGCTTAAAAACAAAGCCCAGGATGACCACTGAACTTTTTTTCTTATGCATTCATATGATACTAAAGACACTCTATTATCATATGGAAGGGCAAAATTTATGGACAGAAAGCGTGCAGATGGCGGTTTGCGTGATTACGGTCCAGAGCCTCTGATAGTAAATATAGACAGATTTTCAAGACTGAATCCTAACTATCGTATTGCGCTTTGGACAGGCAAGCATTTTCAAGTAACACTAATGAGCATAAGA
>JAAYTU010000040.1 GCA_012523705.1 Clostridiaceae bacterium
GTATTTTTTTAGTGTTGTTCAAGCTTTTTCACCTCTCAACAGCACTATAACGGTCATTCTTGCTATTCGTTTCTGTCTCGTTTAGGGGGTTGATAGTTTCTGATATAAAGCACTATCAGTTCTCGTATAGTAGCTGACAGTATTTTTCTTGTTTCGGGCTCAATATTTTTTACCGATTTCAGTATTTGGGTTATCTCATTTATATGTATATCGGAAAAATCGTTGATGGAAGCAGAGTTTATTGCTTCCATTGCTTTATGCAGGGCATCCACATATCGCTCCCGCTCCTTGTCAGACAACGTACTTAGCCACTTGTTCAGGGTTTTATTCATATTGACTGACCTGTTTGAAACGTTTTTGACATAATGAAAATCATCACCGTCGATAAGCCAGGTAAAAGGATCGTGCTGTGAAACACTCCACCACTGCTTACTTGCAACAACCTTATATCTTTCCTGACATTGAAGAAGCATACCAACAATGGATGACTGGGGCAGAAACTTAATGATTCTGTCCTCGATATTAAGAAATTCTGGATTCTGAAAAACACTATCCTTAAATCCCGGTCCATCAAAGCTATAAACATTAATTATTCTGTCCTGTATTTCAGGAAGACAATACATAGAGGAATAGACTGCAAGATTTCCGCCCTTTGAATGGCCACCAACTCGAAGAGGCCCTTTGACTTTTTCGCCTATGAGATTTAGATAGGTGGCACCTTCTTCCTGGGCAGGAACAGGACTCTTGAAGGCCATGTTGAGGTTTTCCTTCCAGCCGGTTAAGGTCATATCTGTTCCGCGATAAGCTATAAAGGTTGTCTGATCAGGAAGAAAAAATGTTATGGCTGAGAACTGCTTTTCCTCTTTATGATCTAATTTATTGGTATAGTAGCCTGCTTTTATATTCCTGAATCTTGGACTCGCAGCCAATGCAAATAAAAGCTTCTTATTATTGTCTGGAAAAAGCAAGCCTTTAAACATGTTCTCAAAGCATTCAGCTTTGAGCAGATCACCTATTCGAGTGAAGGAAGAGTCAGAATCTAAGCCCGGTACCAGATTGTCAAGGTATACATATGACAGCTGTGACAGAACAAGCCCGTCAACTGAGCAGAACTCTCTGACATTAAAGTCCTCCAGCTTAGCCTCTACATACTCTATAAGGGATTTCATATAGGCCCTCCAAATTTATCTGGTGCTAAATTTATAAACAGTCTTATGATGATACATATTGCCAACTGTCAATATAGGCCATGGAAAATGTCTGTGTTTCATTGAGTTAGGGAAATATTGAGTTTCAAAGCAAAAACCATGGCGGTCATCGTAGATGACTTGATCCTTTCCTTTGCCGGCACTCTTCAGATGATTTCCGGTATAAAACTGTAATCCAGGCATTGTGGTATAGCAGATCATGAGTCGTCCGGATTCTGGTTCATATGCCTGACAGCTTTCGTTAAGCTTACCGTTATAATTGCGCAAAACAAAATTGTGGTCGAATCCGGTACCGAATTTAAGCTGCTGGTTGTCAGGATAGGAGGTAAGGGCGTCCTGTATTGTTCTGAACCCGGTAAAATCAAAGGGGGTATCCTTAACGCTGTGAATCTCACCAATTGGCAGGGATTCAGAATTAATAGGAGTATAGAAATCAGCTTCAATCTTTATTTCGTGATTTATTATACTTCCGCTATCATGTCCTGAAAGATTAAAATAGCTGTGATTTGTAAGATTAAGAACTGTACTTTTGTCGGCGGCTCCATAATATTCAATTTCCAATTCGTCAGAATCATTGAGCCTGTAAATAACCCTTACCTCTAAATTGCCCGGATAGCCCTGATCACCATCAGGACTAAATAAGCTAAGCTCTAAGGCTTCTCCCTGATTATCGTTTATAATTCTAGAATCCCAGAGTTTTTTGTCAAAGCTCTTTATACCACCGTGTATATGGTTTTTCCCCTCGTTTTTATCTAAAACATACTTAACCCCATCAATTTCAAACTCGGCGTCCTCTATACGATTAGCATGGCGTCCCACTATAGCACCAAAGCAGGGGGACCTGTCAAGATAGTCCTCAATATTGTCAAAGCCTAATACGATGTCCTTAAAAACGCCATTTCTGTCCGGAGCCATCAGGGATACTATTATTCCGCCATAATCAATAATATCAGCCTTTAGGCCATTATTATTCGAAAGAGTATATAGTGTGACTTGAGAATTGTCCGGCAATAGTCCAAAGGGTTTGGATGTTATTTTCATAGGGTAACCTCCACAAATGATTTCTAACAATATTAATAATTACATTCTTTAAAAGAATTGTAACATATATGACTTCAAACACAAGAAGATTATATTAATAATTATCAGCCATTAGTAAAATAATTAAATGCAAAGTATACCTGGTACAATGACCGAGCCGCTTAAATTGCTTTGGCAGCTATAAACCTGTTATAGTATAGTATAGGAATTAATTCTAATCAAATCTTAATGATAATTAAAGTAGCTCCTTATTTAAGTAATGTAAAATACTAAAAGGACAGCTGGATGAGAGGATATAATGAACATTTTACTTGTAGCAATAAACGCAAGATATGAACATGAAGGCTTGGCGGTTTGGTACTTGAAGGCTGCATGCGAACAACATAATATTCCGGTAAAGGTAATGCAGTTTTCGATTAATGACTCCCAACAGAAAATCTGGGCCTCCATATTGGATGAAAATCCTGATGTGGTCGCTTTTTCATGTTATATATGGAATAGGGATGTTATGTTAAAGTTGATAAATGACTTAAAAAAAGCTAGACCGAAGTGCAGAATAATAGTTGGTGGCCCTGAGACTGGATACTCAGGTGCTCAAGAAGACTACTATGCCTTTGGTGCCGATTATCTGATTAAAGGAGCGGGTGAATATCGTTTTCCCATGCTGCTTAAGCAAATAAAGGGAGGAAATAGTGACCGGATCAAGGAAGAACTTTTACAGGACAGCTGTAATAAAAATGATTATATATCTCCCTTCAGTTCTGAATACTTAGCAAGGATTAAGGATAGAATTGCCTACATTGAATCATCAAGAGGTTGTCCCTACAGATGCTCCTATTGTCTTTCTTCATTGAGCAGGGGAATGGTTTTTCATCCGATTGATGAGATTAAAAAAGACCTTGAGAAGCTTGTAGCAGCAAAGGCTAAGGTTATCAAGTTTGTTGACAGATCCTTTAACGCTAACGAAAAGCATGCTCTTGCGATTTGGGATATTATTAAAGGCTTCTCAAATGAAGATATAGTGTTTCATTTTGAGATAAATCCAGATATTCTAACAAAAGCTCAGATCGATTGTCTGGCATCCATGAGACCGGGACTTGTTCAGCTCGAGGCAGGCATTCAGTCAGTTAACCCCGATGCCCTAAAAGAGGTATCGAGGGTTATGAATGTGGGAAAAGCCATATCTAATCTAAAAGTTCTTATGTCAAAGGGCAATATCCATATTCATACAGATCTAATTGCCGGCTTACCGTATGATACCTTGGAATCCTTTAAGGAAGCCTTTAACAGAATTTATGAGATAAAGGCTCATCACATGCAATTAGGTTTTTTAAAGCTGCTTCGCGGCACCAGAATAAGAGAAGAGGCTGAAAAACACGGCTTTAAATACAGGGAATATCCACCTTATGAGATTATAGAGAATAAATATCTGGGTGTTCATGAGATACTTATACTAAAGGAAGTAGAAGAGGTTCTGGACCGGACATGGAATTCAGGACGCTTTACCTATAGTCTGGAATATATAGTTGAATTCTTTGATACCCCCTTTGACTTATATGAAGGATTTGCTAAATTTTTGATGCAAAAATGCAGATTATATCAGCCCATGTCAGCCGCAAGTCTTTTTAAGCTTATACGAGAATATGCATTAGATATAGAGGGTATAGACTCAATTACCCTTCATTCGCTCTTGGCGTTGGATTATGCTTGCTCTCTGAAGAACTCTGTAATTCCTGAGTTCCTTGCAGATGACAAGGTAAAAACAATTGATATCAGGGAGATATTAGAAGAACATGCACCTAAAACAATTTGGAAAAAAGAATACAGGAAAAAATATATGGTGATAGAGGGAAGTTTTCCCGATAGAATAGTAGGAGAAAGTATTATAACCGATAATAGGGTATTGCTGGATATGGATTTTATAGACCCGGTAACAAACAGAGTTGTTCCTGATAATTTATCCAAACTCTTTACCCGAATACTTAATTAGAGTAAAATAGTAATATGTGTAATAAGGTAATGGTGGTGAAATTAAATTGAAAATGTCAACAAAAAGCAGAGTCTTTTCAATCATATCAGGTGTAGCAGTTTTTGTTTTGTTGATGTTTGTTATTTCAATAATAGAAGTAGCTCTCATAGGTGGGGTAATTGGATGGTTAGTAGTTACTCTTCTTATGAATAAAAAAGAGAAGGATGGATCTCTGGTGGCAGAGGGCCTGACAAGAGCCGATCTGGAGAACACCATCAAGAGCGGGCGTAAGCTTACCGCCGGCATGAGAGAGGCTGTCAAAAAACTGTCTCAGGCAGAGATATGCCATGAGGTTGAAGACTTGTGCAGAATAGCCGAGTCCATGTTTGAGTTACTCAGAAAGGACCCTAATGATATTCGCGTGGTCAAGCAGTTTATTACTTATTATCTGGAACCCACACATAAAATTATTGTAAAGTATGCTGAATTAGCCACAACGAGACCAATGCCAGCAGGCGCTGTAGAAACATTAGAGCGCACTGAAAAATCTCTGAAAAACATGCGTCTAACCTTCTTACAGCAGAAGGAAAAGATGCTCGCAAACGATGTTATAGATTTGGATACAGAAATAAAAGTGTTTGAGACCCTTGCGGGTAATATGAAAACTAAGAAGAATCCAAAAAATGAATCTTCAACAGGGGCAGGACGTTAATAGTAATAGTAATGAGAAAGGTATGGTAATGGTTATGGAAGGACAGGTACAATCAGCGCCTGCACAGGCAGCTATGAACGCCACTGCAGATTATGATGTAAACAAATGGAATGAGATGACTGATGAGGAAAGACAGCAGGTCTTGGATATTGCCTCAAAAATAGATATCTCTGATTCCCAGGGTATCATTCAGTATGGTTCTCTGGCTCAAAGTGACATATCGAAGTTCTCCGATTCCATGCTTGATCAAATAAGAGCAAAGGATAGTGGCGAGGTAGGAGAGGTTCTTACCGACTTATTGGTTAAGGTTCAGGATGTTGATATTGATGCCCTTGATCCAAATCAGAAAGGCTTCTCAAAGCTTTTCAGAAGCTTTAAACGGGAAACCAATAAATTCATAGCCAGATATGATAAGATCAGCGTCCAGATAGAAAAAATAATTGATCAGCTAGACAGGGCGAAATTGCAGCTTATTCGTGATATTACCTCATTGGATACCATGTATGAAAAAAACCTGGATTACTTAAAGCAGCTTGATATATTCATTATGGCCGGATCATTGAAGCTGAAGGATCTGAATAATAAAGAGATGCCCGCATTGCAGGAGAGAGCTAAAAAAACAGGGGATCCTGTTGACGCCCAAAGGGTCAGGGACATGGCTGAGTTGATATCACGCTTTGAAAAGAAACTCCACGATCTAAAGCTAAGCAGAATGATTGCAATCCAAACCGCTCCCCAGATTCGTCTGATTCAAAATAATGATCAGACATTGGTTGAGAAAATACAAAGTTCTATTATGAACACCATACCTCTTTGGAAGAATCAGATTGCTATTGCCATTACCATGCTTCGCCAGCAATCGGCACTGAAACTTCAACGGGATGTTACAAACACTACAAATGAGCTTTTGGCAAAGAACTCAGAAATGCTAAAAACAAGTTCCATAGAGCTTTCCAGGGAAAATGAGCGTGGTATTGTTGACATTGAGACATTGAAAAAGGTTAATAGCGACTTAATTTACACCTTGGAGGAAACTCTTAAGATTCAAGCCGACGGCCGGGCAAGAAGGGCACAGGTTGAAAATGAGCTTAAGACTTTAGAGGATGACATCAAGACAAAGCTTTTAGATATGCAATAAAGAATTAGTAAATATATAATATAGCCAGCCCAAATTACGATATCCCATCATACTCCTTGACATGGGATATCTTTTATGAATATAATTTATTGAATAAGAATTTGAAGTAAATGCGATGACTGGACCAGTAGGATTCTACAGATTATCATTACAGAGAGTTGGGAAGGCCTTATCAGGCTTGCTGAAATCCCATATGATATTGAATCTGAATATCACCCGTGAGCAGCAGCCCGAAAAGGATTTGGAGCCATTCTCTTTTCCCTAGTAAGGTGAGCCGGTAAGGGCCGTTATCCCTATGAGTGACAGCTATAATATTATGATATTATGCTGTAATTTGGGTGGTACCGCGAACAGAGCCTTTCGTCCCAGTGTGACGACAGGCTTTTTTATTATGATTATATAAATATTGCTAATAGATATATAGATAAAGAAAAGAGAGGATTGATAATATGTCAGAGGATTACGGTAAAACGCTTAATCTGCCAAAGACAGCCTTCCCTATGCGAGGAGGACTTCCTGAAAAAGAACCGCAGATGCTGAAGGTATGGCAGGAGAAGGATATTTATAAAAAGCGCCTTGAGAGAAACAAGCATAAGGGCAAGAAGTTTGTCCTCCATGACGGACCTCCCTATGCAAATGGTGGCATTCACTTAGGAACGGCCCTGAATAAAGTATTAAAGGATATTATCCTGCGTTACTATGATATGAAGGGGTATTACACTCCCTATATCCCTGGGTGGGATACTCACGGCCTTCCAACAGAGCTGAAGGCTATTAAAGAAAAGGGACTTAATCGCCATGAAGTAGGTCCTGTGGTTTTCAGAGAGGCCTGTGAAGAAATTGCAAGGAAGTATCTGGATGAGCAGCGTGGATCCTTCAAAAGACTTGGTGTTATGGCTGACTGGGACAATCCGTATATTACATTAGAGCCGGAATTTGAAGCAAAGCAAATAGAGGTTTTTGGCCAGATGGCGAAGCTTGGATGTATTTATAAAGGAATGCGCCCTGTTTATTGGTGTGCTTCCTGTGAAACTGCTCTGGCTGAGGCGGAGATAGAATATCAGGATGACCATGGCACATCTATCTATGTCAAATTCCCTGTAAAGGATGATAAGGGTAAGCTAAATGGTATAGTTGATACACTTGATAACCTTTATGTGGTAATCTGGACTACCACTACCTGGACCTTGCCCGGAAACCTCGCAATATCACTTAATCCAGAGTTCTTATATGTGGTTGTAGAGGCCAATTCAGAGCGCTACATCCTGGCAAAAGAGCTTGTTGAAAATGTAATGAAGGCAAGCAATATCAGTGAATACAAAATCCTTGGAGAAATACTTGGTAGTGAGTTGGAGTATGTAGTCTGTGCTCACCCGTTCTTGGATCGTGAATCCCTTGTTATTGTCGGAGATCATGTTACTCTGGAAGCAGGTACAGGATGTGTTCACACAGCTCCAGGCCATGGTGCCGAGGACTTTGATGTCTGCAGAAAATATCCTGAAATCGGTATGGTAGTACCGGTAGATGATAAAGGTCATATGACAGATGAAGCCGGACAATTTGCGGGACTATACTATAAGGCAGCAAATAAGGCAATACTGCAGACGCTGAAGGATACAAACCTTCTGCTGGCAGAGGAACCAATTGAACACTCATACCCGCACTGCTGGCGCTGTAAGGATCCTATAATCTATAGGGCTACCGAGCAGTGGTTCATTTCTATTGATAAGTTCAGGCGGCAGGCTCTTGAGGCAATTAAGGATGTAAGATGGATACCATCATGGGGTGAGGACCGTATTACCAAAATGGTAGAGGACCGTGGTGATTGGTGTATCTCCCGTCAGCGTATATGGGGATTGCCAATACCTATTTTCTACTGCAGGGACTGCGGCAAGGAAATCATCAACGATGAGACAATTAATGCAATTAAGACTCTTTTTGCAAAAGAGGGTTCAAATGCATGGTTTAAATATGAAGCAAAAGATATTCTGCCCGAAGGCTATAAATGTGAATGCGGTGGCAGTGACTTTAAAAAGGAAAACGACATCATGGATGTCTGGTTTGATTCAGGCTCTAGCCATATCGCTGTAGCTGAGGCAAATCCAGAGCTGGGCTGGCCTGTTGATATGTATTTGGAGGGCTCTGACCAGCATAGAGGCTGGTTCCAGTCATCCCTCTTAACGGCTACAGCTGTAAAGGGCAGAGCACCATATCGTCAGGTTCTTACCCATGGCTATGTTGTTGATGGCCAAGGACGAAAAATGAGTAAATCCTTAGGTAACGGAATTGATCCAATGGACATCTGCAAGCAATATGGAGCCGACATTCTCAGGCTTTGGGTTTCCTCAAGTGATTACAAGGTGGATATCCGTATTTCCAATGATATATTAAAGCAGCTTACAGAGAGCTATAGAAAGATCCGTAACACAGCAAGATTTATTCTAGGAAACATAAGTGACTTTGATCCTAATAAGGATTCTGTGCCTTACAGCGAATTAGAGGAGCTGGATAAATGGGCGCTTCTAAGGATGAATCAGCTAGTAAACAAAATAGAGAAGGCGTATTCGGAGTATGAATTCCACGCGATGCTACATGCCATCCATAACTTCTGTGTTGTTGACATGAGCAGTTTCTACCTGGATGTTACCAAGGACAGAATGTATGCTTCAGAGCCAGATGCAAAAGCTCGCCGTGCAGGACAGACTGCAATGTATATCATACTAGATACACTTACAAGGCTCCTGGCTCCGGTTCTGGCCTTTACTGCTGAGGAAATCTGGCAGTATCTGCCCCATACAGACAAGGATAATGCTGAAAGTATTATGTTAAATGATTGGCCCGAGTCTAAAGCCGAGTATGAGGATGAAGCTCTTGCACAGAAATGGGACAGGATTTTAGAGGTTCGGGACGGTGTGTTAAAGGCACTTGAGGAAGCAAGAAATCAGAAACTCATTGGTCAATCCCTGCAGGCTAAGCTGGTTATCAAAGCCAAGGGAGAGATATTTGAGTTGCTTAAAGAAAACCTTGAGATTCTACCTACTGTATTTATCACATCACAGGTAGAACTTAAGGAAACTGACGGTGAAGAGCTTGAGGTTGAAGTTCTAGAGGCTGACGGTGAAAAATGTGAGCGCTGCTGGATTTATTCAACAACAGTTGGTCACCATCATGACAAACCAACCCTTTGCGAGCGCTGCAGCAAGGTAGTGTAGCAATAGACAGTAAGGCAGGGGACGGTTCTGTGTCTTGTTGGAAGTGAGGGGTATGATTTGAATTGCTTCGAAGGCATTAACCGTTCCTTTATGTAGACATATGTATCGATCCTGAGACGGGGAGCTAAAGCCCGCGCGCGATATATCCCCTTTACTTAGACATATGTATCAATCCTGGTGCCAAAATGGCCCAGCATAAATTCGTTAATCTTTTCTTTGAAAAAGTCGGGCCTCTGAGGCTCGGCTTTTGTTATTGTGGTGGTTTTGCCACCTGATGAATATACTTTTCCGCATTCAGGGCAGACATCAAAATAGATCTGCACCGACTGCGATATTACCCGTCTGCCATCTCTAGCCGCTTTAGCCTTCTCATTTGAAACATGTTCCTGTTCATGGGAAGAAACTTTAGAGAATGAAGCTGAAGCAGGAATATTGGTGGGAGTCTGGAACGAAACGCTGGAATCATTCGAAATATCAACATACTTGCGATTCTTGCAGGCCTGGCACCCAGTTGTTTTACTGGTGCTTAGGGGATTAAGTGTACCAGATGCCTGACCGACTCGGGTTAACGAATCAGTGGGTACCTGAGGTGAGCCTACAGGATTCTTTGTTTCCATGGAAACTGAATAATTATTGATCATTCTATCATGTAATGAAGGAGCATGGATATACATAATGATCTCTCCTGACTTCAGCTGATCATGCGTTCCGAATAAAACATAACTTCGAAGGATAATTGTATATATATTTACCCATAATGATCGAATCAAAAACAATACTATGGGCCGGGTCCCTCTAGCTTTTCAAGCAGAGCCATTGTCTGCGGTCTATCCTTCGGAGGATTCCGGCTTATTTCAATCCTTGTATCAGCTACATGCCGTCAGTTGAATGCTGCTGCAAGGTTCTTACTCCATTTGCCTCCAGGCACCCGGGCCTACATGATTATTGCTAGATCAAAAATCATGGTATAATAATCATACTATATGTTTATAGTTAGTTTTACAGGGATACTGGGTTGATATGAAGTGGCCGGTGCACCCAGTGACAGCACATAGTATTACAGTGCTCACAGGCATAACTATACCATTTGCTATTTACGGTACTAAGGGAGCCGGGGCTGGTTCATGATACAAACAATAAATACAGGTGAGGTGTTGATATGATGCATTGTGGCGAGTTAATAATAAAGCTTAGCGATTTGAGGGCTGTTTCAGGAAGAGAAAATGAAGCAAGCGATGCGATAGCCGAGGTTTTTCGGGAATATTGCGACGAGGTTTATATAGATGGCTTTTATAATGTTGTAGGCTTAAAAAAGGGCCAGGCTTCAGAGCCTAAGAACATTTTAATAACAGCACATTACGATGAGATTGGTCTTATCGTTACCGATATTGAAGAAAGCGGATTTCTAAGATTTGCTCCTGTAGGTGGTGTGGATGTTAAGACTATAGGAGCAATGGAGGTAACTGTGCATGGAAAGCATGATCTTTTCGGGGTTATTGGTGCAAAGGCACCTCATCTGATAGACCCTGCCGATAAGGATAAGGCCGTGAAGTTTGAAGATATGAGAATTGACATTGGCCTTAGTGGCGAAAAGGCTAAAGAGCTTGTGACGATAGGGGATATGGTGTCCTTTAACAGTCCTGCTCAAAAGATGATGAACAACAGAATAGCAGGGAAGAGCCTGGATAACAGATGTGGTGTAGCAGCCATTGTTGAAACGCTAAAGGAGCTTAAAAAGCTTAATCATGATGACAATGTCTATGTGGTAGCCACTGTTCAGGAGGAACTGGGGCTAATAGGAGCAATTTGTGCATCCTATAGAATTGATGCTGATTTAGCAATTGTAATTGATGTATGCCATGGTGATATGCCCGGTACTCCAGCAGATTCAAGCTTTCCCCTGGGAAAGGGTACAGCCATAGGGATAGGGCCAATCTTGAACAGAGAACATGTTAAGGCAATGATTAAGCTCGCAAAGGATGAACATATTCCTTATCAGATTGATCCTGAGACCGGTGATACCGGCACCGAGGCAGCCGCTCATGCTGTTGCAAAAGAGGGCATCCCTGTAATACTTCTTTCTATACCCTCAAAATATATGCATACTCCTGTTGAAATGATATCTGTCGACGATGTAATTGCCACGGGCAGACTGGCGGCGCGTTATATAGCAGGGAGGGAAAAATAATGAAGGAAGCATTAAATAATCTAAAAAAGCTTACAGCCCTTGATGGAATATCAGGGGAGGAAAAACCGGTAAGGGAGTATATTATCTCAATTATTAAGGATTATGTTGATAATTATTATGTAGATAATATGGGAAACCTGATAACCTATAAAAAGGGAAGAGGAAATGGACCTAAAGTAATGGTTGATGCTCATATGGATGAGGTGGGCCTGATGGTAACCCATATTACCTCTGAGGGATTGTTGAAATTCCAGACCGTTGGTGGTATTGAAGGAAGAGTTTTAGTGGGAAAACGGGTCAGAATTGGTGAAACCTGTGTCCCGGGTGTAATAGGCTATAAGCCCATACATCTTCAGGAGAAAAAGGAAAGAGCCTCTGCAGTTGACATTAAACAATTGACAATTGATATTGGTTCTAAGGATAGGGAACGGGCAGAAGAAAAGGTTCAGGTGGGAGATATGGTTGCCTTTTCATATGATCCGGTCGAGTTTGGAGATAATAAGCTTATGGCAAAGGCTTTAGATAACAGAGTGGGTTGTGCTGTGCTTATAGAGCTTTTAAAGCATAGCTACGAGTTTGATTTATACGGATGCTTTACCGTCCAGGAGGAAGTGGGTTTAAAGGGTGCCAAGACGGCTTCATATCAGATTATGCCTGATATTGCTTTGATATTGGAGGGGACCACCTGTTATGATGTTCCCGATACTAAAGAACATGACATGAGCACTGTAAGCGGAGATGGTCCTGTTCTTACCCTCATGGATCGAACCGTAATTACCGACAGAGATTTAGTTAATAAAATAATAGATGTTGCTAAGAATAACAAAATTCCCTATCAATTTAAGAGAACAATTTCAGGGGGCACTAATGCGGGCAGAATACAGGCCAATGCCGAGGGAGTAAAGGTGGCTGTAATTGCAGTCCCGTGCAGATATATTCACACTCCGGTATCAGTAATGGACATTTCTGATTTTGAAAATTCATACAGGCTTTCAAAAAGATTTTTGGAGAGCCTTGGTGTATCAATAGATCTCTATCGCGAAGAAGGGGGAAAAGAATATGTTTGAATTAATAAATAAATTAGCTGGTGCCTATGGCCCATCAGGAAATGAAAAGCAGGTTTCGGCACTTATAAGGAGCATTTTAAAGGATAAGGTTGATGAAATAAGAGAAGATGCTCTGGGAAATTTGATATGCGTTAAGAAGGGCAGTGGGAAAAAGTTTATGTTGGCTGCCCACATGGATCAGATAGGGGTTATTGTAACCTTTATTGATGATAAGGGATTTCTAAGGTTCGGAAATATCGGGGGACTTCGTCCCCAGGTGATTTTAGGCCAGAGAGTTGTATTTGAAAATGGCACCACAGGTGTTATTTGGTATGAGGAAAATATAGATGATATAAAGAAGCTGAAGCTTGATAAGATGTACATTGACATAGGTGCAACAAGCAGGGAAGAGGCCGAAGGAATGGTCAAGCTTGGCGATCAGGCGGTTTATGCTGCTGATACAAAGCTTCAGAACGGAAAGATTATATCAAAATGCATGGATAACAGAATAGGCTGTGCAATCCTTGTTCAGATGGCTCTGAATTCCCCGAAGACCGAGAATGAAATATACTATGTCTTTACTGCTCAGGAAGAGGTTGGGCTAAGGGGAGCCAGGACAGCAGCCTTTGGTATTGTTCCTGATATGGCCCTGGCTGTAGATGTAACAGGTACAGGAGATACCCCAGAAAGCAAGCCTATGGCGGTGCGTTTAGGAGCTGGTCCTACAATAAAAATAAAAGATGCCAGCGTTATTTCGCACCCTGCCGTAAAGGACAGATTGATTGAAAGGGCCAAGTCCGCAAATATACCCTATCAATTTGAAATTATGACCTTTGGTGGTACCGATGCGGGCAGTATTCACATAACAGCAGGAGGTATACCTTCAGGTGGCGTATCTGTTCCTACCAGACATATTCATAGCTCGGCTGAAATTGTGGATATGAAGGATGTAGAAAATGCAGTAGAATTATTGGAACATTTTGTAAAATAGTTGAAAATTACTCAGGGTTGCCATATTGAACTGACTTAGTTCCTATTAATAAAAAATAAATAATAGTCCAATACTAAGTGGGTCGGAAGGAGGAGAATGACTCATGAGTATATTGGACAATATGATGAATGAGAAGCCAAAAACCACTAAAAAGGCTGCCGGAAAGAAAAGCAAGGAATCCTTTTTCAAGGAGGAATACTCCGACCAATTGGCCAATGATGTATCAAAATATGGAATTCAATCCTATTCAAAATCTGGTGTGACATTTGAAAAAACGTCTGAAAACCAGGCTAAAATAACATATTCAGGGTTGCTTGTTAAAAGTGGTGCTCAATCTGTTGATGCTGTATATGGATATGGAAGCAATCAAAATTGGGAGAGTGTTTCCACCATGCCCCTAAATCAGGAGAGCGCCGGATCCTATATGGCTATATTGCCTATTGAGCAAGGGAAAAATGTAAACATAGTCTTTAAGGATTGTGCTGAAAACTGGGACAATAACTCAGGCATGAATTATACCTTTGTCAATTAATAAAGGACTATGAAAGGGGCTTAGTGCCCCTTTTTCATAGCCTGCTTCCGTTGCTTCCCCAATCCCTTGCCTCTTCTACCGCCTCATCTGAGGATATTGGAATATTTCCTTCGCCTATTGTCTCCTTTATCTCCGTGACTGCGTTTGTTACATATCTTTTAAATGTATCTGTATGAATTGATTTCTTCTTCTTTTTTTTCATATAATCGCCTCCATACATAGTTTTATCGATATGTATCAGTTTATTCGTACATTATTTGTGAATGTGCTTTGTAAGTGAAAAAATGGTATAATTAATCTGATTGATTCATGGTGTAATATTTTAGGAGAGGAGTTTTGCAATGCAAAAGCTAAAAGTATGGTTCGCTTCGTCTGAGGTTGAGCCTTTTGCCAAAACAGGAGGCCTTGCTGATGTGGCAGGTTCATTGCCTAAGGCTCTAAAGGAGTTAGGTGTTGATATTCGGGTGGTCATGCCAAAATACGGGCAGATTGCTAAAGAATTCGTATCTCAGATGGAGTTTTTGGGAAGCTGTGAGGTTGAGCTTTCATGGCGTAAACAGTATTGTGGTATTTTTAAGCTTGAGTATGGTGGAGTTACCTTTTATTTTCTTGATAACGAGTATTACTTCTTTAGAGAAAGCCTCTACGGCTTGTATGAAGATGGAGAACGTTTTAGCTTTTTCTGCAGAGCCATTTTGGATGTTTTGCCTATAATAGATTTTAAGCCTGATATTATTCATTTAAATGACTGGCAGACCGGTATGGTAAGTCTTTTGTTAGATGCACAATATCGCAGCATGGGAAGTGGATTCTATAAAAGAATACATACATTGTTTACCATACACAATCTGAAATACCAGGGAGTTTTCCATAAGAATATTTTAGGGGATCTACTGGGGCTTGACTGGAAGTGTTTCAATGTAGATGGTGTCGAATTCTTTGACCAGATTAACTTTTTGAAGGCTGGGTTATCCTACTCCTCAACCTTGAGCACTGTCAGTCGTACCTATGCTGAAGAAATCAAATATGATTTTTATGGGGAACAGCTTCAGGATCTCATTCGTCGGCGTTCTGGTGATATGTATGGCATTGTAAATGGCATAGACTGTCAGGTCAATGATCCTAGAACCGACACAAGACTATATGCCAATTACGATATAGATGATCTTTCGGGTAAGTACGAGAACAAAAGGATGCTTCAGAGGGATTTAGGTCTGGATGTTACCAATGAGGTACCGATAGTCTCTATCGTTTCCCGCTTGGTAGACCAAAAAGGCCTGGATCTGGTGGAATACTTGTTCCATGAGCTTATCGGAATAGGTATTCAATTTGTAGTATTGGGTACAGGTGATAAGCGTTACGAAGATTTCTTCTCATATGCTCAAGGAGTATACCCGGGCAAGGTGTCTGCAAATATAAAATATGATGCTACCTTGGCTCAACGGATTTATGCCGGAAGCGATATGTACCTTATGCCTTCATTATATGAACCCTGTGGGTTATCACAATTATTCTCCATGCGTTATGGAACTGTTCCGATTGTCAGAGAGACAGGAGGTCTTAAGGATACCGTAATTCCTTACAATAAATTTACAAAGGAAGGCACAGGATTTTCATTCGCAAATTATAATGCTCACGAAATGAAGGACGCAATTGCAAGAGCTGTTGAAGTATATAAAAATAAAGAGGACTGGAGAGCATTAATAAAAACCTGCATGAGCCAGGATTTCTCGTGGCAGCATTCAGCCCGTGAATATAAGGCTTTATATGAGGATATGCTCAGAAGGTTTAATTGATGCTCTGTGTCATTAAACTTACACCCTGCATAATATGAATAAGGCCGAAACAGAACGGGGTGTAAATTATGAGTGATTGCTGCAGGCAGGATTGTGGATGCGGTGGAGGCGGATTTTTTGGTGGAGATAATATATGGTGGATAATTATTATCATTGTTTTAGTAATATGCTTCTGCCCAGGTATTTTTGACGGAAAAGGCTGCGGAAGATTTGACGACCGTTGTTGCTAAAAGTCTCGAAAATCCCCCAATAGAAATTCTGGAGGTCAAACACTGGCCTCCCTCTTTTTATTCCCATTTTAATTATTAATTGAGTAGAATCAGTGGTCAGCGTTTTTTAGAATAAAGGCCTTACATTCTTCCTTGCTGGAATTCTTAACTGTTTGGGATGGCATAACTTTGCCTTTAAAGCCAAAATATTTGCATCCGTTAGGCCGATGCTTATCCCAGGTTATATAATAATATTTACACTTAAAACAATTAATCTGATTTTTCATAAATTTATTTTACCATAGAAAATAAATTTGAAAAACTAGCCCTCCAGTCCAATCCCTCCAGCCTGATTCCACCGGTTTACCCCGATATACTCAAAAAAATGGGTTGACAATGTAAAAAAACACCTGTACCATTGTATTAGGTGATTAATACAATGGTACAAAAATGATTATATGTTAATACATTATTCATAATTTTCTAATAAAAAATTGATATAATTAGTAGATGACACAATATTACTGGAAACGGAGGATACATAGTAGCATGAAAAAGGTAATATCGATTTTTTTAGTTGCAGTGCTTATTTCTTCTTTCAGTATTTCAGCTTTTGCAGACGCTGATAATGAAGATGTATTCATACTAAGATATGAGAAAATCCAGGATAGTATATTTGAACGAAATCTTAATATTCAATCTAACATGCTGTCGCTAGATTCCCTGAATGAAACATTGAAGGATTTGAAGAATGTTAAGTCCGGTTCGGAAAGTGATCTGAAAAGGCAGATTGCATATATCGATATGGAAATTGAGTATTATCAGAATCAGCTGGCTTTACTACAGCCCATAGTAGCTCCGGACCTTCCCGGAAATAATGGCCATGATGATGAATTACCAGAGGGCGAAGGTGACGGGGGTGAAACAGGGGATGAAGGAGGCTCAGCTTCTCAGATAGATTCTGGCTTGTATGCCGCAATTAATACAAGTATAGCCTATGTAAGAAATGCTTATATCATCGAGATTGTGAATCTGGAGCAGAGAAGAGAAGCCTTATTGGCATCAAGTGGCATGAGCAACAGTGAGCTTGAAACTCAAGAGCTCAACCTGAACAATTCCATTATTCAGTTGACACTAATTAATTATCAGATGGTAAAGGAAGCTCAGAGCCTTTTCCTGTTATATCATTCCCTAGAGTTCGACTATGAAGATTTGCTGCTGCAGCTGGAGCTTAGGAAAAAGGAATTGGAGTTCACAAAACTGAGAAGAAATCTTGGAATGGCTGAAAACAAGGATGTTGAGGCTATTGAAACTGTCATTGATGACTTGAATGCTGCTATTGATAATCTGGTTGAGCAAAAGGCGGAAATATCCGGACAAATAAATATACTACTGGGAAGAGAGCAGGATAAACGACTGATATTAGGGCCTTCACCGAAAATTGATTCTAAAAAACTGACAGTGAATTACGATAAAGACCTTACCCAGGCAAAGGAAAACAGCTATTCTGTTAACATTGAACGTAATGATTATGAGATAAAAAACCTGGACTTTAAGGATGCAAAGAAAAACTATAACTCAACCTCAGATGAATACAAAAACGTTGAATTAGAATTGCAGAAAGCTTTTTTATCCCTCGATAACAAGGAAAAGGAGCTTGAGAAGAGTTTCGACCGCATCTATAATGATTTGCTAGACAAAAAGGATGCCCTTGATAAGGAAGAGGAAAAGCTGTTGGAGGCCAATGAGGACTACAGGCTTGCAACGTTGAAGTATAACCTTGGTATGATTAGTATGCTTGAGCAGGAAAATGCCAGGATGCAGTATGAGAAGCAGCAGAATGAGTATAACAGAGCAAGGCACGGCCTGCAAAAGGCCTTTATGGAATATCAGTGGATTAAGAAAGGTCTTTCATAATCAGTAAAGTAAGGAAGGGTTACCGTAGTAATGAATAAAGAAAGAATTATAGGACTGGAAAATATTCGTAAAGTTTATTCAAACGGCATTATACAGGTAGAAGCATTGAGGGACGTTAATCTTAAAATAAACAGAGGCGAGATGATTTCTATCATGGGCCCCTCCGGCTCCGGAAAGTCTACTCTTATGAATATTTTAGGCTGTCTGGATACCCCTACAGAGGGCAGGTACTTTCTGGATGATCTTGAGGTAACTGCAGTAAAGGATAAAAAGCTTACCGAGGTGAGAAATAGAAAAATCGGGTTTGTCTTTCAGTCTTTTAATTTATTGCCTAAGCTTACCACCATACAAAATGTCCAACTGCCAATGGTTTATGCAGGAAAGTCATCAGGAGAGAGAAAAAAGAGGTCTCTCTGGGCTCTGGAGCGGGTAGGTCTCTCGGACAGGCTCCATCATAAGCCAACTGAACTATCAGGCGGACAGAAACAACGGGTGGCTATTGCCAGAGCATTGATAAATGAGCCAGCAATTATTTTGGCTGATGAGCCTACCGGAAACCTGGACAGTCATTCAACCATTGATATCCTGGAGCTTTTCCAGAGCCTGAACAGAGAGGGGACTACTGTGGTGATTATAACCCATGAGGAGGAGGTATCCCAATATACCGACCGGGTAATCCGAATTCGTGATGGAAGAATAGAAAGTGACAAAAGAAGATAGAGTTCACAGTATCATAGGAGGTACTTACATAATGAAGCGGACTAAAAAAATAATAATTATTGCAATAGCCATAGCAGTTTTATTATTAATAGGCAAAATAATAATTGATGCATCGAGAAACCTACCCGGAGAGTTTGACTCCAGTAATCTGGCCATAGCAGAGGTTATCAGGGGCGATTTGAAAGTTACAGTATCAGGTAATGGACAGGCTGAGTTCTCAGAAAAAAAGGAGATATTCACTCATGCTTCTGGTGAGATAAGCAGGGTTAATGTTGCAGATGGCGATTATGTAATAAAAGGGGATGTGATGGCTGAGATGGATCTATCGGATATCATTTCTGCCAAAGAAGACGAGATAAAGCAGTTAAAGAATAAAATAGATATTCAGAATCTGAATGTAAAGGAGCAGGCCAGAAACCTTGATGATATAAGAAATACAAAGGAGAGCATAACGGTCACATCTCCTTACTCCGGAATTCTATCTGAGCTTACAGTAAGAGTGGGAGACAACATGCAGACTGACCAAAGATTCGGTGCAATTAATGACAACAGCAAGGTTAAGATTACCTTGCCCTTTGACAAGAATAAAATAACAACCCTCGAATCAGGGCATAGGGTATATGTTTACCTGATAGATTTTTTGGACAAGGATGTTAAAACTCTTGGAGAGGTAGTTTCAATTACCAATTCCCAGGATGGCGGGCAGGTAATAGCAGATGTTGAGGTTGTTCTTGATGGGAAAGAAGGCTTTGAGGCAGGAGCAAACGCTTCCTTTTCAGTTTTAGCCCATGACACGGTAGTACCTCCCCTCCGTACAGGCAAGATTGAGTGGATCGATTCACATACACTCATCTCCTCCGAAAGAGGAAGGGTGAAAGAAGTTCTTGTGGAGCAGGGGGACGAAATATCCAAAGGAGATGCAATTTGTGTATTGGAAAATAAAAATATTGATTTAGATATTGAAAAAGCACAGTATGCTCTTGAAGGCGCCCAATTAGAGCTTGATATTTTGAATGAGCAGCTGAACAGGCTGAAGGAAGAGTTGGAAGATTTAATAGCAGATTCCTTGATTGAGGCTCCTATTAATGGTGTAGTATCCAATCTTTTCATTGAAGAAGGAGATGATATTAAGGCAGGAACATCAATTGCCGTAGTATCTTCTGATTCAGAGCTGGTGATACCTGTTGAGATAGATGAATTAGACATAGCCGAGGTAAAGGAGGGGCTGCCTGCGGAGATTACCTTAGATGCTCTGGGACGCCAAATCTTTGAAGGAACAGTTGATAAGATTGCAATCGAAGGAATCAACAAATGGGGGGTTGGATCCTTTGAGGTGGTTATTCGATTATCTGAGTCAGATTCTAAGCGAATAAAGCCCGGAATGTCAGCAAATGTAGAGATCATTGTATCAGAAAAAGCAGACACACTTCTTCTTCCTATTGAAGCGGTAAGAAAGATAGACGATCTGTATATGGTCAATCTTAAAAGAACTGAACTCACTGAAAGCCCTAATGCAGTTCCTAGTGCTGCTGACAATATGGTCCCAATAAAGGTTGGATTGGCCAGTGCTAGTTATGTGGAGATTTTAGAAGGTCTTTCAGAAGGTGATGAAGTCATAATAACGGGGCAGGGGCCTAATTATGACTATATGATGCCCGGTTTTTATGTAGAGTAAAAGCATATTAGCATTGTGCGGCGTTAACGGAGGCAGATGATGAAGATTATACAATCATTTTTTATGGCCATTTCTAGTATTCTCTCCAATAAGGTCAGATCATTTCTTACCATGCTGGGTGTCATTATTGGTGTTTCGGCAGTAATAATGCTGGTATCCTTAGGGGAAAGTGCAGAAAAAACCATTACAGAGCAGATTGAGGGAATGGGCAGTAATCTTATAAGTGTTAATATTATCAGTATCGATAGGCAGATCGAAGAGGATGACTTTATGGACTTAAAAAACCGGTATCCTAATATCATTGGTGGGATTAGCCCGTTTGCACACGCAGAAGCTACTATTAAATATAAAGACAATAATATAACAGTGTTTGTGGAAGGAGTCCTTGAAGCTTACCAGGATATAGTTAATTTGGATGTTGAATCAGGACGGTTTATTACCAATGTGGATAATGATTTCAGAAACAGGGTTGCCATAATAGGCAGTAAGGTAGCGGAGGAATTGTTTGATGATGAACCTCCTTTGGGTAAGGAAATCTATATAGACGGTTATAAATTTAAGGTAGTGGGTATCCTTGAATCAGCTTCAGGCTCAGTGCTGTCTGACTCGAGCGAACTGATTATAATTCCGCTTCAGACTATCCAACGTATGGCAAAGATTAGCGAGATATCTACCTATTATGTTCAGGCAGCCTCCAAGGAAACTGTAGATTCTGCAGTTGCTATTATTGAGGATTTTCTCACCCAAAAGCTCTCCGAAAGTGACAGTTTTACTGTGTTCAGTCTTACTCAGATATTGGATTCAGTAAATGTAATTACTCAGACATTTACTTTGGTGTTGGCAGGAATAGCGGGCATTTCACTTCTTGTAGGTGGCATAGGAATAATGAATATCATGCTGGTATCTGTCAGCGAAAGGACAAGAGAGATTGGAATCAGAAAGGCTATAGGAGCCAAAAAGCGTGATATTATGTCTCAATTTCTCATTGAATCTAGTATTGTAAGCGGATTAGGCGGAGTAATAGGAATTATTCTCGGTGTCCAGGGTGCAAAGCTAATTATTAGTCTTATGGATATACAGCCGACAATTTCCCCCAAAACGGTTATAATAGCCTTTGTGTTCTCAGTGTGTATTGGTATAGTATTTGGTATGTATCCTGCCAATAAAGCAGCCAACCTTAAACCCATAGACGCATTGTCACATGAATAAGATTATTCATGTGACCGCATTATAATAATGATTTTTACTAAACTAATGCCATACCTGCCCTCAGGATAAAGGGACAGGGCTTGACCGTATCTTGCTGCTATTAAGTATCTGGATGCCTGACTTCTGGACAAAGAGACAGGGCCATTGTATAATATTTTGTACTGCATGAGGCAGACACTTGTTAAAAAGAACACAGTCTTAAATATGAAGGGAATGATAATAATGAGCCTGTTAGAGCTGGAACAGATTAACCTGGAGCTTGATGAGCTAAAAGAAAACATTATAGAATTGGGGGATTCACTTTGACTTGCCCGGCATGAAAAACGAGTTGGAAGAATTAGAGCAAAGAGCGGCAGAACCCGGATTTTGGAATGATACCGAAAATTCTCAAAGGGTTTTGCAGCGGACAAAATCACTTCAAAATAAAATTGACTTCTATAATAAATTAATCGAGGACTGTGAGGATGTGGTTGTCCTTACAGAATTAGGGCTGGAGGAAAAGGATGAATCGGTCCTTGAAGAGGTAGGTCCAGGCCTGGAAGATGTTAAAAGCAGATACGAAAAGCTTCGAATAGAAACTCTCATGAAGGGTGAATATGATATTAATGATGCTATTATCACATTACATGCAGGAGCCGGTGGAACCGAAGCAATGGATTGGGTGCAAATGCTTTTTCGTATGTATACCCGATGGGCTGAGAGGAACGGTTTTTCAGCCAGGGTTTTGGATATGCTTGAAGGCGATGAAGCCGGAATTAAAAGTGTAACCGTAGAAATAACTGGCGAATATGCCTACGGCTATTTAAGGCCTGAAAAGGGAGTTCATCGCCTGGTAAGGATATCCCCCTTTGATTCTTCGGGAAGGAGACATACCTCCTTTGCTTCAATGGAAGTAATGCCTGTGCTGGACGATTCGGTTAAGGTGGATATTAATCCTGACGATATAAAGATGGATGTCTACAGAGCATCAGGAGCGGGTGGACAGCATGTAAACAAAACTTCATCAGCAGTGAGACTTACTCATATACCTACAGGAATTGTTGTGGCCTGTCAGAATGAAAGATCCCAGGTTCAGAACCGTGAAACAGCCATGAAGATGCTTAGGGCGAAGCTTCTTGAATTGAAAGAAAAGGAGCAGGCTGAAAAACTTAGCCAGATTCAGGGCGAACAGCTTGATATTGCTTGGGGGAGCCAGATAAGATCATATGTATTTTGCCCCTACACCATGGTAAAGGACCATAGAACCAACTATGAGGAGGGTAATATCCAAAAGGTCATGGATGGCGGATTAGATGAGTTTATTCAAGCATACCTAGTCAATCAGAAACAATAATCATATATAGTCAAAAAACAAATGCCAATACTATAGAATGAGTAGTATTGGCATTTTATTAATCTTTCAATTCTATTTTTTATACCGATATCTTGGTTTGGTATAGGCTCTTTTGCTGTTTTTCTTGATTGCCCACTTTTTGATGTATCGGTAAAGCTTAGCGCCTGCAAGAATAATTTCTAAAACAATAAGACCTATTATTAGTATAACCAGCTCTTTGTTAGCCATGAGTCTTTCCATCAGAATCTGTTTCCTGGTTTTTTGTGGCAGGATTTCCCGGTCAGGATACAAATCCACGTTTATTATGGTATCATCCTCAAGAACAAATGCTAATGTTCCCACTATGGTACTTGTTGTAATAGGAGGCTTTAGCTTTGATTGATCAATACTAATAGTAACATCCCTAATGTAATCCTGACCCTTTGGAAAAACATAATTTACATCAGACTGAACCACCAGGTTCAGAGGTTGTCCCTCAACTGTAAGTGACTGTTGGCTTGTACCGGCCGCAACAAGGCTTCCAATCATAAAATTGTCAAAGCCATAGTTAAGAATATTAATAGAGTCATTATACATGCTTTTTGTCGGTACATCTATCAATATACATACCAGACGCATACTGTTCTTTGTAACAGTAGTTATAATACTTTGAAACTCTGCATCATAGCCTGCAGTAATACCCCCATCTGTACCTGGATAGCTCCAAAACATATTATTAGTATTTGTCAAAAGCAGAGTTTTTGTAGTGTAATACCATGGCTTTGCTTTAGTTGCGAATAGCCTGTTAAAGCTATTGTTTTTAAGGGCGTACTGCACAAGGATTACCATATCATCTACAGTAGTGTACTGATCTTCATCAAATGAACCAATGGAATCGGTGAAATGCGTGTTTTGCATTCCCAGGTTCATGGCAAATTCGTTCATTAAATTAACAAAGCCTTCTTCGCTGCCGCCAATATGCTCTGCAAGAACCAGTGTGGCATCGGGAGACCCGGTGAGTAATGATGCATCAAGAAGATTCTTGACAGCATATTTTTCGCCTACAGACAGCTTAAGGGTTGCGCCCTCAACATTGGCAGCATCTTTACTTGTGATAATTAATGCTTCAGTATCTGCTTTTTCTAGAACAATAAGAGCAGTTACCAAACGATTGACTAAGGGCGAATGGATATGTTCATCAGAAGCTTTTGAATATAAAACCTGACCTCTGCGGGCATCAAAGAGTATGGCTGAAGGGGCATCAGTCTGAAGAGTATCAATATCCTCTATTGCAAAGGATGCCACATCCAGCGCAATCAGAAGCCCGGTTGTTAATATTGTAGCTAGTAATAGCATTACAATATAACGCCGACATTTATTAGAAGAAAACAGGCTTGTGATCATGCTTCATACTTCCCTTAACCGAATTAGATTTTAACTGAAAAAGATTAACGGTATCTATAATATACTCCACCTAAAAGGTGGAGTATATTAGTAAATATATTATATCATAGCAACCCTTATTTGTGTCAAATAAAGCATTTCCTCTTAACAGACCAACGATAATATTGTAGTCTATTTCCCTGTTAATTTCATTACATCTTTATTAATTTATTAAGTATTAGCCCACTTAACCAATGGTAAATCAAATTTATTCATTAAGTTAGGATGTTTAGGGAATACCCTGAATGAATAACCGTATTCACCACCATCGAGAATTGAAATAGTAGCTTCATAATAATAGGTTGAAGCATCTGTCTGGCGGACTACATTCATTTCAACAGCCTTAGCATTAATTATGGTGTCATTGTACAGAGGACCATAATATGCCTCAACACAGACATCCTCAGTGCTTAATGAACCTAAATGAACAGTAACACTTAACTTAAGCTCCTGGCCCGAGAATAAATCATGATCAACCAACCCGTGGATATCCTGGTTTGCTGCTATTCCGACCTGGGGCCATGCCCGTTGTACCTTCTGCTTCCAGTCAGAAAGCTTATGAATAAATTCAAACTGGCTGTCTCTGATTTTTACATTCCTCATTACAGCAGGGATATACATTTGCTCGGTATAATCCTTTATCATACGATGGGTGCTATACTCAGGAGCCAAGGATTTAATTGATTCCTTCATTCTTGCAATCCATCCCTTAGGAATTCCGTTTTCCCTGTCAAAGAACAAGGGGATAATCTCACGCTCAAGAGTCTCATATAGTGACTTGCTATCTGCATCGTCCTGCTGCTGCTCGTTTTCGAAGTGGGTATCATCGCCTATAACCCATCCGTTTGAACCATTATAACCCTCGCACCACCATCCGTCCATAATACTGAAGTTGATTACTCCATTAATGCAAGCCTTTTGACCACTTGTTCCGCTGGCCTCTAACGGGCGGCGGGGATTGTTCATCCAAATATCAACACCCTGTACAAGATGTCTTGCAACGGTCATATTATAGTTTTCCACCAGGAATATTTTTCCTTTAAATCCTTCCTTTTTAGCGATGTCGTGGATGCTCTTAATAACCTGATGGGCAGGGTGATCGGCAGGGTGAGCCTTTCCGGCAAATATTACCTGAACGGGCATGTTTTTATTATTAAGGATTTTCTCAATTCTGGCCAAATCTCTGAAAACCAGATTTGCACGCTTATATGTGGCAAATCGTCTCGCGAAGCCTATTGTAAAGGCATTAGGATCAAGAAGACCATCCAGCTCATTTACTTCATGAAGAGGAACACCGTTTTGCAAATACTGCTTCTTAAGCCTTTCGGTAATAAAGCGGATCATCTTGGTTTTCAGGGCATTATGAGTCTTCCAGATTTCCTCATCAGGGATATTGTAAACCCCTTCCCATACTTCAGGATCATGGATCCGATCCTGCCATCCCTCAACAAAGTACTTATCAAACAAGTATTTAAATCCGGGAGCTAACCATGTCATGGTATGTATACCATTTGTGACATAGGATATAGGAACCTCATCCTCAGGGATATTAAGCCAGACTGATTTAAACATATTTCTGGAAACAGCACCGTGAAGCTTGCTCACACCATTTTTGTGTCCCGACATGTTTATAGCAAGAACAGCCATATTAAATACATTTGGCTCTCCCGGCTTAAGGCCCAGGCTGATAAATTCATTGCGCTGCAGCCCTAATTGTCCCCAATAATTACTAAAATAGCGGTCTATCATATCTAAGGGGAATACATCATTTCCGGCAGGCACAGGAGTATGGGTAGTAAATACTGAGGAAGAATAAACAATCTCTCTTGCCTCACTAAAGGGCATATTCTTTTCCATAACTAACTTACGAGCTAGCTCCAGAGCCATAAAGGCAGAATGGCCTTCATTCATGTGATAAACTGTTCCTTTGATTCCAAGAGCATCCAGAGTTCTGATTCCGCCTATGCCAAGAAGAATTTCCTGTTGGATGCGGGTTTCCCTGTCACCACCATAAAGTCTTTCTGTAAGAGCACGGTCAGGCTGATTATTTTCAGGGATGTCAGTATCCATCAGATAGAGCTTTGTTCTGCCAATATTGATACACCAAATATGAGCATAAACTATGCGTCCTGAGAGTTCAACATATATGGTGAGCCGATTTCCGTTTAAGTCGTATACTGGCTCAACAGGAAGCTGAGAGTAGTTTACAGTGGTAAAATGAGTTTCCTGCCAGCCGTCGGCATTAATTCGCTGATCAAAATATCCTTGCTTATAAAAAAGCCCTATAGCTATAAAAGGAAGCCCCAAATCACTTGCTGTTTTACAGTGATCTCCTGAAAGGACTCCCAACCCTCCTGAATAAACGGGAAGAACCTCATGCAACCCATATTCAGCCGAGAAATAGATTATTTTTTCATCCTTATGATCAGGATAATTTTTGCTAAACCAGGTTTCCTTGCTATCCATATAAGAGTTGAAATCCTTCAGAACCTTGTCGTATCTGGTGAGGAACTCGGCATCAGTCAGCTTTTCCTCCAGCTTCTTTACACTGACTTCCTGTAGGAAACGAACAGGGTTCCTGTTTAATTTCTCGTAAAGAGCTAAGTCAATCTCTCTGAAGAGATCGGTTGCTTCATTGTTCCAGGACCACCACAGATTCCTTGAGATATCCCTAAGTCCGGATAATCTGTCAGGTAAAGTAGTTGTTACTTTTATCTTCCCTAATTTATACATTTATTACCTCCGTGATAAAAAAGTCTAGATATATTTTTACCCATTTTCCAAGGTCAATAATACATTTATTTTTAATATTAATAAATAATTCTAAAATAATCCCTGAAGGAGCATCTTACAATTAATAATATTGTTTCTGCTACTACCTAATAATACTGTAAATTATTCCATAAATTCAATGTATGAATTTCATAGATAAAATTGACCGGAGAGCCCGGTTTATAAACTTTTTACCAAATCCGATTTTTAAAATCTTCCTTATAGCCTTAATTATTCCTTTAACTTATTGCAGAAGAAGGAAAATATTGTTGTAAATGAACGAATTTTATTATAAACTATGAAATATCAAAGCTTTTTCAAAATTACATTTCAAATGAAATGGTAAATAAGATCAGAATTAAGGAAAGGAATCATGACAATGGCGTCAGACAAAGTTTTAGAAATCAATAAGGATAATTTTGAGGCAGAAGTATTGAAATCGTCAGTTCCTGTATTACTTGACTTTTGGGCTAATTGGTGTGGACCTTGCAAGGCTATAGCTCCTACAATCGATGAATTGGCAGAGGAATATAAAGGGCGTGTTAAAATCGGCAAGGTAAATGTAGATGCCGAAAACACTTTGGTAAAGAACTTTAAGATAATGAGTGTCCCTACCATCATAGCGTTTAAAGATGGGAAAGAAGTTGAGAAGGTTATAGGTGCCCGTTCAAAGGACGATTTAAAGGATATGCTGGAGAAATATATTTAATAGATATATATTATTATTGATAGGAGTGTAGGTTATGTCAGGTGAGAAAAAGTTTGGTACATCGGCCTTTGGATTTAGCAAGTCAGATGTAAATGCTTATATTGAAAGGTTATTATCTGAGTTTGATGTGCGCTTAAAAGAAAAGGATGACGAGATATCCAATCTTAAGCTACAAATTCGCGAGATGAAATTGCGTTATGAATCTGATGCCCACGATGTTGAATCAGTAGCTAAGGAAAAGGAACGGATTGCCAGTGTACTTATCACCGCGCAGGAAACAGCCAACTCTATTATAGAAGAGGCAAGGGGACGAGCGGATGAGGAACGGATTCAGCTAGGTCACACCTTGGAAAGAGAGCGGGAAAAAATAATTGATATTAAGCGTGACATTAAAAGCATAAAGACACAAATAACTGAAATGCTCGAAAAATATCAAGGCTCTTTGAATGAATCAGAAGAATTCATAGAGACTATGGAAGAAGAGTATAATGTTGTAGAGATTGATAGTGAAGAGAGTTATAGTGGTGTTGATTAATACAAATAGCTTGTTCGTATAAACGAAAGGCAAAAAATTAATTATAACCATAACCCTGCTTTTCATGGCAGGGTTTTTTCATAAGAAGGGAGAGAAATAAATGAAAAAACAAATATTAGACATACTTAAAATCAACTGCAGATTATCAGCCGAAGAAATAGCTGTTATGCTTGCTACTACTCCCGAGAAGGTCGAAGAAGCAATTAATGATCTCGAAGGTCAGGACGTAATTGTTTCTTATAATGCTTTGATAGATTGGGAAAAAATTGACCACGAAATAGTAACTGCCTATATAGAAGTCAGGGTGACCCCGCAAAGGGGGCAGGGATATGATAAGGTGGCTGAACGTATCTATCAGTATCCTCAGGTTGTAGCGTGCAGCCTTATCTCAGGGGGCTTTGACCTGTTTGTCATAGTAGAAGGAAAAACAATGAAAGAGGTAGCACTTTTCGTAGCCGAGAAGCTGGCTCCGATAGATTCTGTGTTAAGCTGTTCAACTCATTTTGTCCTTAAGAAATATAAGGCCAACGGAGTCATATTTAACAAAAAGCTAAAGGATGATAGAGAGGCTGTTGTACTATGATAATGAAGGATATGATAAAGAAATATATTTTAGATACCCCCCCATCCGGGATAAGGAAATATTTTGATCTGGTAAATGAAATGGAGGATGTAATATCCCTTGGTATCGGAGAACCAGATTTTGAAACGCCCTGGACCATTCGTGAAGAGGGGATTTATTCTCTTGAGAAGGGCAGAACACATTATTCATCAAATGCAGGATTTATCGAGCTTCGTGAGGAAATTGCCCGTTACATGAAGAATAGATTCTCCTTGGAGTATTGTCCAAAGGATGAGATTCTTGTGACCGTTGGTGGAAGTGAGGCTATTGATATTGCTGTCAGAACTTTTGCTGGTCCGGGAGATGAGGTTATTGTCCCAGAGCCGTCTTTTGTAGCATATAAGGGATGTGTGATGTTTGCGGGAGCTACTCCTGTTCCAATCGAACTTAAGGCTGAGGACCGTTTCAAACTGCAACCGCAACAGTTACTGGATGCTATAACAGATAAAACTAAAGCTATAATAATTGGGTATCCGAATAATCCTACAGGTGCCACCATGGATTATGGGGATTATAAGGCCATTGTAGAAGTTTTAAAGGATAAAAACATAGTAGTAATATCTGACGAATTATATGCCGAATTGACATATAAGGGTGAGCATGCCTCCATTGCCCAATTTCCTGAAATGAAGGATAAAACCATTGTAATAAATGGATTTTCAAAAGCCTTCGCAATGACAGGATGGAGGATAGGTTTCGCATGTGGAGATTCTGTTGCTTTAGGTCAGATGAAAAAAATACATCAATATGCCATAATGTGTAGTCCAACAACTGCTCAATATGCTGCCATAGAAGCGCTGAAAAATGGTGAACCTGAGGTCCTTCGCATGAAGGAGGAATATAACAGACGCAGGCATGTTATGGTGGATGGTTTTCAAAGAATAGGCTTAAGCTGTTTCGAACCTGTAGGAGCATTCTATGTATTTCCTTCAATAGGCATCACAGGTATGACATCTGATGACTTCTGCGAGAAATTGCTCATGGAAGAGAAGGTTCTCATGATTCCAGGCAATGCCTTTGGAGCTTGTGGTGAAGGCTTTGTAAGAGCAACCTATGCTACCTCAATAGAAAATATTCAAGAGGCCTTAAACAGGATTAGCAGGTTTATTTCAAACAGATGCGGAGCATAGGATAAGGATTGGGAAATAATTAAGTTTTTTGGGAAATTAAAACGGGCTATTTAGGTAGCCCGTTTTAATTCGTTTTAGTCCGTGTTTTATAAGTTGCTCCGTCTGAAATTGTTTGTTTTAGTTCTTCATAGCCTTGTTATGTACTCTTTCTCTCTCATCTGCTGCTTCATTTTTTCTACTATCAGGGCATCCAGGGATTTGCTTATACCTAATATGGTGTTTTTACTGTAACCTGAAGAAATGGCTCTATTAAGCCTGCTCCTGACTTTTTCCAGATTTTTCATTCGTAATTCCTCCAAAAATTATAGGCCTAGACATAGTTTATTGCCCTTTCTTTCTCTGAACAAAAGCTTAACACTAGTTTGACAAAAAGTCAATGAAACTCGCACCAAAACTTGGCTTCCGACATTTTACGACAAACTTTTTCTAATCATTTTTTGCTAATTCTTATTAGTCCAGATTGAGCTGATTATATCATTCGGAAAAACAGACTTGATTAATTTATAGGATTGAAAATATCCTAGAGATAATGTATATTATTATCAGATAATAATATTAGATAATATCCGGAGGTTACAATATGGGAGAATTACTTAAAGGTAAAAACATACTCATTATGGGTGTCAGAAATAAGTGGAGCATAGCCTGGGGTATAGCTCGAGCCGCTAAAGAGCAGGGAGCTAATCTTATATTCACATATCTCGGAGAAAGAGAGTTTCAATCCCTGCAGAAGCTCACAGAAGACATGGCACCAATTGAGGCCTATCCATGCGATGTATCTAAGGATGAAGATATAGAGAGCCTTTTTTCTGCAATAAAAAGTAAGCATGGAGTCTTGCATGGCCTGGTTCATGCTATTGCCTTTGCAAAGGCCGAGGATCTTCGGGATACCTTTGTAAACACCTCCAGAGATGGTTTCTTAATGGCTATGGATATTAGTGTATATTCGTTTATTGCAGTAGCAAATAAAGCACAGGAGTTAATGACCGAGGGAGGAAGTATTATTACCCTTACCTATGGTGGTGGCTCGGCCAGGGTATCACCAGGTTATAATGTTATGGGTGTCGCTAAATCAGCACTTGAGGCTAGCGTCAGATACGCAGCACAGGAGCTGGGGGGGGAGAATATACGCGTCAACGCTATTTCGTCAGGCCCGATAAAAACCATGTCTGCAAAAGGGATACAGAGCTTTAGTGATATTCTTTCAATTGTAGAGGAAAAAGCCTTCCTGAAACGCAATATAACCCTGCAGGATCTGGGTGGAGCGGCGGTTTATCTATTAAGCGACCTTTCCTCCGGCATGACGGGTGAAACGATGTATATTGATGCCGGCTATAATAATATGGGAGTGTAAGCTTAATACTCTTTAAGGGAAAAAAAGGATATATGTTTTTCACATTAAAATGCGGAATTATGGTAAAATAGAAATAAGTGTTTAATTATTAAACGATAATTAAATGCTTATTTTCTGTTACTATATAAACCCGGGTTTTATGTTTTCATAACAAAGTAAGGAGGAAGAAGTGTTTAAAGTAAATGACTATGTCATATACAGTACTATGGGAGTGTGTAAAATTGTAGATATACGCAAGGAAAAGGATATTAATCAAAATGAGGTTGACCACTATGTTCTGTGTCCTGCATACGGAAACAATTTAACTATTAAGTCTCCAGTTAACAATGATAAGGTTTTTATGAGAAAGATTATGAAAAGAGAGGATGTATTATCCCTGATCAAGTCCTTACCTGAGCAGGAAACCCATTGGATCAGCGATGACAGAAAAAGAAACCAGGTTTTCAAAGCAGCACTCAAGAATGGTAGATGCGAGGACTGGGCAAAGCTGGTGAAAACCATATATGAAGAAAAGCAGGAGAAAATTGCTAATGGAAAAAGACTGATGAAGGTTGACGAAGAGATAATGAAGGCAGCCGAAAAAAATCTATATGAAGAGTTTGCTGCTGCACTGAATATTGAGCCGGAAGAGGTAGAGTCTTTTATAATGCAGTACGTTTCCTGAGAAACAACTAACAACTACGACTAAACTAACAACTACGACTAATAGAACAACAAATTAAAAAAATGCAGATATTTTTGTAGCGACTAAAGTGCCGCGGGGCACTTAGGTCGTTTTTTGTTCTTTGTCGGCCTTTGTTTGTATGCAGAGCAGTGTTATTATTATAATATCAGAGAAAAAACACTCAAGTATTAGAATTCTTAGTTATTTATGAGTCTTTAATGCTGTTATGAATTATTAGGAGAAGGGATTGATAAATATACCCGAAAATAATTATATAAAAATCAGGGGTGCCTCTGAAAACAATCTAAAGCATATTGATATAGATATCCCAAAGAATAAGCTTGTGGTACTGACCGGAATCAGTGGGTCGGGCAAGTCTTCCCTTGCCTTTGATACCATTTATGCCGATGGGCAAAGAAGATACATGGAATCCTTATCTTCATATGCAAGACAGTTTATGGGGCAGATGAAGAAACCTGATGTGCTTAGCATTGAAGGTGTTTCGCCGGCCATCTCAATATCCCAGAAGTCTACGAGCCATAATCCCCGCTCTACAGTCGGAACAGTTACTGAAATCTACGATTATCTAAGGCTGTTATACGCAAGAGTGGGTACACCCCACTGTACTGAATGTGGTAAAGAGATAAAAAGTCAATCAGTAGATCAAATGGTTGAGCAGATTATGTCGTTGCCTGAGGGTACAAAAATTCTGCTTCTTGCTCCTGTAGTCAGAGGCAGAAAGGGCCAGCATGAAAAAGTACTGGAGCAGGCTCGTAAGAGCGGTTATGTACGGGTGTTTGTTGATGGCAAGCAGTATGATTTATCTGAAGAGATAATACTTGAAAAGAATAATAAGCATGATATCGAGCTTATTGTAGACCGCCTCATTATTAGGCCGGGGATTGAATCCCGTTTAGCAGATTCAATAGAAAGCGTTTTCAGATTGACTGATGGTATTGTAATGGTTGATGTGATCGGTCAGGAAAGAATGACATTAAGCCAGAAGTTTGCCTGTACTGACTGTGGAGTAAGTATCAATGATATCGAACCTAGGAGCTTTTCTTTCAACAATCCATATGGGGCATGCCCTGAATGTTCGGGTATTGGTTATATGATGCATTTTGATGAGGACTTGATGATTCCTGATAAAAGCCTGAGCATTAATGAAGGAGCTATTGCAGTTTATGGCTGGCAGGCCGCTCATAAGAAGGGAAGCTGGGCTAATTCGGTTCTGGAAGCACTTTCAAAGGAGTTTAACTTCTCCTTGGATGTACCCTATGAGTCATACCCGAAGGAAATAAGGGATCTGCTTCTTTATGGCACCGACCGTTCTGTTACTTTCTACTACGAAGGAAGATGGGGCGATAGGGTTCATGATCTGACATTTAAAGGTATTATTAATAGTGTAGAAAAGTATTATAGGGAAACGGGTTCAGCGAATTCCAAGCAGGAATTTGAATCCTATATGCGCATTACTCCCTGCCAACTTTGCAATGGACAAAGGCTGAAAAAGGAGTCCTTGGCTGTTACGGTAGCAGATAAAAACATATATGAAATCACAGATATGTCTATAAAGAATCTATATAAGTTCATAGATGATATTAAATTAACCGATTTTCAGATGACCATTGCAAATCAGATATTAAGGGAGATTAAGGCCAGACTAGGGTTTCTGGTTGAGGTGGGCCTTGATTACATAACATTATCAAGGTCTACCGGAACACTCTCAGGTGGTGAGCTGCAGCGCATAAGGCTGGCTACGCAAATTGGATCAGGGCTGACAGGCGTGGATTATATACTGGACGAACCTAGTATCGGCCTGCATCAGAGGGATAATGACAAGCTGTTAAATGCTCTGAAAAAACTTAGGGATTTAGGTAACAGTGTTATAGTCGTTGAGCATGACGAGGATACCATGCGGGAGGCTGACTACATTGTTGATATAGGTCCGGGGGCAGGTGATAGAGGTGGCCAGGTAATAGCCTGTGGAACGGCTCAGGAGCTTATGAAAAATCCGGAATCTATCACAGGGGCCTATTTAAGCGGTAAGCTTTCAATTCCAGTTCCGAAGCAGCGTAGGGTATCAAAGGAATACTTAACAGTATTTGGAGCAAGGGAGAATAATCTTAAAAATATTGATGTAGCATTTCCGATTGGTGTCTTTACCTGTGTAACTGGTGTATCGGGGTCAGGTAAAAGCTCCCTTGTTAATGAAATTTTATACAAGTCACTTGCAAGGAAGCTGAATCGTGCCAGGACTATTGCCGGAAAGCATGACAGGATTGAGGGAATAGAGCATCTTGATAAGATTATTGATATAGACCAGAGTCCTATTGGAAGAACTCCTCGTTCAAATCCGGCTACTTATATAGGGGTTTTTGACTTAATCAGAGATTTGTTTGCATCAACAACCGAAGCGAAGATGAGAGGTTATTCCAAGGGCCGCTTCAGCTTTAATGTCAGTGGCGGGCGCTGTGAGGCATGTAAAGGTGATGGAACTGTCAAGGTAGAGATGCACTTTTTGCCTGATGTATACGTGCCTTGTGAGGTATGTAACGGTAAGAGATATAACAGGGAAACCTTAGAGGTGCACTATAAGGGGAAAAACATTTATGAGGTTTTGGAAATGAGAGTAGAAGAGGCTCTTGAGTTCTTTGGCAATTTCCAGGCCATCAAGAGGAAGATACAGACCCTTTATGATGTGGGGTTATCCTATATTAAGCTTGGACAACCTTCTACCACGCTTTCTGGTGGTGAAGCACAGCGAATTAAGCTCTCCGCCGAACTGAGCCGAACGAGTACAGGAAAAACAATATATCTTCTTGATGAACCCACCACCGGACTTCATTTTGCAGATGTCAGCAAGCTGATAAATGTGTTGCAGGAGCTTGTAGACAAAGGCAATACCGTTATCGTAATAGAACATAATTTAGATGTAATAAAGACTGCTGATTATATTATCGATCTCGGCCCTGAAGGCGGAGATGATGGTGGATATGTGTTTGCAAAGGGCACACCTGAGGAGGTAATGGAGGTTTCTGATTCATACACAGGCCAGTACCTCAAAAGACACATTTAACTCAAGCGGACTGCCCTTTTGTGTTTTGCAACCCTCCCCACTTTGTATACTTTTTGGGGTCAAACTGGTTCTTACGCGTTCCTTAAGCTGTGTGACTGCTGCCATTTAAAGCGGAGCATGGATTGCGAAGCGGGCGCGACTAAAAACCGGATGTTTTTCCGAAGCGCTAAATGGTAGCAGGCACTCAGCCGCTACATGAAGTTGCAACACACAGAAGGATCGTCCCTCTGTGTTCTTGAAAAAAGATAGAATTATGTGTTGACAAATAGCTTTAATTGAGTTAATGTATATTTATGCATATTAACGAATAATAGTGTATAAATATTCAATTTACAGGAGGATGTATTCATGAAGAAGATTATTTCACTTTCACTGGTTATGGTAATGATTCTCGTTACATTAGCCGGATGTGGCGGTCAAAAGGCTGGTGACTCACAGGTTAAGGTCATTGATATTCAGCTGACACAAGAGGAATATGCTTTTGGCGTTGACAAGAATCAACCTGAGCTTCTCGACGAGGTTAATAAATTCATTGCTAAAATTCAGGAAGATGGTACATTTACCTCTATCCTTGATAAATATTTCGGCGATGGAACACCTGAACCTGTTACATCTGGCACATTGGATCCTTCCAAGGATCAGCTTGTTGTAGCTACAAATGCTGCATTTGAGCCATTTGAGTATATGGCTGGCGATAAGTACTATGGCATTGACATGGAAATCGCTAAATTACTTGCTGATTATCTTGGGAAAGAGCTTGTAATCAGCAATATGGAATTTGATTCTGTTTGTCTTTCAATCGGCCAGAGCAAAGCTGATATAGCAATGTCAGGTCTGACAATAAAAGAAGACAGAAAAGAATATGTGAACTTTACAAATAAATACTATGATGCAGCTCAGAAGCTTATTGTAAAAGCTAGTGAGACTACCTTTGATAATTGCAAAACAGCGGCTGATGTAGAGGCTATTTTATCAAAGTACGATAAAAACACAAAGATAGGTGTTCAAAATGGTACAACCGGACAATTCTATGTTCAGGGAGATGAAGACTGGGGCTTTGCTGGATATAATGTTGAGTGCGTAGGCTACAAAGCAGGTTCTCTGGCAGTTCAGGATATGTTAAATGGCAATATAGAATTTGTTATTATTGACGAGGCTCCTGCAGAAAGCATTGCAAAAGCAATCAATGCTCTCAACTGATTATTTGGTCAGCATCAGGATATTACATAATTAACATATGGACTATCTTAGGATTATTAGACTGATTTTCAGATGCGCTCTATCAATCCTAAGATAGCCTTTTTAATGTTTATGGTAAAAAAACAAGAATTATCGTATCTTATGTGTTATTATTGTTGTATAATTGCATGTGAATTATTATGAGATAAAAGGAAAGTGCTATGGGAAGTTTCGAAAGAAAAATTGCGAAGTTTTGGGAGATTTTCATTGAATATGATGGATACAAAAGGGTTCTTACAGGCTTACAAAACACTTTATATATAGCGATTGTAGGCTTGGCCATAGGAATAGTAATTGGTACAATTATTGCTATTATTGAAGTCATTCCAAAGTATAAAAAATTACCCAGAGTATTAAATGGTATATGTAAGTTTTATGTAGCCTTATTCAGAGGATCACCTGTTGTTGTTCAGTTATTGGTCTTCTATTATGTTGTTTTCCCTTTGCTGGGATTAAACATTCCGGCCGTAAATGTTTGTGTACTTGTATTTGGATTGAACAGTGCAGCATATGTATCGGAAATAATGAGAGGTGGAATCATGTCGGTTGATTCGGGGCAGATGGAGGCAGCCAGAGCAGTCGGTTTAAGTTATGGTGTCTCGATGCTGAAGGTTATTGTTCCACAAGCTGTTAAGAATATCCTGCCTACCTTAGGAAACGAATTTATTGCACTGATTAAAGAAACCTCTGTAGTAAGTTTTGTCGGAGCCGCCGATTTATATGTGGCCTTTAATTATATTGGTACTAACAGCTATGAATTTATGGTCCCATACCTTGTAATGGCACTTATTTATATTGTATTGGTTGCGATAATTGCATTTTTAGTAAAAATCATGGAAAGGAGCCTAAGAAAAAGTGATAGACGTAATTGATTTAAAGAAGCATTTTGGCGAGTTTCAAGCTCTAAAGGGTATTACAACTACTATACACGAGGGCGAGAAGGTCGCAGTAATAGGCCCCTCCGGAAGTGGGAAGAGTACATTCCTACGTTGTCTCAATTGTCTTGAGGACCCTACCAGTGGTGATATTGTCTTTGACGGTGTAAACATAGCTGATTTCAAGGTTGATATTAATATTCACCGTCGCAAGATGGGAATGGTCTTTCAACAGTTTAATTTATTTAATAATAAAACAGTCATAGAAAATATAATGATGGCTCCTTTATATATCAAAAAACAGGAGCTGCGTTCACTGAAGCTGAAAAATTTTTTCATAAAAATCACAAATATCTTTACTAAAAATAAGAAAAATCTTTATGAGATAGATAAAGCCAAGAGTCAAATTGTTGAAGAGGTAAGGGAAAATGCCCTGCGCCTTCTTAAAAGGATAGGGCTGGAGGATAAGGCCGATGTTTACCCCTCCACACTTTCGGGAGGACAAAAGCAACGAATAGCAATTGTTCGTGCCCTTGCCATGAATCCGAAGGTAATCCTTTTTGACGAGCCCACATCTGCACTGGACCCTGAGATGGTAGGAGAGGTTCTTGATCTTATCAAGCAGCTGGCAGATGAAGGAATGACATTGGTTATTGTTACTCACGAGATGGGATTTGCCAGAGAGGTGGCAACCCGAGTAATCTTCATGGATGAAGGCATGATTGTCGAGGAAAACACCCCTGAAGAAATATTTACAAATCCCCAGAATCCCAGAACAAAGGCCTTCTTGTCAAAGGTTCTTTGATATAATTCAATAATTAGCCGCATCTTAAGGAAGACTAAACTCTTTCGAGGTGAATGCAGAAGTGAATAATTCAAAACAACGCATAAAGACACTTTTTGTCTGCATTTTGTTGACCGTATTCTGTTCTTCATTAATAGTATCTGAGGTTGATACTTTTGCAGACAACAGATCATACGAAATTTATGAGTATACAATTAATGTTGCAGTTAACACTGATGGATCGGCCGATATTGAAGAAATTATCAGATATGATTTTCACGGAAGTTTTAATGGAGTTTACCGTGATATAGATTTTTCACGAACTGATGGTATTACTAATTTTCGGATATATGTTATAAACATGGACGGGAGTTTTAATGAAATAATACCTTCATCAGAAAATAATGAAAGCAAAGATGGAACCTATACTGATTATATTGCGGAATACGGAATAAGTCCCTATTCAGAAACCATTGCAAAGTATAAAGTCTATGAAAAATCCTACAATGAGAGGAAAACCTTTGTATACCAGTACCGGTTCAATAATGTAGTTACTAAATACGATGATATAGCAGAATTCAACAGAAAAATAGTTGATTCAAATTGGGATGTTCCTCTTAATAATATTACCATCAATATTACTCTGCCGCGGGGGGCTTCTAAGGAAGAAATCAAGGTTTTCGGCCATGGCTCCCTTTTAGGAGAATCAGAGATAATTAATGGACAAAAAGTAGTATTTACTGTTCCATATGTCATGCCGGGAGAAATGGTTGAAACTCTGGTTTTATTCCCTACACATCTGGTCCCCGAGGCCATGCAGATAGTTTCCAAGGAAGCACTTCCAGGAATATTGGAGAATGAAAGAACATTAGCCGAGGAGGCAAATGAGCAAAGGGAAGTGGCCAGAAGGGAATTAGAAAGGGAACAGACTTTTAATATAATAGGTACGGCACTTGTTGGATTTCTAACGGTATTATGGGTAGCCTTGTTTATTTATGTTTATAATAAATATGATAAAGAACTTGAGAGTGATTTTAAGCAAAAGTATTACAGAGAACTGCCCGAAAATTACACTCCTGCAGAAATGTCCTGCCTTATGTCTATGGGACACATTAATACAAAGGATATTACTGCGACATTGATGGATTTAGTAAGGAAAAGATATTTGATTCTTACTACTGAAAGGGTTGTAAAAAAGAGATTAATATTGCAAGATAAGCAAATTGAGTCTTACGCAGTTTCAATTAATCCAAATGCCCCCAGCTCTGCTTACTTAAAGAGGCATGAGGAATTTCTAATTGAATGGTTTATCCATAGGCTGGGAGATGGAAATACTATTATTTTAGACAACATCTCGGATTATACCAAAAGTGAGAGAAATGCCACTAAATTTTGTAAGGACTATAGATCTTTCAGTGACCTCGCTACTAAGGAGGCTGAAAAACTTAATTTTTTTGATAAATCAAGCGACAAAGGTAAATTTATTATTAGAATAGCCGCTATAATGTACTTTATTATTGCATTTGTCATACTATTTATTTTTGAGACCTCTTGGGCTCTAATTCTGTTATTTATATCTATATTTACATTTATCTACTCAGTGACAATCAATAAAAGGACGCGTTACGGTAATGAACAAAAGGCCAAATGGACTGCTTTCAGGAACTTTCTGAAGGACTTTAGCCGGCTGGACAAGGCAGGATTGCCTTCAATTGTCATCTGGGAGCACTACCTTGTTTATGCTATTTCCTTAGGAGTTGCCAAGGAGGTTATTAAGCAATTACCATTGGTTATTAGCGAGTATGATTATAATGACGGCAATTTAACTTTTTTAAGCGGTTATGGCAGTTCTATAGTATTCACGGATTTTACTCATGTGCTTGATTCAACCATATCCTCGGTCACTAATGCAATCGATAATGCCATGAATGTTGCTAATTCCACATTATCTTCTTCATCAGGCAGCGGTGGCGGTTTTAGCGGTGGAAGCTCAGGCGGCGGAGGCGGCGGAGGCGGCGGTGGAGCATTCTGATAAAGCTGTAATCATTAAGCAATGTTCTATGATTAGTTTTTTACGGCAATGCCGTTAATAATAATTAGGAGGGACTGATATTATGTGGTGGATAGCATTAATTGTAGTTGCAGTTATATTACTGTATGTAGTGGCAACATACAATTCTCTTGTGCAAAAGAGAAACAAGGTCAGGAATTCATGGAGCCAGATTGATGTGCAACTTAAAAGACGATTTGATCTAATCCCTAATCTCCTTGAGACGGTAAAGGGATATGCGGCACACGAAAAGGAAACCTTGCAGGCTGTTAACGAGGCAAGGTCTAAGTATATGTCGGCCGGGAATCATCAGGAAGCTATTGATGCCGATTCGGCTCTCACAAAGGGCCTTGGGCGACTGTTCGCAGTAGCAGAGGCATATCCGGAGCTAAAGTCCAACACCAACTTTATGGAATTACAGGGAGAGCTGAAAAATACAGAGGATAAAATCGGCTTTGCCAGACAATTCTACAATGATGTGGTCATGGACTACAACAATACAGTTGAAATGATTCCTTCAAGTATTATTGCAGGATTATTTAAGTTTATTCCCGAAGAATTTATCCAGATTGATGAAGCAGAAGCTGTGAATCCCCAGGTAAAGTTCTGATTAGACAAAAACCAGTTTCAGCATTAGTTTGAAGACCTATTACCAGGCCAACTAGTATGGTAATAGGATTGTTCCGCAAGCCAGGAGATATTAAATGAAGCATTTTAAATCAAAAAATAGAGTATTTGTTTTCATCGTGGTTTTGCTCATATCCTTTTTTTCACCTTTGTCCCATGTAGTTGCTCATGCTAGGGATTATAAAATTTCTGAGTACATAATCAATGTAGATGTCAGGCCCGACGGTTCTGCCGATATCGAAGAGTACGTGACCTATGATTTTAGAGGTAAGTTTAATGGAGTGTATAGGGATGTAGATTTTTCTGAAACAGATGGCATCTCAAACGCTAAAGTGTTTGTGGAAAAGAGTGGAGAGCGCACTGAATCAGAGCTATACTCAACGGACTATGTTAATGATGGACAAACTAATGGAACCCACAATATGGTTATAATAGGAAACACAGCGGCATTCAAGGTATTCGAGAAATCTTCCAGTGAAACAAAGACTTTTATTTATAAATATACTTTGGATAATGTTGTTACAAAATATAATGATATAGCTGAATTCAACAGAAAGATTGTAGATTCCAATTGGGATGTCAGGCTTAATAATGTTACTATAAACATTACCATTCCGGCTGGTGCCAACAGGGAAGATGTGAGAGTTTTTGGACACGGCCCCTTATTTGGTGAGTCACATATAATCGATGAACGGAATGTGGTTTTTACAGTGCCCTATGTTGATCCTAGAGAAAATGTTGAAACACTAGTTTTGTTTCCGCCTGAAATTGTCCCTGGAGCACGAAGGACAATAGATGAGGAAGCGTTTGACATGATAATGGCTCGTGAGAAATCTTTTGCCGAGGAAGCCAATGAATTAAGAGAGGAAGCCAAAAAGATAAATGAAAAAATAGATTTAAGAAGGAAGATTTCTTTCGTTGTCTTTTTGGTTCTTTTTGTTGGATGGTTTCCAATAGTTTTTGGTTTTTATATCAAACATAAGAAAATCCCAAAAACAAGCTTTGACCAAAAGTATTACAGAGAGCTACCAGGCAATTACACTCCTGCCGAGATGAGTTATCTGCTTAACAGGGGACGGGTTTCTGTCGGGGATATGACTGCAACATTGCTTGATTTGGTTCGCAGACGCTATTTGATTCTAATGCCTGTGAATGAGCAGGCTCCCAAACCTTCCAGACTAGGAATGTATGAAGATTATATTGTTTCACGAAATCCAGACAAACCGGCTCATCACTTAAAGCTTCACGAAGAACATTTGGTTCGCTGGTTTATTAATAGGTTAGGCGACCGATACACTGTCAAGCTAAGTCGTATTTGTGATATCAATAATTCTGAAGCACTCAAATTTAAAGATGATTATGAAAACTGGTCCAATCATGTAAAAACAGAGGCAGAAAAACATAATTTTTTTGAACCAGTTGATAAAAAGCTTTCTGCACTTGGAAAGAGAATATATGTTTTTTACCTGATTGCATCACTAGTATTGTTTATAACAGGTTCTTCTTTCATACCACTGTCCTTATTTGTTCTAGGTATGGTTACTGTTTTTATCACTTACAATCCCAGGAAGTATACTCCCTATGGTGCTGAACAAAGGGCAAGGTGGATGGCATTCAAGAATTTCCTGAAGGATTTTAGTCGGATGGACAAGGCAACCTTGCCATCAATAGTAATGTGGGAGCATTATCTTGTTTATGCGGTTCCATTGGGAATGGCGGATAAGGTTATAAGCCAGCTTCCCCTTGTGGTTAATGAAATTGATTTTCAGGATAGCAACCTTACATATATGAGAGTAAATTCAGGGCAAACAGGAAGGGTGGCATTAATCCAGTCAATGCGTTCAACTACTAATTCTATGAGCTCTTCCATAAGATCCGCATCAAGTACCGGAGGTTCCTCCTCATCATCCTCCGGCAGCGGTGGAGGCTTTAGCGGCGGAAGCTCAGGTGGCGGCGGAGGCGGCGGAGGAGGTGGCGCCTTCTGAAAAAACTGCATGAAAGATCCAGCTAGACCACTGCTGTCACAGCATTGTCACTATGAGAAGAATTCAGTTAATGATAAACGATAGAAATAAAAAACCATAACCAGACTTGAAGAACCTTTTGATGTTGAGTATAATAAGTTTACCTGTTATAGAATTTGCATAATTAAACGGGTAACGAATTTATTGATGCTTCGTATGATATAATAATCAAAGGCTATGAAAGAGGCCCAGTAAGCTTGCTGCCACTTATTAAAGAGAATTAATGCCAAGGCTGAAAGCATTAGTATTAAAGTTTCAAGCTGAATTTCACTCTGGAGCTGCCGCCTGAACTAGTAGTAGGAGCGGCCGGGAGAGCCCGTTACAGCTATAAGTGCATGTAGATATATGTGGTGACTTGGGTTAAGGGTCAATAAGGTATTTACATGAACATAGGTGGTACCGCAAACTAACGCTTTGTCCTATGACGGGGCGTTTTTTTTGTAAAATAAAAAATCATGGCATCCGCAGATATAATCATAGAGGATAGAGGTTTTTGCTTTAAATATTTGTGGATATAGTATAAGAAAAAGAGGTGTAGTAATCAGGATGAAACAGCAATTGGAATCAATTCAAAAACAAGCTATGGAAAAGCTTGCACAAGCTTCAGATCTAAAGGAGCTGGAGGAGCTTAAGGTAGCCTATTTGGGTAAAAAAGGTGAGCTGACTCAAATACTGAAGGGTATGGGAACGTTATCACCACAGGAGCGTCCTATAATTGGGCAGCTTGCCAATGAAATCAGAGGATCCTTGGAAGAAGGCATACTAAGTGCAAAGAACAGGCTCACAAGGGAACTACGCAATGAAAGGCTTAAAGCTGAAGTAATTGATGTTACCATGCCTGGCAAAATGAGGCCGGTAGGTAAAAAGCATCCTTTGACAACAGTAATGGATGAAATGAAAGACTTCTTTCTGGGCTTGGGCTATGAAATAGCTGAGGGACCTGAAATCGAGCTAGATTATAACAGCTTTGAGGCCTTGAATATTCCTAAAAATCATCCGGCAAGAGATGCGCAGGATACATTTTATATAAGCGAGAATGTGGTTCTCAGACCACACACATCACCTGTGCAAATACGGCATATGATGTCTAACACACCTCCAATCAGAATTATCTGCCCCGGAAGAGTTTACAGGTCTGACACAGTTGATGCAACTCACTCTCCAGTATTCCATCAGGTTGAGGGCCTAGTAGTAGACAAGGGAGTTACTATGGGCGACTTGGTGGGTACTCTTCAAGCTTTTGCCAAGGCCATATTTGGTGAAAACAGCAGAATCCGCTTAAGACCACACCACTTCCCATTTACTGAGCCATCTGCTGAGGTTGATGTATCATGCTGGGGATGTGACTGCTCAGGATGCAGAATTTGCAAGGGTGAAGGCTGGGTCGAAATTCTTGGTGCAGGAATGGTTCATCCCAATGTGTTAAGAGAATGCAAAATTGATCCTGATATTTATTCCGGTTTTGCTTTTGGCGTCGGTGTTGAGCGTATTACAATGGGTAAGTATGGGATCGATGATATGAGATTGCTGTTTGAAAACGATGTGCGTTTCTTAAAGCAGTTTTAAAGGAGGAATGAAAGATGAAAGCACCAATTAAATGGCTAAAAGATTATGTTAATATAAATGTTTCGATTAAAGAGTATATCGATGCCATGACTATGTCCGGATCAAAGGTTGAAGGCATTGAGGATATGGCCGGAGGCATTGAAAATGTTGTCGTGGGGAAAATAATATCTTTAGAAAAGCATCCTAATGCAGATAAACTTGTGGTATGCAAGGTAGATGTTGGCACTGAGGTTCTTCAGGTGGTAACAGGCGCACCTAATGTGAAAGAGGGGGACTATATTCCCTTAGCAAAGGTAGGCGCAAAACTTCCTGGTGGCGAAATCAAGGCTTCCAAGCTTAGGGGAGTTGAGAGCTATGGCATGATGTGTTCCATTGACGAGCTGAACCTTACAAAGGATTATCTGCCTGATGCACCCGATGACGGGGTTTATATTTTTAATGGGACACCTGAATTAGGGGCTGATGTAAAGGATGTCCTAGATTTAGATAAGGTTGTGGAATTTGAAATTACCTCAAATCGTCCCGACTGCCTTTCTGTCATCGGTTTAGCCCGGGAAACAGCCGCTACATTAGGTCAGGATTTTACTGAGCGCAAAATTACAGTTAAGGAAGAGGCTGGCGGCGATGTCAATGAATTAATTTCTATAGAAATTCAAAATCCTGAATTATGCTCCAGATATGCGGCTCGGGTTGTTAAGGATATTAAAATTGAGCCATCACCTGCCTGGATGCAAAGAAGACTTGCAGCAGCAGGAATGAGACCTATTAATAATATTGTTGATATAACCAACTATGTAATGCTTGAATATGGCCAGCCATTACACGCTTTTGATCTGGAGAAGATTCAGGGCAGTAAGATAGTGGTTCGTACTGCTAAGGAAGAGGAAGTCATAAGAACTCTGGATGGTCAGGACAGGACCTTAGATTCTGAGATGTTGGTGATCTGTGATGAAAATTGTCCTGTGGCTGTTGCTGGTGTAATGGGCGGAGAAAATTCAGAAGTTACCGATGATACTCGGGTGCTGCTTCTGGAATCTGCCAACTTTAAAGGCTCCTCTGTTCGCATAACCGGTAAAAAGATGGGTCTTAGAAGCGAGGCGGCCATTCGTTTTGAGAAGGGGTTGGATATAGAGAATACCATTCCTGCAATCAATAGATGTGCAGAGCTCATAGAACTATTAGGTGCGGGCAAGGTTGTAAAGGGTATTGCAGACTGTAATTGTAAACCCTATGAAGAGCGTGTTATGAAGTTAGAGCCCGATAGAATAAACAGCTTTTTAGGAACAGAAATTTCACTTGATGAAATGGTCAGGATTCTTAATTCACTCAGCTTTAAAGTTGATACAAATAATATGACAGTTATTCCGCCATCCTTCAGAAATGATATCACCCAGTTTGCTGATTTATGTGAGGAAGTTGCTCGTTTCTACGGTTATAATAATATTAAATCCAGTCTACTGTCAGGCAAAGAGTCTACACAAGGAAAGAAGACCTATAAGCAGAAGATGGAGGATGTTATTCGATATACCATGATGAGCTGCGGACTAAACGAGATTTACACTTTGTCCTTTGCAAGTCCAAAGGTTTATGACAGGATAAATATTCCTGAGGATCATTACCTGAGAAATGCAGTTGTTATATCCAATCCATTGGGAGAGGATTTCAGCCTGATGCGTACAACCACTTTACCTGATATGCTTAAGGTTATTTCAACTAATACCAATAGAAACATTCCGGAGGCTGCTCTGTTTGAACTTGCCTATGTATATTTCCCTGTTGAAGGAGAAATCTTAGCCGATGAGAGATCAACTCTGACTATCGGAATGTATGGCAAAACAAGTGATTTCTTTGTGCTGAAGGGTGCTATGGAAGAGCTTCTCTCAGCAATGGGTATTAAAGAATACGAATTCAGACCGGAGCAGAATGCGCAATCTTTCCACCCTGGCCGTACAGCTAAACTGTTTATCAGAAATAAAGATAATGAAATGGTCTATGCAGCTATATTAGGTGAGGTACATCCTGAAGTAGCAGAGAATTTTGAATGTCCTAAAAGAACATATATTGCAATGGCTGATGTGCAGGTGCTGATAGATGCTTCAAGTGTTGAGAAGCAGTATAAGCAGCTACCGAAATTCCCTGCTATTACAAGGGATCTGGCTGTTGTTGTTAAGGATGAAGTATATGTCGGACAATTGATGGACTTGATTGAACAAAAAGGTGGAGAATATTTAGAGGAAGTCAGCCTGTTTGATGTTTATAAGGGCGAGCAAGTGGCAGATAGCATGAAGAGTGTTGCATTTGCATTATCCTTCAGAGCCCAGGAGAGAACTCTGACAGATGAAGATGTGAATATTGCCATGGAGCGGATTTTAAAGAACCTCGAAAAAACCTTCGATGCTCAGCTTCGTGCATGAGACAGTGAGACAGGGGACGTTTCTCTGTCTCAAAGGAGACAGGGGGACGGCTCTCTGCCTCAATAAATAGAGGTTAGAAGTTTGAGGTTGGAAACCAGAATCTTCAAATTTCCAACCTCTAATTTTCCACTTCTTACGTTATAATTCTGCTTTAAGGAGTACTTACTATGCTGATAAAACAATTTGATTATCTTCCGGAGCATGCAATTAAAATCAGAAAAGATGTTTTTGTAACAGAACAGGGCTTTATTGATGAATTTGATGAGTATGATACTCAGGCTAAACACTTTGTTGGCTATATAAATGATATTCCTGTTGCAACCTGCCGGACTTTTTTTAATCCTGAGGTTCAGAGCCATGTTGTAGGCAGAATTGCAGTAATAAGAGAATATAGGGGCAAAGGATTGGGCAACTCCATCATGAAAGCTGCTGAAGACTGTATAAAGGAAATGGGCGGCAAGAAAGCAATGCTATCGGCTCAGGTACGTGTCTCTGATTTTTATAAAAAACAGGGCTATATGAAACAGGGCGATGTTTTCATGGACCAGGATTGTCCTCATATATGGATGGACAAGGAATTATAGTTTCCCCCAAAGGTTAGTATGTTCTGAGATGAACTGCCATAGCTTGTACAGCATAATATGTATAAAGATAGACAAGCTGGGGGTGAAAATATGAATAACCAAGACATTGAGGCTTTGCTGGAGGATTATTTTGAAGTACTGCAGGCAATACTACAGCTAAACTTTTTGCTGTTACAGATTCAGGCTGATATAGTCAGGCTGAGCGCTGAGAATAACAATCAGGAGGAAATAGATCAGTTAATCCAGGCTTCTTTTATTATTAAGCAGCTGATTTTACAGTTGACTATTATTTTAACATTGATTCAGGCTGAAATTGTCAGACAAAGTGAAGAAAACACAGCAGCTTAGCTGAATTATTAATTTCAGATTGATTACCGTATAGGGTGGGCAGGTTGTCCACCCTGTTTTATTAAAATACCATAAGGTTTTCTTTTTCATTTTCTGGTCATAATAGCTTTTGGGCTTTTCAAGCTTAATAGAAAGTACCTGTTTGGCTGAAGGAGGAAAGAAAACTGTCCACAAAAACGTATTCCCGGGAAAAAAGTCATCAATCTGTTGGTGCTTTGATAAAAAAATCTGCAGCAGCAGCTGCTGATAAGAAAGCTGTAATTACAACTTATCACATGGGCATAGATATTGGTTCTACGACCATGAAGGTTGCGGTTTTGGATAAGGACAACCAATTGGTGTACAGCATGTATGGTAGGCATTATTCGGATTTAAGAAGAAATCTGAATGAATTTTTAGAAAAGTTATACAGTGTCCTTGGAAATATTAAGATTACAGCTGCTATCACCGGCTCTGGAGGGTTATCTATATGTAAGGCCCTAGACCTTCCATTTGTTCAGGAGGTGGTGGCAGGAAGTCAGGCTATGAAACAGCTTATTCCTGATGTAAATGTAATTATAGAGCTGGGTGGAGAGGATGCTAAAATAACATTTTACGACCATGGGGTTGACCAAAGAATGAATGGCATTTGTGCCGGCGGAACTGGTGCCTTCATAGATCAAATGGCATCCTTGTTAAAAACAGATGCATCAGGCTTGAATAAATTAGCCGAGAATTATAATGTCATATATCCTATAGCTGCTAGGTGCGGCGTGTTCGCCAAAAGCGATATTCAGCCCTTATTAAATGATGGTGCAAAAAAAGAGGACATTGCTGCTTCGATTTTTCAGGCTGTTGTAAATCAAACTATAGGGGGACTTGCTTGTGGTAGAAGGATCAAGAGGAAGGTTGCTTTTTTAGGTGGCCCCTTACACTTCTTACCTCAATTACGACAAAGATTCCAGGAAACCTTGGGATTAAGCCAGGACCAGATGATAGTACCAGAGAACTCAGAATTATTTGTCGCTATAGGAGCTGCCCTATTATCCCCAAAAAATGAGATAGAGATTACCTTAGAAGAGCTGAAACAAAAGGCCAGACAGACCGAAAACCATTATCTATCTGCAGCAGAGCATATAGAGCCCCTATTTGATAATGAACAGGATTATAACAGATTTATAAAGAGGCATCAAATGCATCAAATCAATAGAAAGGATGTATCAAAGCATCAAGGAAGATGTTTTCTTGGTTTTGATATAGGTTCCACCACCAGTAAAGCTGCCCTGATAGACGAAGAGGGAAATCTGCTGTTCTCACTATATACAAATAATAACGGAAGTCCCTTAGATTCTGCAGTAGCCATGTTAAAGACTATCTATGAGAACCTTCCCTCCAATGCTACTATTGCCTATAGTGCTGTTACCGGCTATGGAGAGCATTTAATAAAGGCGGCATTATCCTTCGATAAAGGAGAGGTAGAAACTATAGCCCACTATACCGCGGCTGAGCACTTCCTGCCTGGCGTGGAGACCATTCTGGATATCGGTGGCCAGGATATGAAATGCCTGAAGATAAAAAATGGTGTTATAGAGAGCATTATGTTGAATGAGGCCTGCTCGTCAGGCTGTGGCTCTTTTGTTGAGACATTTTCGAAATCAATGAATCTGTCTGTACATGAGTTTTCCAGATTGGCCCTGAAGGCAAAAAGTCCTGCAGAGTTAGGTTCAAGATGTACAGTGTTTATGAACTCAAAGGTCAAGCAGGTTCAAAAGGAAGGAGCATCAGTTGAAGATATCGCAGCCGGACTTTGTTACTCAGTAGTAAAAAATGCACTGTTTAAGGTTATAAAAATGAGAGATGCAAAGGAGCTAGGTGACAAAATAATAGTTCAAGGGGGAACATTTTTAAACGATGCTATTTTAAGATGCTTTGAGCTGATAACACAAAAAGAAGTGGTAAGACCTGACATGGCAGGAGTGATGGGGGCCTTTGGTGCTGCTCTAATAGCCAGGAACTCCTGGAAATCCGCTTTGCCTGAGCGATCCTCACTGATAGGGAGAGATAGGCTTTCAGATTTTTCGTATAAAACAAGAATCACACGATGTGGAAGTTGTACAAATAATTGTGTGCTTACAATTACAAAGTTTTCAGATGGTCATGGGTATATCACCGGAAACCGGTGTGAAAGAGGCTCGGGAAAGGGTGATAATAAAAAAGGCAAGGAGATTCCCAATTTATTTGAGTATAAGCTAAAAAGGATTTTTGATTATAAACCCCTTATAAATGCCCCTAGAGGCACCATTGGAATACCCAGGGTATTAAACATGTACGAAAATTACCCCTTCTGGTTTACCTTTTTTACTGAACTGGGGTTTAAAGTTATTCTTTCGCCGCCATCAAGTCGTAAGATTTATGAGCTAGGTATGGACACCACTTCCTCCGACACAGCCTGTTACCCTGCAAAGCTTGTTCATGGACATATTGTTTCTCTTATTAATCAAAATATAAAGCATATATTTTATCCATGCATTCAAAAGGAAAGGGAAGAAATAGCACAAGCCGATAATTGCTTTAACTGCCCTATTGTTGCAGGTTATGCCGAAGTCATCAGAAATAACATAGATGCCTTGAATGAAAATGGTGTTGTAATACACACCCCTTATATTCCCTATGACAATAGAAAGAGGCTTATATCAAGACTTCATGAAGAGTTGAGGGAATTCAATGTAACCTATAAAGAAGTGGAAAATGCAGTATCCGTGGCCTGGAATGAGGACTTAAGATTTAAGGAGGACCTACGCAATAAAGGCTATGATGTGTTTAAATGGCTGAAGGAAACCGGGTCAAGGGGTATTGTTTTATCAGGAAGACCTTACCATTTGGATCCAGAAGTAAATCATGGCATACCAAATGTTCTGACATCGCTGGGGTTAGCCGTTTTTACAGAGGACTCGGTTGCCCATCTTGGAAAGGTGGAGAGGCCGCTAAGGGTTCTGGATCAATGGCTCTATCATTCCAGGTTATATGAGGCGGCAGATTTCGTTTCGAAACAAGATAATCTGGAGCTGGTGCAGCTTAATTCCTTCGGATGCGGGCCTGATTCTGTTGCCGCTGAACAGGCTCAGGAAATACTGGGCAGAACCGGTAAGCTTTATACAATGATAAAAATAGACGAGGTAAATAATCTTGGAGCAGTGAGGATCCGACTGCGCTCCTTGAAAGCAGCAATGGAGGCAAAAGGGCAAAAAAGCGATATCACAGTCATTAAACCAGGTAAGGACTGGCCCTTATTCACAAAAGAAATGAGACATAAGCATACCATCCTTGCGCCTCAGATGGTACCAATACATTTTGAACTTATTCAGAATGCTGTAAGGAGCGAAGGATACAATTTAGAGATCCTGCCCACTGTGGAAAAAGAGGATGTAGAGGTTGGCTTAAAGTATGTGAACAATGATTCCTGTTATCCGTCAATTATCGTGATAGGACAGCTGTTAAGGGCCTTGCAGTCAGAAAAATATGATACTAATAATACCTCTGTAATCATTACTCAAACAGGAGGGCCCTGCAGAGCCAGTAATTACCTTGCCCTTCTAAAAAGAGCTATGAAACTGGCCGGATTTGAGAGGGTGCCTGTTATTTCATTGAATCTATCAGGGCTTCATAAGAATCCGGGATTTAAGCTGTCTTTGCCTATTATTGTCAAGGTGATGATGGCTGCTGTTTATGGTGATCTTCTGATGAAGCTTCTATTACAGGTTCGGCCCTATGAGAAGATACCGGGCTCCACTAATATAATTTTCAATAAGTGGATTAATATCTGCAAGGAAAGTGTCAGATTAATTAACAAAAAGGAGTATCGCGGTAATTTAAAAAAAATAGTTGCGGACTTTGAAAGTATTCCTGTAAAGGAACAGAAAAAGCCTCGGGTAGGTCTGGTAGGTGAAATTCTTGTAAAATATCACCCCTATGCTAATAACGATATGGTTTCATTTCTGGAGGATTCAGGTGCAGAAATGGTGGTGCCCGGCTTTATTGAGTTTTTCCTTTATTGTGCAGTTAATCATGAATATAAGTATAGGTATCTTTCCGGTAATCAAAGAACAAGATTACTCGGAAATATTGCAGCAAAATTTATAGAAGGTTATAGAAATGACATGCGTATAGCCCTAAAAGACAGTCAACGATTTAAAGCTCCTCCAACAATATATGATATGGCAAAGAGTGTAGAGCCATATATTTCACTTTGCAATCAGTCAGGTGAGGGGTGGCTCTTGACGGCCGAAATGCTGGAGCTGGTCCGGGAAGGGGCAAAAAATATTATCTGCATGCAGCCCTTTGCCTGTCTGCCTAATCATATTACAGGAAAGGGAATGATAAAGCTTATTAAGGATTTGTATCCAGAGTCCAATATTGTAACCATAGATTATGACCCCGGAGCAAGTGAAGTGAATCAAATAAACAGAATAAAGCTGATGCTTGAAAGAGCAAAAGAAGGATAATGGCAGGACAGCAGGACGGGGAACCGTCCCCTGTCTCGTCTTATATGACGCGTATGGGTGATGTGGTTAATTCGACATTACCGTATCTCAAATTTTTGTCCGGATAGCCCAAAACATAAGCAGCTGTTGAGCGTATTTCATGTTGAAATAATTGGCTTGCCAAATTACTTTCCATTTTAGAAAAGCTTGCCGGTTTTGTGATAATGGGAAGGGAAACCTTCTTTTTATTATCTGATAAAATCCGGCGGCCTGTTTCGTTAAAGCCAAGAATACGGATATATTGGGCATAGCCGTTTGACTTTAGTGACTCTAAAAAATCATTGGTTAAGCCTGTTAGTGCACAAATAATTATTCTTTTCACCCGGGAGGCGGGATATCTTTTGGTTACAACCTTGTTAACAAACTCTTCAACAGTAGCCGATTCAAAAGCAGCGTCCTTCATACGGTTCTCAAGACCATTTTCCATATAAGAAAGCTGGCTAATACTGTTAATATTCATGGTTCTGAATAAATGCAGGACTGTGTTTCCGAAACTATTGAGGAATACCGGTCCCCTGCCTGAGCGAAACTCTTCGCATAATACATCAATACAGGGCTTTGGAATACTGTTAAGAATATACGAGTCATGTTGGCATAAAGAGGTATCATCCATTTTTTCTATATAGTGACGAATGGATGTGGCACTTGAGAAATCATGTTTATCAATATGATGAGCAGTTTCATTATAGCCTTGTCCTTTTCTTTTGATGGTAAGGGGCTTTATTTTACTTCCCATTCTTTTGATGGCCTTGATGTACTCAACTGCAAGAATATTGTTAGGCTTGTTAATAATATCAATTGTATTTTTATCATTTTCGAGAGTTGCTTTAAGTGCATTCTGCCTTGAAGCAGCAAAAGACAGACCATCCTGGAGCCCGGCTCTTAATATCTCCTTAAAAAACTCGTTTTCAAAGGCCAGGTGCTGAGCGGCGGTCTCTAAAGGCTCAATCTCTCCCTTTTCGCTTCCAAAGCAAAGATAATCAATAAAGCCAAGGCTTTCGAGGATGCTTATTGCTCCGGCAGAAAAGTATTCTGCCGACCCGCAGGAAAAGACAGAGGGTAGCTCAACAACCAGGTCAGCTCCGGAAAGAAGCGCCATTTTTGTACGAGCCCATTTTGAAACAAGCCCCGGTTCTCCCCGCTGGACAAAATTGCTACTCAAAACACAAACGCAAGCTTCTGCGCCTGTTAAATTACGAGCATTCTTAATATGATATTCATGTCCGCAATGAAGAGGATTATATTCGGCGATAATTCCCACAACCGACATATTGTTTACTCCAATAAATAGCTCTAATATGGTTAATATAAAATATTATAGCATTATTATTCAGCATGCGGCAAAAATCCGAGGATAAGTTTGAGCATCCTACCTCTAGATCTCGGACTTCTAGCCTTTGTAAAAAGAATGTTGCCAGTCATGTTATTCTGTGTTAAAATATATCTGGTTAAAGTGTTTTACATTCGAGAGTGGGGAAATTCCCGCTCTTTGTTTTTGTATAGGAGGAATAAATGCCTAAAAAGAATATTGCACAAACAGTTGAGGAAATAGCTGAGCCCATAGTTGAAGAGGCTGGTTGCGAGCTGGTTGGCGTTGATTTTGTTAAGGAAGGAAGCAACTGGTTCTTAAGAGTATATATCGATAAACATGAGGGTGTATCCCTTGATGATTGTGAAAAGGTCAGCCGACCACTTAATAGTAAGCTCGATGAATTGAATCCTATTTCCCAGCCCTATTATTTGGAAGTATCCTCACCAGGGGTAGAGCGTCCGCTTAAGAAGCCCCGTGA
>JAAYTU010000041.1 GCA_012523705.1 Clostridiaceae bacterium
CACTACTCTCAAGATAAGAACTATAATCCGGCCTTTCCGGACTAGGGTCAGGCATTACAAAACTCAACTCCTTTATTGATTTCTTTATTAGTATTATGCTACCATTGTTTTGTGTATGATGCAATACCAACGGGCAATTATGATAGCGTTAATTTACTGTAGGGAAAAGAAGAAAAGACTTATCCTGATTGCTTGTGTTACGATTTGCTACAATTTAGCCTAACATACGATCTAACCATTCGCAAGATGGCAACTTAGTCCACAGCCTCAGCCGCATTTCCCTACCAACTTCCTTAATGCATGATATAATCCTGTTTTGTGACCACCGTGGATAGCAGGTAAATCTACATTAAAACTGCTTTCATATCTTACGCCTGACCTCCTCATGCTCCTGATAATTTCATCTTGAATTTCTTCCTTTTGTTCCAGTCGTTCTTTTTCTTTTTGTAGCATTACCAGCTCGTAGATATTTCCACCGTTTTTCTTGTATACTAGGAGCTTTGTCATCTGGTTTGCTCCAGTCCTAGACCACCCCTTTGGTCTGCTGCTTAGTCTGTTTGACAAGACATGACTTACATGGCCCTCGGCACTACAACCTACTATTTCATAGCCTTTTTCGGCTTTGATAGCAATACCCGCCCAGTTGTTCATTATATATTTTCTTGCATCTTTTACAGCAGATATTTTTGTCTCGTTTTCAGTCAGCTCTAAAATCCTGTTAAATACTCTATGAGCCATTTCTTTATCAGGCCAATCCAATGCATCCTTTAATCCTTGATAAATTGCCTCATCGTTCAAATGAGCTGTTGCAACCTTAATATATTTGTTCAGGTGATGATTATCTAATACGAACCTGCTTTTTCCTATCCAGTTTAGCCCCTGTTTTATCCACGAAGCTCCATCTCCTGAAATATAGACGGTCTCTATTTTATCTTCATCATACTGTTCAGAGATATATTGAGCAACCTGAAGCCATAAATCCTCTGATTTACAGTCTTCTCCAAAGTACCGTACATTCTTTAAAACACTTCTTTTAGCTGTACTTCGTTCTAAATCAATCCCCTCATGAACATAGATTAGCTTTGGCATTAGGCATCTTGTGCCGCCTTTTCTCTTAGCTTGGTGCGCCACATGATCCTCATCGGCTTCTATGTATAAAATTCTAACATCTCTCTTTTCTGAAGATTTGAGCCTTGGAGGATTAACTTCCGCTATATGGACTTTGTTCATAACGGCTTGCTTACTTACTTCATTTTCGTAACTGGCTTTTTCCCCAGCTTTTCTATAGCTGCTTTCTATTGCCTCATCCAGGGTATTAATTACAACATCCGCACTCATTCTGTCATGTGGTTTTATCCCAACAAGTTCATCAACAAGATATTTGCGCTTACCACCTTGTTTAGGTTTAAAGTATGTTCTTTTATATCTTATCTGACCAAATGTCGTTAAAAGCCCTGTTGCATCTTTTCTGACAATCTCCCAATCCTTTTTTCTGACCCCATCTTGTCTAAGAAATTCATCCATATCTTCTAATACTTCCGTAACGATATCTCTACCTAATTTCATCAAATCCTGATTCACACCCAAAATCAAATCGGCAATATCCTTACCTTCTGATATGAACTTTTTTATTCTTTCCTCAATTTTCTTTACCCCTAAGTCGTTAAAATGCAGTATACTATTGTACATGAAGATGTCATCCTTTCTCGTTGAGTAATTTCTGCCAAGTTTTTATCTTAACAGGATGTCATCTTCTTTTCAATTCTTATGGACCTTTTATCAATCCCTACAGTAACTTTACGCTAAGGGCAATTATACATATAAGTACAAAACAGGATAATGTTAGAGGTTAGAAGTTGGAAGTTAGAATAAGAAGTAAGGTACGGTATGTGTGATATTAGAAGTTGGATTGATGTCAGAAGTTTGAGGATAGAACTTGGAAGTTAGAAATTTGAGTTAGAGGTC
>JAAYTU010000042.1 GCA_012523705.1 Clostridiaceae bacterium
CACTACTCTCAAGATAAGAACTATAATCCGGCCTTTCCGGACTAGGGTCAGGCATTACAAAACTCAACTCCTTTATTGATTTCTTTATTAGTATTATGCTACCATTGTTTTGTGTATGATGCAATACCAACGGGCAATTATACATATAAGTACAAAACAGGATAATAGCTCTTGTGGTGCTATTTGGCATATTACTTGTTCTTAGAAAAGGAACTCCTGAGCCTTGCCGGGACACAGAAAGCCGCAAGGGAAATAAGCTGGGGATTTTGATGGCTTTACCCGGATTAGTACTCATTGCAATTGTATATACTTTTATAGGGATGCTTTTGTTAAATGGAGGATAGAAGTTTGAAGTTAGAGGTTAGAAGTTAGAGGTTAGAAGTTAGAGGTTAGAAGTTGGAAGTTAGAATAAGAAGTAAGGTACGGTATGTGTGATATTAGAAGTTGGATTGATGTCAGAAGTTTGAGGATAGAACTTGGAAGTTAGAAATTTGAGTTAGAGGTCTGATAAGAGGTTTGAAGAATGATAATTGCTGATCAATGGACAGATTATAAGCTTCTGGATGCAGGAGATAAAGAAAAGGTTGAAAGCTGGAAGGGCATCATATTAAGAAGACCGGACCCCCAGGCCATATGGCCCTGGACTAAAATGGGGATATGTGATGATGTCCATGCTCATTATCACAGGAGTAATGCCGGTGGAGGCAGTTGGGAGTATAAGAAGAAGATACCCGCCAGCTGGAATATAAGCTACAAAAATTTAACCTTTCATGTAGAGCCTACTGGCTTTAAGCATACTGGGCTTTTCCCTGAGCAGGCAGCCAATTGGGACTGGATGTCAGAAAAAATTAAGATGGCCCGAAGGCCTGTTTCAGTTCTTAATCTGTTTGCTTATACTGGTGGAGCAACATGTGCATGTTTAGAAGCAGGAGCTTCGGTGTGTCATGTGGATGCATCCAAGGGAATGGTAGCATGGGCTAAGAAAAATGTTACCCTTTCAAACCTTGCAGACAAACCTGTGCGATTCATAGTAGATGATTGTATGAAATTTGTTCAAAGGGAGATAAGGCGTGGCCGCGTATATGATGCCATTATTATGGACCCGCCGTCCTATGGAAGAGGCCCTAAAGGTGAGTTGTGGAAGCTTGAGGATGAGCTTTACCCTCTGGTTATGGCGTTAAAGGAGGTAATGAGCGACTCCCCTTTGTTTTTCCTGTTGAATTCTTATACCACCGGTTTCTCCCCAAGGGTTTCAGCTAATATGCTTGATTTAAGCCTAGGAAGAAAATATGGCGGGAGAATTATTAGTGATGAGATAGGGCTACCGGTGGAAAATTCATCAATTATACTGCCCTGCGGAAATTCTGCCCGATGGGAAATATAGGCGGCATTGCTATTAGAAAAATAAACGGTTACCTGTTACTTATTTTTGCCATTATTATTGGTATAATCGAGCATAAAATTGTATAATAAAATAGTAATTTGTCAGTAAATGTTTAACTGAATAGAATAAATGTGATATTATAGCATAAACATGCTATAATGACTGTCATAAAAGAAAAGAAAGAGTTTTTTTGATATATATTTTTCAAACATTGTGAAATGATAGAACAAACATTTACTTATAAGGAAGGGATATTTTTGTATGAATCATTATGATGTTGATCTAGATGTGGTTATCAACGCTCTGGAAGACAAAAAAGCCAAGGATATAAGTGCAATTGATATTCATGAATTGACTACAATTGCTCATTATTTTATAATTGCAAGCGGTACCTCAGTACCACATATTAAGGCTATAGCCGATAATGTTAAAGAGAAGCTCTCTGAAAAGAACATCAGGCCCCTCAGAGAAGAGGGATATAATGCTGCAAGATGGATTTTGCAGGATTATGGGGATATTGTAGTTCATATATTCCATGAAGAAGACAGAGAGTATTATAGTTTGGAAAGATTATGGCAGGACGGAAAGCCTGTTTCATTATAACCGCTTAAAGGTAATACTTTTTTTGACGCGACATATTATTGGAGGTTTTATATATGAGCTATTCAAGAAGCATAGATAAAAAATGGCAGAAAATATGGGAGGAAAGCAAACTATATGAGTTTGACAGGGACAGGCTTGACAAAAAGCTTTATTGTCTCGAGATGTTTTCTTACCCATCGGGGGCTAACCTCCATGTTGGTCACTGGTATAATTTTGGACTTGCCGATTCCTGGTCAAGAATGAAGAGAATGCAAGGCTATAATGTGTTTCATCCCCAAGGATTTGACGCCTTCGGTCTGCCTGCAGAAAACTTTGCCATTAAAACCGGAATTCATCCCAAGGACTCAACATATAAGAATATTGAGACCATGAGGCGCCAACTTAAAGAAATGGGCGCGTCCTTTGACTGGGATTACGAGGCGATTACCTGTGACCCTGAGTATTATAAGTGGACACAATGGATTTTCCTTCAACTGTATAAAAATAAATTAGCCTATAGAAAGAATGCACCTGTTAACTGGTGCCCAAGCTGTAAAACAGTGCTAGCAAATGAACAGGTTGTAGACGGTGAATGTGAGCGATGCAACAGTGATGTAATCAAGAAGAATTTGACTCAATGGTTCTTTAAGATTACCGAATATGCTCAGGAGCTTTTAGATTGCTTGCCTGATTTAGACTGGCCTGAAAAAACCAAGAAGATACAAACCAACTGGATTGGCAGGTCAGAGGGTGCACTGATAGAATTTAAAGTAGAGAATTCTGATGCTAAATTCGAAGTATTTACCACCAGAGCCGATACCGTCTACGGGATTTCCTATGTAGTCCTGGCTCCCGAACATGATTTGGTTGATAAAATAGTAACTCCCGGGCAAAGGGAGGCTGTTGAGGAGTATAGAGCCCAGGTAAACAAGGCTTCAGAAATTGACAGGCTCTCAACTACCAGGGAGAAAACTGGTGTATTTACTGGTGCCTATGCTATTCATCCTCTTACAGGTAAAAGGGTTCAGATATGGGTTGCCGATTATGTATTAGCGGGCTATGGCACCGGATGTGTTATGGCTGTTCCGGCCCATGATTATAGAGATTACGAATTTGCTACAAAATATAATTTAGATATCATCAGAGTTATTAAGGGAGCGGAAGAAACAGATGACACCCTTCCATTCGTTGAGGATGGTTTTTTGACCAATAGTGAAGAATTTGATGGTTTGTCCTCTGGAAAAGCCCGTCAGGCTATAGTGGACAGGCTTGCAAAGGAAGACAGAGGTGAACATAAGGTAACCTATCGTCTTAGAGACTGGCTTGTTTCCAGACAACGCTACTGGGGAGCGCCAATCCCTGTTGTTCACTGCCCGGATTGCGGTGTGGTTCCAGTTCCTGATGACCAGCTGCCTGTGGAACTGCCATATAATGTTGTTTTTACTCCCGATGGTGAATCTCCTTTATCAAAGTGCGAGGAATTTATTAATACTGCTTGTCCTGCTTGTGGCAAGCCTGCAAAGAGGGATTCGGACACCCTTGATACATTTGTATGTTCAAGCTGGTATTATTTGAGATACCCTGATAATAAGAACAGTGAGAAAGCCTTTGACACAGATTGGATCAATAAGATTCTTCCTGTGGATAAATATGTGGGTGGGGCTGAGCATGCAGCAATGCATCTTCTTTACGCACGCTTTTTCACAAAGGCACTTCGTGATATGGGATATTTAAACTTTGATGAGCCATTCCTGTCACTTGTTCATCAAGGGATTATATTAGGTTCCGACGGACAAAAAATGTCCAAATCAAGGGGTAATACCGTTACACCCGATGATTATATTGAGAAATACGGCTCAGATGTCTTCAGAATGTATTTAGCCTTTGGCTTTGCATACATTGAAGGCGGCCCGTGGAGTGATGAGGGTATCAAGGCCATAGACCGGTTTGTAGGAAGAATTGAAAGAATAATTCAAAAGCTTGTTTCAGAAAGAGACCTTGCCCATCTATGGGGCTCTGGTATGGGAACAGATGAGAAGGAACTAAATTATGTCCGTAACTATACAATAAAAAGTGTTACCCATGATACTGAACAATTCCAGTTCAACACCTCAATAGCCAGGATTATGGAGCTTGTAAATGCAATTTACAAGTACGATTCAGTAAAGAAGAAGAACAGAGGACTCCTGGAGGACACCATTGAGGATTTAATCAAGCTGATAGCGCCATTTGCTCCCCACTTTGCCGAAGAAATGTGGGAGACCATTGGGAAAACCACATCAGTGTTTAATGAGCAATGGCCTGAGCATGATGAAAAGGCTCTGGTTAAGGATGAAATTGAGCTTGCAGTTCAGTTTAACGGACAGGTCAAGTATAAAATTAATGTTTCAGCAGATGCTGATAATAAGGAAATTGAAGACACGGCTGTTAACGATCCTCGCGCAGGTGCTTATACCGAGGGTAAGAATATAGTTAAGGTTATTGTGGTAAAAGGCCGTTTGGTCAATATAGTAGTTAAATAAGAGAGGGTTTACATGAATCAGACCGTAAGAGTATTAGTAATGGCAGCAATCTCATACATTGCTTATTTAGCCATTGTCAGGATTGCCATGGGAAGCCAGTATAAATCCAAATCATTCCAAATAAACATTATTGGAATTCTGGCTGTATTTGGAGGTTTTATTTTAAAACAATATAAAGGCACCATTAATCCTCCCATTATCTATTACATTCTTATTATATTATTGATAATATTTATCCCTCCGTTATCTTTAAAGATGAAGAGTGACCAGACTCTGAAATATTGTGCTTTCGTAATTGTGGGCATTCTGGTATTACACCTTATATTCTCGCTATTTCTTGGTTGGGGCGACATAATGCCCTTTTTCCCTATCAGGTCTATCTGGGGACAGGTTTAAGCGGGGGAGTAATGCAGTAATGTTTTTTGGAGGAGATATATGTCATTGGACAGGTCAGATGAAATAAGGCTCATGCAACCTTCAGTTCTTGCCTTTATAGGGGATTCTGTATTTGATCTTTTTATTAGGGAAAGACTGGTTATGAAGAAGAAGGGAACCTCCCACACCTTTCATATCTTAGCCACCAATTATGTTAAGGCGGCGTCTCAATCCATCATATCAAAGGCTTTGATGGATTGTTTTACTGAAGAGGAAGCGTATATATTCCGACGGGGGAGGAACACAAAATCAACAACTATACCAAAGAATGCCGATGTGCAGGATTACAAATATGCTACTGGCTTTGAGGCCCTTATTGGCTATTTATATTTAACTGCCCAAAAGCAAAGACTTCACCAGTTGATGGAAATGGCGGCTGAAATCATAGAAACCGCCGGAATGGAGAAATATCATGAGAAAGAATGAATACAGGCAAAAGAAGGCTTCTGCTAAAAAGTCACCAGGTAGAAGTCGGGACGATTATAAAAGCAACAAAGCAAATAAGTCTGAAAGAATATCAAGGAGCAATTCAGGCAGCAACAGAAAAGGTGTGAAAAATGAGCTTTCTGACATTAATGTAGACAGAGAGGATAGAATTGAAGGCCGAAATTCTGTTTTTGAGGCCATCAGGTCAGGCCATCCCTTAAACAAGCTCTTTGTATTAAAGGACAGCGATGATAATATGATCTTAAGAATTATTGCAATGGCCAGGGAAAAGGAAATTCCTATCCAATATTTTGAGCGTGCAAAGCTCGATTTAATATCCCAGACAAGAAATCATCAAGGTGTAATATTAGAAGTAGCAGCTAAAGAATATGTTGAAGTTGAGGATATAATTCAAATAGCTGAAGAAAAAGGCGAGCAGCCATTCATTCTTGTTCTTGACGGAATTACAGATACAAATAATCTCGGTTCAATAATAAGAAGTGCAGAATGTGCAGGTGTTCATGGGATAATACTTCCCAAAAGGCGTTCAGCTTCACTAAATGCTACGGTGGCCAAGGTAGCCGCCGGTGCTCTTGAATATATGCCTGTAGCAAGAGTAACCAATCTTGTTCAGTGCTTAAGAAGCTTAAAGAATCAAGGAATATGGATTATTGGTGCCGATATGGATGGCCCCGATGATTATTATAAAACTGATTTAACAGGTCCATCAGCACTGGTTATAGGTAGTGAAGGAGAGGGACTTTCCAGGCTCGTAAAAGAAGAATGTGATCTTCTGGTTAATATCCCTATGAAGGGTAAAATATCTTCATTAAATGCTGGCGTTGCAGCAGCACTTATTATGTTTGAAATACTACAACAAAGGGAAAATAAAAATATCTAATTGCGTATCTGAGCTGATGTTGCAGTTATGACTGATAACTGGGGGTCTGAGAATGAAACCATCAAAATTTAAAAAATTTGATATGCTCAAAAAGCCTATAAGGCAACGGAACTTTTTAAGACCTATAACCTGGTTGTTGAGTTTTCCTGCTGTTTGGGCTCATCGTATTAAAATTACCAAGGTAAGGATAAAGGGAATAAAACCACCCTATTTATTATTATGCAACCATAATTCCTTTATTGATTTTAAAGTAACAACTGCCGCCATATTCCCGCGACGGGCTAATTATCTGGTTGCGATTGATGGATTTATAGGCAGGGAATGGCTGTTGAGGAATGTGGGGTGTATATGTAAACGAAAGTTTACAAATGACATGGTAATGGTCCGGCATATGAAAAGAGTGGCTGATAATGGTGATATTATAGTACTTTATCCTGAGGCAAGATATTCCCTTTGTGGAACTGATGCTGTCCTTCCCGACTCCCTGGGAAAACTGGTCAAGCTGCTAAAGATTCCGGTTGTGACATTAATAATGCATGGACATCATGTAAATGCTCCCTTTTGGAATAATAAGAACAGGAAGGTAAAAAGGCTTGAGGCTGTAATGACTCAAATAGTTACAAAAGAAGAAATCCAGACCCTTGACCATACAGAGATATATGAAAGGATTCGTACTGCATTTAAATATGATGACTTTGCATGGCAGAAGGATAGAGGAGTCAAAATCAGCTATCCGAATAGAGCGAAGGGATTACATAAGGTGCTGTATCATTGTCCAAACTGCTATACCCAGTATCGTATGAAATCAGAAGGACATACTCTTTGGTGTGACAGCTGTAAAAAGAAATGGGAAATGTCCGAATACGGTGAGCTTTCTGCAGTGGATGGAAACACGGAGTTTACCCATATACCTGACTGGTATGAATGGGAAAGGGAACAGGTTCGCTTAGAAATTGAGAGTGGAAAGTATTATTTTGAATCCGAAGTAATAGTAGAATCCCTTCCTAATTCCAAAGGATTTGTAAATCTGGGAAAAGGGAAGCTGACACACAATATTAAAGGGTTTGTACTAGAGGGTGAGTATGAAGGGGAACCATATTCGGCTACCATAAACGCTAAATCGTTGTATTCATGTCATATTGAATATAATTATCTTGATAAATATGGGGATTGTGTGGATTTGAACACTCTAACCGATACCTATTACATATATCCCCAGTGTGAATATTTCTCTGTAACTAAAATCTCTCTTGCCACCGAGGAAATGTATAAACTGTGGCGAACATCAGGTAAATGGCTGGAGGCCAATCTTTTAACTACTCCAGAGGGTGAATTGAGCTTCTAGGAATAAGAGGAGGCGATATAATATTAAGAGACAGTCGAAGTTTCTCTTTCTTGCAATTGTTTTATTGCTCCTTTTTATCTCGCTCAACATGTTATTTGTGTACCAATTTTATCGCAATAGTAAGGATGACGCGGCAATTATAAACAGTCTGGGCAAAATAAGAGGGTCCATACAGAGGTATGTAAAGCTTATCCTTGTAAAGGATGAGAGTCTGGATGTTACCGAGGTTGAAAGAACTGTTAATGAACTGATATCTCAGTATGAAAATGATAATATACCCTTTTTGGAAAGTATTAAAACCACTTGGAGCAATATCAAAGAATTATCAGATAAGTACCTGAAAGATTCTAACCATTCAAACAGACAGCTTTTAATAAATGAGAGCGAAAAGATCTGGGAGACATCAGAAAATCTTGTGAGGTCAAAGCAATATTCATCTGAAAATGATATGGTTTACCTGTTGTTGCCTGTGGCTTTTCTCACATTAGAGTTTTTTGTAGGAATTGGGCTACTTTACATTGTTAAGAAATATGTTTATGATAATTTGGAAAGCATCACGCTTTATGATTTACTAACCGATGTATACAGTAGGAGATACTTTTTTGAGCTTCTCAAGGGTGAGATATCAAAGGCACAGAGAAAAGAGTATATGTTTTCTGTTATAATGTTTGACATAGACCATTTTAAAAAAGTGAACGATACATACGGACATGATAAGGGAGATTATGTACTTAAGACAATCGCAGATATAGTAAAGAGTTCAATCAGAAAAGCCGATGCTCTTTCAAGAATCGGGGGCGAGGAATTCACCATTTTGCTGCCCGATACAAACATTGATAAGGCTACTGCCCTGGCAGAAAGAGTAAGAAGATCTGTTGAGGATTACAAATTTGACGTTGTAGGGCGGGCAACTATAAGCTTAGGTGTGACTGAGTTTAAAGCTGATGATAGTAGCGATACACTATTTAAAAGAGTTGATGAAGCAATGTATTTGGCAAAGAACAGTGGAAGAAATTGCGTAAAAGTGAACAGTGGAGGGGTACAATAATGGTACAGAACAAGGATGTATTTGAATCAGAGATATTTGGATCAAATGTTTTCAATGATATAGTTATGCAGGAGCGCCTGCCTAAGTCTACATATAAAAAGCTGAAAGAGACTATTACATTAGGGCTGCCCCTAGACCCTGAGGTTGCCGAGGTGGTTGCCTGCGTAATGAAGGATTGGGCAGTAGAAAAAGGGGCAACTCATTATACACATTGGTTCCAGCCTATGACGGGGGTTACTGCAGGAAAGCATGATTCTTTTTTATCTCCTACAAAGGATGGAAGGGCAATCATGGAGTTTTCAAGCAAAGAGCTTATTAAGGGTGAACCCGATGCTTCTTCTTTTCCTTCTGGCGGGTTAAGGGTTACATTTGAGGCACGGGGATATACTGCCTGGGACTGCACCTCGCCGGCATTTGTATTAGACAGGACCTTATATATTCCTACGGCATTTTGTTCATATACCGGCGAAGCACTGGATCTGAAGACCCCTCTTTTGAGATCAATGGCTGCAATATCTAAAGCTGCCCTTAGAATATTAAGAATATTTGGAGATACAACTACAAAGAATGTCATAACTACAATGGGAGCGGAGCAGGAGTATTTTCTTGTGGATAAGGAATATTTCTTAAAAAGGAAGGATCTGATTTACACAGGAAGAACACTTTTCGGCGCACGGCCTCCTAAGGGGCAGGAATTGGACGACCATTATTATGGAAATCTAAAGGACAGAGTATCTCTTTTTATGCATGAACTGGACATGGAGCTTTGGAAACTTGGAGTAACGGCTAAAACAAAGCATAACGAGGCGGCTCCTGCTCAGCATGAGCTGGCACCGGTTTATACAACCACTAATATTGCTACTGACCATAATCAGCTCACTATGGAGGTCATGAAAAAAGTGGCCGACAGATTAGGGCTTGCATGCCTCCTTCATGAAAAACCCTTTAAGGGTGTTAACGGTTCGGGCAAGCACAATAACTGGTCTCTTGCCACCGATAAAGGAAAAAATCTTTTACATTCAGGGGCAACCCCACAGGCAAATGCTCAGTTTTTGATTTTTGTGTGCGCTGTTATTAAAGCAGTTGATGAGTATGCTGATTTGTTGCGTTTCTCTGTAGCAACGCCGGGCAATGATCGCCGGTTCGGATCTAATGAGGCTCCACCTACGGTAATATCTGTTTATTTAGGTGAGGAGCTAACAGATATATTTGAGCAGATTGAAACGGGTGTTACTAAGAATAATGGAAACAGCAGAACTCTTGAAATAGGTGTTCTTACTCTGCCGGTCCTGCCTAAGGATACTACCGACAGGAACAGAACATCACCCTTTGCATTCACAGGTGATAAATTTGAATTTAGGATGGTGGGTTCATCCCAATCCATAGCTATGCCTAATTCAATTATAAATACCATTGTAGCCGATGCGCTGAATCAGATTGCAGACAGATTGGAAAGGGCAGATGATTTTCAGGCAGAGGTTCATAATGTTGTCAAAGACATTATTATGAAGCATAAGCGGGTAATTTTTAATGGGAACAATTACTCCGAGGAATGGGCTGAAGAGGCAGAGAGAAGAGGGCTTCCCAATTTAAAGACTACTGTTGATGCGATACCGTCACTTATAGCAGAAAAGAATATAGGGTTGTTTGAGCGTAATGGTGTACTTTCAGCTATTGAAGCTCATTCACGATATGAGATCCAGTTGGAGAACTATATTAAAACCATCAGAATAGAGGCGCTTACAATGGTTGAGATGATATCAAGACAAATATTGCCGGCATCATTATATTATGTTAAGCGTGTAGCCGATACCGTGACATCATTAAACGCCGCCGGTGCAGAATCTAAATCCACCAAGTCTCTTCTGGATAAGCTAGTGATACTTACCTCCAGCCTAAGAATTGATGCTGAGGCCTTACAGGAATGCATTGAAAATTTAGAGAACATGGAAGGGGATAACCTTCTGAAAGCAAGAGCTTATCAGGAAATGGTAATCCCAATAATGGATGACTTAAGGGAAGACGCTGATAAACTGGAGTGCATGATGGACGCAAATCTTTGGCCCATACCAACCTATGGAGATTTACTGTTTGGGCTGTTATAGACAGGATTGCTACAATCCGGAGACTTATACTGAACAACTATTGCTGCTTTCAGCCCGATTATTGGCTACTACGGAATTGATTTCAATAACAAAAGGACTGTTAAATGACAGTCCTTTTGTATATTGTGAAATTATTAATCTTAGATTATTTGCCAAACAGAGCAAAGAAAATACCTGCTGCAACGGCTGATCCGATAACTCCGG
>JAAYTU010000043.1 GCA_012523705.1 Clostridiaceae bacterium
TTTCATCATTGTTTACATCCTGTGCGCTTTCATAATATTTATTAAACAGTTCCTTTATAGCAATTAATATGTAATGTTTTTATTACTATTAGCTATTGATTAATACTATTAAGGGAGGCGTATTGTTATCACTGGTTTTAATGAAACTTTTAGTCAGTTGTTAATTGATAATCAGGTACTCAGTATAGACCAGGTTCGCAGCATTCAGAACAAATTGTACAAGAATGATAAGCCTCTGCTAGATTTAATCGCAGATCTGGGATATGCATCTAAAAAGGATTTGCTGCCTCTCTATGCCGAGGCTTATGATATTGAATACATAGATCTGGCAGAATATCAGATAGATATTTACAAAGCATCAAAATTGCTGGGAGAAAATATATGCCGCAAATTCGGCATGGTTGCTCTCGGCACTGAAGACTCCGTTTTACTTCTTGGCATGAAGGACCCAAAGAACATTTTCGCTATAGACAGTGCACAATTGCTCACATCTATGATGGTTAAGCCTGTGTTGGTTGATGAAACCCTGCTTGAGGAAAAACTGGATTTGATATTTCCACCAAAGCCAGAGGTTATAGAGCCCGAACCGGTTCAAGAGGTCCAGCCTGAATCAATACAACCTGAATCAGTACAGCCCGAAACATTACAGCCTGAAGAATTAACCTCTGCAGCACCAGTTAAGGATCCTGAGTATTCTATGCCCAAGCTTGGAGATAAAAAGCCTAAAAAGGCCAAGACATCTGCTAAGACATCTAAAGTAGATACAATTTTCAGAGAAAGATTAGGTCAATTGCTTCTTGATTCAGGAGTAATCGATGATGAACAGTTGGAAATAGCCCTAGACGAGCAGAAAACAAATGGGGGAATGATTGGTAACATTCTTGTTTCCAAAGGATTTGTAGATAAGGATACCCTTTATCATTATCTTGAAAGACAGGTAGGGGTAGAGTACATAGATCTAGACAAATGTCCGATTTCAGAAGAAGCTATACAGTTGACACCAAGAAAAATTGCCAAAAAGCATAATCTCATTCCTATAAAGGTTGAGGATGGAGCCTTAACTGTTGTAATGGCTGACCCTCTTAATATTTTTGCAATTGATGATCTTCGTTTATCTACAGGACATGATATTAAAGTATTATTAGGCGATATTGAGATTATCACTAATCTGTTACTTGAGTATTATCCTCAGGATGAAGAAGAGGATAAAGAAATAGAAGAAGAGCTGGAAGAAGAACAAGCAGTCGATTTCGATGAAGAAATGGAGAAGGTTCAGGAAGAAATCGAGGTTGAGGTTCAGGAAATCCAGCAGTCTGAAACAACCATCAACTTTAATGATGTAGAAAATGCACCTATAGTAAGAATGCTTAATATGATATTCAAAAACGCTGTAGGCAAGGGAGCCAGTGATATTCATATTGAGGCTTATGAAGACTGCGTTATGGTTCGCTTCAGAATTGACGGTAAGCTTGTTGAGATTACAAAGCATGATAAAAAGCTTCACCCCATACTGGTTGCCAGAGTAAAAATAATCAGTGGACTTAATATAGCTGAGAGGCGCATACCTCAGGACGGAAGAATTACTCTTAAAATAAACAATAAAAACTATGACTTCCGTGTTTCTATTTTACCCACCGTATTTGGCGAGAAGGTTGTTATTCGTATAGCCGATAAGGAGGATTTTGCAAGACCAAAGAGCGAATTGGGCTTTACCGAGGAAGACTTAACTAAGTTTAACAGAATGCTTGCCCATCCAAATGGAATAGTTCTTGTTACAGGTCCTACAGGAAGTGGTAAATCTACAACATTATATTCTGCATTGCGTGAGCTTTGCAAACCAGATGTCAATATTCTTACCGTTGAAGACCCGGTGGAGGCTACGATCAAAGGCGTTAACCAGGTTCAGGTCAATACTAAAGCGGGCATGACATTTGCTACTGCACTTCGTTCATTCTTGCGTCAGGACCCTGATATTATAATGGTGGGTGAGATCCGTGACAATGAAACAGCCGAGATTGCAATCCGAGCTGCTATAACTGGTCACCTTGTATTAAGCACATTGCACACTAACGACTCAGTCAGTTCAATAAATAGATTAATTGATATGGAGGTTGAGCCCTTCCTTATTGCATCTTCTCTTGTCGGAGTTTTGGCTCAAAGATTGGTTAGAAAGCTTTGCCCCAATTGTAAAGCTGAGTATAAACCAAATGAACGGCAGGCAAAGATTCTAAAACTTGAGGATACTGACCAGGTTATATATAAGCCGGTAGGATGTCCTCAATGCAATAATACCGGATACAAGGGAAGAACAGCTATATATGAAATACTTGAAATAAATGATGAATTAAAGGAGCTAATTTCCTTGAAGGCTACTGCAGGCCAATTATATGAAGCAGCAAGGCAAACCGGCATGAGTACATTACATAGCAGCTGTACGAGGCTTGTTCTAACAGGAGTCACATCATTAGAAGAGATGCTAAATGTAGTTGCATTATAAAGTTTAGTACTTATAATCTAATGAAACGCGGAACTAATGGAGGGTACTTGTGGATATTAAGGATTACCTAAAAAAAGCTGTTGAAGTAAAAGCATCAGATATTCATGTATGTGTAGGGTTGCCTGTTGTATTGAGAAAGCATGGCGAGCTTCTTTACATGGATGATAATTTTCTTACCGTGGATGATTGCTATAGCATTGTACAGCAATGTGTTGACGAGGGAGAGATGAAGATTCTAGAAAGAGATGGTGAAGTTGACTTTGCCTATGCCATACCTTCTGTTGCAAGATTTAGGGTAAATGCTTTCCGTCAAAGAGGATCTTATGCTCTTGCATTCAGAGTAATTTCTACAGGAATACCAACAATCAAGCAATTGCAATTACCCGAAGTACTTTATGATTTAGCAGATAAGCCAAGAGGTCTCGTACTAATTACGGGTCCTACCGGAAGTGGTAAATCTACTACCTTGGCGGCAATGATTGACTATATAAATTCTACAAAAAGATGTCATATTGTTACAATTGAGGACCCGATAGAGTATCTGCATAAGCATAAGCAATGTGTAATAAATCAAAGAGAGCTGGGTTCTGACACAATGAGCTTTACCAATGCATTAAGAGCTGCATTGAGAGAAGACCCTGATGTTATACTCGTGGGTGAGATGAGAGATATAGATACCATATCGGTTGCATTGACTGCCGCTGAAACAGGTCACTTGGTTCTTTCAACATTGCATACTCTCGGTGCGGCAAAAACAGTAGACAGAATAATTGACGTATTTATGCCCTATCAGCAGGCTCAGGTACGAAGCCAATTGTCAACTGTATTACAGGGCATAGTATCCCAGCAGTTGGTGCGCCGTGCCGATAATTCAGGGCGAATAGCAGCAACTGAGATTATGCTGATTACACCTGCCATCTCCAATATGATAAGAGAGGCAAGGACAGTGCAGATAAACAGTAGTATCCATACAGGATCAGACTTTGGAATGCATTCAATGGATGCATCCTTAGCTCAATTATACAAAGACAGGATAATTACCTTGGAAACTGCTAAAGAGCATGCAGTTGATCCGGCGGCATTGAATAAATTAGTTACGATTGGATAAATAATTTGCAACTACAAGAAAGAAGGGGGCTAAATAATTTATGGCACTAAAGAATATGTTCGGTAGCGGGTATATTTCAATTGATATCGGCTTTCGTTTCTTAAAAATAGTCCAGGTAAAAAAGACCAGAAGTAGGGCTCTTAATATTATGAACTTTGGTATTGGAGATACCCCGAGGGACTGTATAAAGAACGGGGCCATCAGCAATAAAACGCCTATTATTAAAGAGATAAGCCGTGTCCTTAAGGAACATAATATAAATGCAAAAGAAGGAAAGATAGTAATGTCGGGAACAAATATTATAACAAGAATTGTCATGATTGATAAGGTTCCTCCAGCAGAGCTGGATAAAGCTATTATGCAGGAAATAAAGGATACAATTCCTATTGATATGGAGAAAAACAGAATAGATTATAAGGTATTAAACACTGTCACAGTAAATGGTAAGGAAAAAATTAAGGTCTTTGTAACGGTTGTACTTAAAAAAATCATAGATAATTACATAGAAATACTAGAAGACCTAAACTTAAAA
>JAAYTU010000044.1 GCA_012523705.1 Clostridiaceae bacterium
CAGTTATATCGATTGACGGTGGTGCCGCTGCTTTGTAATACTGCTAATTTCTTCCCGGCCTGATATGATGCCTAGTCAGATGCTATGTCTGAATAATAGATGAAGCTTTCAATATAGGAAGATTGAGTAAAGGCAGTCATATTATTGGTTGCTTCTATTTGTTCTCTAAAATAAAAGCATAACAGGCTAACCAAAAGGTCTGAAATATGGTAAGATATTATTGCCCCATCAAAGTTAATTGATTGGGGCAATTTATACGGTCGAATTTATGTCTGTTTTTTCGACAGAAGCATACAATAATTGTTAATTACAATATGGTTTGAAAGGGAAATTTCATGCAGTATTTTCTTATAGGGATTATATTTATCCTTGCACTATTTGCGATCCATTTTTCTAACAAGCGTGGGATACCTGCGCTACTGTTATTTATAGTGCTCGGAATGGTGTTCGGTGCAGTAGGCCTTGAATTTGAGAATTTCGAATTCTCTTATAATTTTGCTACTTTAGCCCTCATGGTTATTATGTTTTACGGAGGATTTGGGACTAACTGGAACATGGCTAAACCCGTTGCTAGGGAGGCTATTATTCTTAGCTCATTAGGTGTTGTGGTCACCGCCCTACTAACCGGTTTATTTTTGCATTATGTGATGGGGTTTGATCTTTTAGAAAGCATGCTCATTGGTTCTATTGTGGGTTCTACCGATTATGCCAGCGTTTCAAATATTCTGCGTTCTAAAAACCTGAATTTAAAATATAACACGGCGCCACTACTTGAGTTAGAAAGCGGTTCCAATGACCCGGCTGCTTATACAATGACTATGGTATTCTTATCATTAATTGTAGGTTCTAAAGTATCCGCGCCCATTATGATTCTAACCCAGATAGTACTAGGCATAGGCATGGGATTTGTATTTGCTTTTATTATCGGAAAGCTGATTACAAGGCTTCCCATGGAGGCTGATGGACTTTATGCTGTCTTTATGGTTTCTGCCATGCTTATCACATATTCGGCGACTGATTATCTCAGTGGTAATGGTTATCTCGCCCTCTATATACTGGGTGTTTATCTTGGTAATATGGAGTTTAAAGGAAAACGAGACATTGTATTCTTCTTTGATGGCTTTTCTCAGATTATTCAGATTGGACTGTTCTTTATCTTAGGCCTTTTATCCGACCTCTCAAGATTCATTCAGACAATACCAATAGCATTTGCAATTTTTGTATTTATGGCCATCATAGCACGTCCAGTAGCTGTTTATGGTCTCATGATGCCATTTCGACTCAAACGCAAACAACTCAACATCATTTCCCTTGCAGGAATTCGTGGTGCCGCGGCTATAGCCTTTGCCATCATGGCTATAAACGGAAACGGAGGCTATTCAGTAGATGTTTACCATATAGTATTCGGAATCTGTGTATTCTCCTCGCTGATTCAAGGTTCTTTAATGCCTCCTGCGGCAAGAAGGTGGGATATGCTTGATCCTAATGATACGATATTAAACACCTTTAATTATTACCAGAACAAGGCAGAGATTGGCTTCTTAGAAACTAAAGTGCATCCCAATAGCAGCATAGTTGGTAAACAGGTAAAGGACCTGAACCTCACATTTGATTTTATAGTTGCTAAGATTGAACGAAATGGTGAAACAATTGTTCCCAGAGGACATGTTACTATTGAGGAAAACGATATTATTGTCCTAGGCGGAGAGGTACACTTTGACAAAAGTGGGCAGGATCTTATTGAATTTACCATTCCGAGAGGTCACAAATGGGTTGATAAAAACATAAAGGACCTAGATTTAAAGCATGATCGCTTAGTGGTAATGATACAGCGAAAAGGCAGCAATGTTATTGTTCCAACAGGCGATACGATACTCTTAAAAGGTGATAAAATAATCATGCTTAAAATGGATAATAAGCTTGAAAAAACTAAGCCCCTTAATAAAGAAATATAACTTTGAACTTAACAGATCAGAAGGTATCCGGCTTTAGGGCGGGGTACCTTTTTTGATAGTAAATACACATTTTATATGCTACAATACAATTACAAAAAGTGGATGGAACCTGGACAAAGGGTCGGATTATAAGAATAACATATGTTTTAACAGGGAAAAAATGAAAGTACATAAAAATAGTCTTATAAGTCAAATGGGGCATGGCGACCGATCTACTAACAAGCTAAGCCTCAAAGCCATAACAAGAGATAATTTGCCGTATTTTTGGGGATGGATTGCCGTTTCCATATGGCTGTATGCCTATTTTATTCCCATTGGAGGCTTTGCCGTAAAAGTCAGCCTTTTTGAGGCAATCGTTGGAGATACCACGATTTACTTTTATATCATGCTGATTACCGGCAGCCTGATACCAATTCTTTGGGACGGCAAGAAATTTGTATCGGCCTCATTTTATAGCATAATGTTTTCTTTAGCATGTTATATTTCAGTGCTGTTTATTGGACCGGGTACCCTTTCAAAAATTATCATGCTTATTGCTGTTCCCTGTATAGGGCATGTTTTCATAGCCCATGTGTACTCGTTTTTTATGGTCCTTAATAATTCGGAAAAGCTTTTTTCCCTGATTATGGTAGTGTTGCTACCAAAGGTAATAATGTATATTAAGCCGGTATTCAGTAGTTCTGAGCTTAAACTGCATCCTTTATCAATTCTTATTCTGCTGATTATGATATCCTTGGCCTTCAGCACCTATTCCATCAAGTCAAGGCCTGAGATGGTACCTTCATTTAAAAGGGTAAAAGCGCCTGTAAAGGCATATTCTCTGATGCCTCTGGTTTTTGTCGGGTTGGCTCTGAATGATGTTATAGCACCAACAGCCCTTGAACAGATGACCGGTTTTGCTAAACATCAAGTAGAGAGCTATTATTTCGCAGGAATAATAGTGGGGCTCTTGGTTGTTATTATTCTGCAAACCCGTTTTTCAGTGCATATATATACTATGTTGAATCTATCCTTTGCATTCCTGGCCATTGGCTTTGTGATATATTTAATTCAATTTCAGTATCAGGCTGTGGGGATTGTGTCTGCTATTTTCTTTGGCATCGCCTATTCCATTGGCATGGTCAACCTCTATTATCTTACTGGAGTGATGATAAAGAAATTTCAGAGTTTATACTTCTACCGGACTGGATTTATCCTTTCCAGTGTATGCTACTTATTAGCGTCGGTTTTCGTCAAAATTACCGGCCAGGGAGATATTGTTGAGTCCCCAGTTGTACTTGCCTTTGTTTCAATTTGTGTTGTAATACTGTTCTTTCTCCTGTCACCCTTTTTTATCAAAATGCTCTATTCAGGGGAATGGATCGATGATTCCTATCGTGAGGATATAAGTCAATGCACTAGGCTTGAGGCCAAGCTGAAGGATTATAAGCTTACACCTTCCGAAATGGAGGTGTGCAGACTACTTTTAGGCGGATATACCCTTAGGCAGATTTCAGGCATGCAGTCAAAGGCATATTCAACCATAAATACTTATTGTACATCCATATACAGGAAGATGAATATTAATAGTCGAACAGAATTGTTTTTATTGTTGCAAGAATACAAAGAGCAATAAACATAAGGACTTTGGCATCCTCTCATTAGAACTAATGAGAGGGTATTTTTAGGCCCATCATTTGAATTACTGGGGTGACGCTGAAGGTTTTAAAAGTTATAGTTTGATTACTCCAAACTGGAGCATCTTTTTTATTCTCGTTAACACATTCTTACCCATACGATGATCAGGAGGTGATATATTTGGGATTCGTGGATAGGATAAAAGAGATAATCTTGAAGCCTAAGTCCGAAATCGAAAAGACAGATGAAAAGGATACATTGGTTCAAGGTACCAAGACACGATATGGAAAGATGATGAATCTAACTTTAAGCGAAAAAACAAAGCTAATAGAAACTCTGACACCCAGAGAAAAGGAAACATTCTATATCCTACTGGGCGGCTACACTCTTAAGGAAACAGCTCAACAGCTAAATGTTGGATACTGTACTGCCAATACCTATCAAACATCAATTTACAAAAAGTTGAATATAAACTCACGGGCAGAATTGATCATTAATTTCCGAGATTTGTGTGAAACAAGGGAAGAATGACATGACTTCCCCATATCAATAACTTTTTATGGAGGTATTTAATTGAAAAAAGTATTAATAGTAATTTTCAGCATGA
>JAAYTU010000045.1 GCA_012523705.1 Clostridiaceae bacterium
CTGAATCTGACAATATTATAGCATCATATGATAAAATTGAATCAGGACTTAAAATAGACTCTGAGAATTTCTATGAACCAGATAGTATGCAATCTATGGATGGTCCTAAAGCAGGGAACAAGATATTTCCCGATCAAAATATTGAGCAGGAAATAATTAATCACGAAGAAAGACAGTTAATCTTACAGACTAATGGGCAAAATGAGACAGGATCCATCAGTGAATTACTTGATGCTAAAATAGCTGGTCAGGCCTTTGATACTTATATCTTGCTTGAGAAGAATAGCAAACTGTATATAATTGATCAGCATGCTGCCCATGAAAGAATACGCTTTGAAACAATTAAGAGACGGCTTTCAAATAAAGAAAGCTTCTCACAGGTAGTTTTAGAGCCATATATCATTAGATTAAAGGCCCTGGAGTATGATTTCGTTATAGAAAAACTTGAGAGCTTTAAGGCTCTGGGATTTGACATCGAGCCCTTTGGCACAAATACTATAATATTGCGAAGTGTTCCTGACTATTATGATACAAGTTTTAACGAAGACATATTTATTGAAATACTGGACAGATGGATTGAAATAGGGGCTGATAACAAGGGTATCGGTGATGAGGCGATTTTTTTAATAGCCTGTAAGGGTGCATTAAAGGCAAATAAGTCACTTCCAAATGAAAAAATAAGAGGACTGGTTAAGAGCCTTAATGAAATGGAGAATCCTTATACATGCGTTCATGGCAGACCAGTAATCCTTACAATGGATAAAAAGGAGTTCGAAAAGAAGTTTAAGAGAATAGTATGACGCTTTAGTTTATATATGGATTTTAAAGTGAAAGGGTTTTTATGGACAAGGTTGTTGTTATTGCTGGCCCAACTGCTTCGGGAAAAACAGATATAGGCATTGAATTGGCTCTTAAGCTTAATGGGGAGATTATCTCAGCTGACTCAATGCAAATATATAGAGGCATGGATATAGGAACTGCAAAGCCCACAGTAGAGGAGAGGCGTGGTATACGCCATTATATGATAGACATTGTGAATCCAGATGAAGACTATAGTGTGGCACAATTTAAGGACGATGCAATGGAATGCATAAAAACTATCCTTTCAAAGAATAAAACCCCTATCGTAGTCGGAGGAACAGGTTTATATATTAATTCCCTTGTATATAATATAACCTTCACAGATACTATTACTGACTGGGATTACAGGGAAAAGTTGAATAAAATTGCTTTAGAAAAAGGAACTCATGCACTTCATAGTTACTTAAAGAAAATAGATCCGAAAAGTGCTGAAGAAATACATCCGAATAATGTAAAACGGGTTATCAGGGCGCTGGAGGTATACAAGCTCACCGGAAAACCCATTTCAGAACAGAAGGAGGAATCACGAAAGATACCTCCTCCATATGATTATAGGATATTTGGCCTTGAGATTGACCGAGAGACTCTTTACAGGAGAATTGATGCAAGAGCTGATAAAATGCTAGAAGAAGGTCTTTATGAAGAGGTGGAAGAGCTTCTGAATTCAGGATACTCCCATAACCTTGTTTCTTTACAGGGGATAGGCTATAAGGAAATTGTGATGGCTATTAAGGGAAAGTGCTCCCTTTTTGAAGCTGTTGATAACATAAAGAAAGGGACAAGAAATCTTGCAAAGCGCCAAATGACATGGTTTAGGAAAACAGAAGGTCTTAATTGGATAAAAATAGAAGATTACAATACTTGGGCAATTTTAAAAATAATAGAGGATAACTTGAATAATAAGAATTAATCTAGTAAAATTATGTCAAGGAAAGATGTTATGATTTTAGTTTATTTTTTTGATGTATTGAGGAGGAGAGGGTTATGAATAAAAGTATAAACCTTCAAGATGTATTTCTGAATCAGGTGAGAAAAGATCATGTTCCTGTTACTGTCTACCTGACTAACGGCTTTCAGCTAAGAGGATTAGTAAAGGGGTTTGATAATTTTACCGTTATACTTGATAGCGAAGGAAAACAACAGCTTGTTTATAAACATGCTATTTCCACTGTTTCCCCTATGAAAGCGGTCAATATCATATTTAACGAGAACAGAGATGGCTAAGATGTGGAGCTGATTTTTTGAAAAAAATATTAATACCAATGATAGAAGCGGGCGGCGGGCATAGAATGCCTGCTCTTGCTATTAAGGATTCTATTGAGAAATTATTTCCCAATAAATATCAGATTGATGTAATAGATTTTGCAAAAGAATCCGGGGCAAACTGGGACGATAAAGTATTAAAAGGCTTTTGGGATTGGGCTTTGGCCCGTCCTGAGTTAACCACCAATCTGAACCAGTTATTAGATGCTTTTGCTTATCTGACCCGCTCAAATGCTGTAACACCCTTGCTATTTCAGCAATTTCTGAATAAAGGCAGTAAATATATATTAAAATACAAGCCGGATATTGTTTTTTCAACACATTTTTTCTGTAGTTCTGTTGTTCAATTTGCCCGAAGCAGGTATGGACTGGACTTCAAAATCTTCAGTTATATGACAGACCCGGTTAGGGGACATAATCTATGGGTTAATCCCAAAGTTGATGCCGTCATTGTTTCGACAAAAGAGGCAAAAGAGTACCTTATAAAACAAGGTGAGCCTCCAAATAAGGTAAAAGTAAAGTCATTTCCGCTAAATAAAAAATTCTTTGAGCCAATAACAAGGGACAGGGAGGAAATTCTTTCTGAGTTGGGGCTTGATCCTTCAAGGAAAACTCTTTTAGCTACTTCGGGTGGGCAAGGTATCGGAGAAACTGCAGAATATGTTAAAAGACTCTATAAAAATAATTTTCCCTTTAATATTATTGCTATTTGCGGCAAAAACGAAGAACTGCTTAATGAGCTCAATGAATTAAAGAATAGTGTGAATTCCGATACTCCTATGGCAGTAGTGGGCTTTGTTGATAATATGCATGAATTATTAGAGGCTTCAGATTTAGCAATAGCCAAGGGCGGAGCTTCTACCACCCTTGAAGTACTGGTAAAAAGAGTACCGACAATATTCACCCATTGTGCCGCTCTTCATGAAAAGGGAAATATAGATTTTTGTGTTGATAACAAAATGGGTTGGTACGCAAAAAACAGCGATGAATTTGATGCAATAATCAGGGAGATATTGCATACCAATGTTTTAGACCGTTATATAGATAATATTGATAATAATGAATATGTAAAAACGCTACCCGATGCAGCTGATAATTTAGCCCGCTTTATAGTAAAGGAGCTTGAAACTTCCCGCCCCACATACGAAAGGAGCAAAAAGGCGAAGCTGCGTTCTGTGGTACTGGCAACAAGAATCAATCTGTATAGATTAAGAAGCCGAAATAAGAATAAAAGATACAAGGTTGACAGATAGGTCAATAAGACAGACGGTTCTGTATCCTGTTTAGAGCAACAAGATAGGGGCGGTTTCTCTGTCCTGTTTAGTGGTTGGTTTTACAACCACTTTCATTTTTTTGTTTTTTCATGTAGAATACTATATGATTAATTATTTGGATGGAAGTGTTTTTATTGATGCCTGATGTAGTTACGCCAGTATATCTTCAAATCGCAGTTGATATCGCTTCAAGGATAGCCAGAGGCGAATTTAAAGAGAATACAAAAATATACGGACGATCAGTTATGTCATCTGAATATGGCGTTTCTCCAGAGACCATAAGGCGTTCCTTGAACTTATTAGCCGACATGAAGGTTGTTGAAATAAAGCAAAGCAGCGGGGCCACTGTTATATCCAGAAAAAATGCTCAGGAGTATATAAATAGGTTTAAAGGTCATGCTAATACTCAATCGCTTCATGCTAAGCTAAAAAATCTAGTTAAGGAACAAAACCAGATTAGTAAGAAGATTATTAACATATCAAATATGATAACCCGCTCTTCTGTTAAATGGTCAAATTCTGCCCCATTGAAACATTTTGAAATAGAGGTACCCTTGGAGTCACCTGTTGCAGGAAAGAGCATAAGTGAACTAAATTTTTGGCACGCAACCGGTGCAACAATAGTTGCAATAAAAAGAAAAGATCAAATTATTCTATCACCGGGGCCTTATGCAATAATTGAATATGAGGATACTATTATTTTTATTGGAGACCAAAGTGCAGTTGATGCAGTTAATAGTTTTGTCCTGTCCCGAAAGGAATCCTCTGATTAGGAGAATTCTAGGTCATCAGAAGGTTCTATAATAAATGATCAGTAATATATTTGGATAAGTAATCATTTCTAATTATGATCTGTTAAATAATAATATAAAGTTAATTAAAGGCATGAAACATATATCTTTCAGGCTTTCATTGTCATCTTTTGTCATGGGGTTTTTCTTGACAAGTGCCAACTTATAAAATACAATGTGTTTGGCGATGTGACAACTTGAATTATTTTGCAGGTTGTCACATTTAAATACTGACCTTTTACTTTAGACTAAAAGGATCTGAAAAAAGTGGAGGTACTTATGAATAAAAAGACTTTGTTGGCATTGGCTTTGACAATTGTCATGATGTTTGCTGGTTGTACAAGTCAGAATTCTGGCGAGGAGCAAGCAATAACAGTAGTTTTTGCAGATGCTGGATGGGATAGCATACAATTTCACAACGCTGTTGCGTCGTATATTGGAGCAGCAGCCTATAACATAACCGGAGAAGAGATTCCCGGTACTACACCTATTACCTATAATGGGATGATAGCAGGTGATGTGGATGTCTACATGGAAGTATGGGTAGATAATCTGCCTACATACTATGATGATGTTGAAGCGGGGAAATTCAAAGAGTTGGGAATCAATTTTGATGATAATAAGCAGGGCTTTTATGTTCCCAGATATGTAATTGAAGGGGATACAGAAAGAGGTATTGAAGCTTTAGCACCAGATTTAAAAACTGTTGAGGATCTAAAAAACTATAGCCATGTTTTTAAAGATCCAGATGATGCATCAAAAGGACGGATATACGGAGCTATATCTGGGTGGGCAGTGGATACTGTTATGCGAAAAAAATATGAATTCTATGGCCTAAATGAAAACTACAATTATTTTGACCCGGGATCCCAATCTGCTTCAATAGCAACAATTACATCAGCATATAATAAGGGCGAGCCCATTGTATCATATCATTGGGATCCTACATGGCTAACAGGAAAACTTGATTTAGTACTACTAGAGGATGCACCCTACGATCCTGAACTTTATCCCTTAGGTCAAACTGAATGTCCTTCAATGAATATTACCATTTGTGTGAGCAATGATTTTTATGAAAAGGCACCAGAGTTTGTAGAATTTTTGAGCAACTACCGGACAAGTAGTGCCCTTACGGCTGAAGCACTGGCATACATAGAAGATCATGACGCATCTATGGAAGATGCAGCTATATGGTTTTTAACTGAACATGATGAACTGATTAACCAGTGGTTACCTGAAGATAAAGCTGAGCTTGTAAGAAACAAGCTTAGCCAGTAAAGTAGGTGAAGATATGCCAGATTGGTTTATTAGATTTCCCTCTGAAATAAATGTGGATATTACTGGTCCTATAGACAGGGCTATAGATTATATGGTTAGACAGTGGGATCCTTTCTTTGACGGTATTACAAAGATACTACGGAGCTTTCTTAATGGCATTGAATATATCGTTGACAGGATTCCTTGGTGGTTGCTAATTGTTCTGGTGTTTATTGTTACTTGGAGAGTCAGTAAAAAAATAGGAAAGTCCATATTGTATTCACTACTGCTTTTTTTAATTGGAGCTATGGGACTTTGGCCTATGATGAACATTACGCTTACACTGATTATTGCTTCGGTTATAATATCCATACTTATAGGGTTTCCTGCCGGAATTATCGCATCTTCCAGTGAAAGATTTAATTCAATATTAAGGCCTTTGCTTGATACAATGCAGACCATGCCTAGTTTTGTGTATCTTATTCCTTCTGTTATGTTATTAGGCCTCGGGAAAGTACCTGCCGTTATAGCCACAACAGTATATGCGATCCCTCCATTGATACGTTTGACCAGTCACGGTATTCGTCAGGTTGATAAAGAGGTAGTAGAAGCTGCAACAGCATTTGGTTCTACAAAGTGGCAATCCTTGATTAAAGTTAAGATCCCTCAGGCAATGCCAACTATAATGACGGGAGTTAATCAAACCATAATGATGGCTATATCAATGGTTGTGACATGCTCTATGATTGGGGTTACAGGTCTTGGACAAGAGGTTATACATAGCATAAACAAGCTGGAGGCGGGAAGAGGTTTTGCTGCAGGTATATCCATAGTGATAATTGCAATAATCATAGACAGACTAACCCAGGGAATTGTAAAGAAGGGAGAGTCTAGAATTGAAGAATAATACTATATTAGAAGTAAAAAATCTCTCCAAATTATTTGGAAAGAACAAAAAAGCTGCCCTTGAGATGGCTAAAGGTGGCAGCAATAAAGTTGAAATTGAAAAAAAACTAGGTGTCACAGTGGCTGTAAATGATGTATCCTTCAAGGTAGAGAGAGGAAAGTTTTTTGTACTAATTGGTTTATCTGGTTCAGGAAAATCAACTGTTGTCCGTTGTTTAAATCTACTCCAAAAACCCACTTCAGGCGATATTTTGTTTGAAGGCAGAAGTATTTTGGATTTCAATAAGAAAGAGTTATTGGATTATAGAAGGACAAAGGTTGCCATGGTTTTTCAAAGCTTCGGTCTTATGTCCCATAGAAATGTATTAGAGAATGTAGCTTATGGACTTGAGATACGAGGTATAAAAAAAGATGAAAGAGAATCAGAAGCTCGTGAACTGATTAATATGGTGGGTCTGGAGGGATGGGAGGAAAAGAGCATATCTCAGCTCAGTGGAGGTATGCGCCAGCGTGTAGGAATTGCAAGAGCACTGGCTAATGATCCGGACATTCTTTTGATGGATGAGCCATTCTCTGCTCTGGACCCTCTTGTGAGGCAGGATATGCAATTTGAATTATTGTCCCTTCAAAAGAAACTAAATAAGACTATTGTATTTATTACTCATGATATTAATGAGGCATTTAAATTAGGTGATAGGGTAGCCATTATGAATGAAGGCAAAATAATCCAGATAGATACACCGGAAAACATGGCAGCTAATCCGGCCAATGAATATGTTGAGTCTTTTATTTCCAGTGCTGATAAGGGACAGATATACTCAGTAAAACACATTATGCAGACTCCACTTTGTATGCTGCAGCCTAAAGATGGTGCAAACCGTGCACTTAAGCTTATGCGAGATAATGGTGTGTCAAGTGCATATGTTGTAGGAGAGAAGCTTGAGTTAATAGGCATCCTCACTCTTGAAGATGCAATTAAAGTAAAAAAGGGAGAGATGTCCTTAAATAATGCAATAATCAGAGAGATTTTAACAACAAAAGAAGATACCCTTATTTCTGATTTACTGTCTGTAGCAGCTACTGCTAAATATCCAATAGCTGTTATAGACAATGAGAATCATCTTAAGGGTATAGTATCAAAAGCTGCAGTAATATCATCACTTGTTTAAATCAGACATTAAACCTGAACAGTGTTACGTCTCCGTCACGCATAACATATTCTTTGCCCTCGGAGCGTACTAGACCCTGTTCTTTGGCCGCTGCATGGGATCCACACCGGACAAGATCATCATAAGCCACTATTTCGGCTCTTATGAATCCTCTCTCAATGTCTGAGTGAATTTTTCCGGCGGCTTGAGGAGCTTTTGTGCCTTCAACAATAGTCCAGGCACGAACCTCAGGATCCCCCGCTGTTAAAAAGCTAATAAGGCCAAGAAGCTTATAGCTTGCCTTTATTAGCTTATCAAGCCCTGATTCTAATAAGCCCAATTCTTCTAAGAATAATTGCTTTTCATCCTCTTCCAACTGGGAAATCTCCTCTTCAATCTTTGCACATACCACAATTACTTCGGAGTTTTCTGATTTCGCAATTTCTCTTACCTTCTCCACATAAGGATTATGTTCCTGTGTGGATATTTCATCTTCAGATACATTTGCACAATACAGCACAGGCTTGTCCGAAAGCAGGAAGAGTTGGTTTACAAAGATTGTCTCATCATCATCAAACTCCATAGATCTTACAGGTAGGCCCTTTTCAAGGGTATCCTTAATACGCTCTAATATTGTGAGCTCATTAAGATATTTTTTATCACCTGATTTTGTTTGTTTTCTGGTTTTTTCTATGCGCTTTTCAATTGACTCTAAATCTGAAAAGACCAGTTCGAGATTTATGGTATCAATATCTCTTGCCGGGTCTACTGAACCTTCGACATGGACAATGTTCCCATCCTCGAAGCATCTTACCACATGTACTATAGCATCAACCTCACGAATATGAGATAAAAATTTATTACCAAGTCCTTCTCCCTGGCTGGCCCCCTTGACCAGTCCGGCTATATCAAGAAATTCGATAGTAGTAGATGTAATTTTCTTAGGGTTATACATCCTGGCAAGCACATCGAGCCTTTCGTCGGGCACTGTAACAACTCCTATATTGGGATCTATAGTACAAAAGGGGTAGTTGGCACTATCTGCGCCTGCCTTTGTTATTGCATTAAAGAGTGTACTTTTACCTACATTAGGAAGTCCAACAATTCCAAGTTTCATTTATATTCCTCCAATTATCCTTTGCAAAATTGTTAAATCTCTATCCAAAATATTATACCACAAGGTTTCAATATTCATGGTACATTATTTTTGAATAATTATGATTGTTAATATCAGCAGAATTAAAGCATTAATTATACATATTAATAGCAAATCAATCAATAGTAAAGCTGGGTAAACTATGGTATAATTTTTTATTGGCAAGGTGAACAGATGGAAGAGAAAGTAAGGTTACAAAAGCATATGGCCCAATGCGGTGTCTCATCAAGGAGACATGCTGAAGAATTAATCAGGGCAGGCAGAGTAAAAGTAAATGGCGTAGTAATTCGTGAGATGGGTGTTCTTGTTTCAGATAAAGATATGATTGAGGTTGATAATAAGCTCATTAAGAAAGAAGAACGCTTAGTTTACATTATGCTCAATAAACCAAGTGGATATGTTACCACAGTAACTGACCCGCAAGACAGAAATACAGTTATGGACCTTATCAGCGAGGTTAAGGAAAGAGTATATCCGGTGGGGCGCCTTGATTATGATACAACGGGCTTATTGATACTTACTAACGATGGCGATTTTGCCTATTTTTTAACTCATCCGAGCCAGGAGATAAAAAAAACATACCTTGCTGAGGTTTCGGGTTTTCCATCAAAGGATTCGATGAATTTACTCAGAAAGGGTGTAATTCTTGATGGCAGGCCTACCGCAAAGGCAGAGGCATATATTGTAAAATCAAAGGCTAAAAGTACCTTGTTGAAAATTATTATTAGTGAAGGCAGAAACAGGCAAGTCAAGCGAATGTGCGAAAAAGTAGGGCATCCAGTTATTAGTCTGGAGAGAATTTCAATAGGAACACTTACTCTGGGGGATTTAAAGAAGGGGCAGTGGCGACATTTAACGACACAGGAAGTAAAAGCATTTAGGGGGGATAAAAAATGAGCGATAATAAGAAAAATTACTTCAAAGTAAAACCGTTGTTTGCATATTTTAAAGAAGGTATTAAGTATTATGATTTAGATAATCCTAATTTTGCTCATACAGTATTTGTTCTTATCCTGGCTATTGTTTTTGGAGGCAATGTTTTAGCAAGGCCATATATTGAAAAGGTTATGGTATACTTCGAGCAGCTTACTATACAGCTTTCGGAGCAGAACCTGGATGCCTTTGACATTTCTTCCCTTGATACTGAGCTTATATATAATATAACCGAAGCTCTTTTGATAACTATGGGTATATTATTATTGGTTAAGGCATTATCATATCTTGTGTCACTATTTTATGGCTCATATTATTTTTATAGTCTTACAAGACCTGAAACAACCTTGAACCAAAGAACCGGCATGTTTTTTCAAAGACTCCCTAAGCTTTTAGGCTTCAATATATTGTATTATCTTATGTTTGGGCTGGGGATATTAATATTATTTATGGTGATGTCAATTATAGGAATGTTCTTTCCTAGTCTTTTTATAATATTTTCACCAGTAATCCCCATTCTGGTTATTATTATTGATTTAGTCTTTACCTTTAAAAACTTGCTGATTATTCAGTATGATGTAAGCATTCCTGAGAACTTTAAGAAATCTCTAGAAATTATCAGGGAATGTAAGGCTAGAGTGATTAATAACGGTTTAACTCCACATATATTACTTCTGCTTCTGGCCAGTGCTCCTTCAGGCATCAGCAATCAATTGCTGGCATTATTTATTGTAGCTTTTATTGAAGTGATACTTGTTTTGTTTTCTAGCAGACTTACAACACTGATGTTCTTAGATGTTACCGATTTAAAACGTGCAGATAAGAAACTAAAGAAGATTTCTGATTTTGAATAATTATGAATTATTATTAAGTTGACACACTATAAAATAAACTATAAAATTTTTTGTGTAGCTGTAAATCTGTGATATTGTCAACTGCATAGATTAAGGTATAAATATACGGAGGAAAGAGTAGATGCTAAGGTATAGAGAGATTGAGAATGTTGATCCTGAGGTCGCAAAATCTATTTATGATGAGATAGAACGACAATCAGGCAAAATTGAATTAATTGCTTCAGAAAACTTTGTAAGTAAGGCTGTCCTAGAGGCAGTCGGATCGCCTTTAACCAATAAATACGCCGAAGGTTATCCCGGAAAGCGCTACTATGGTGGCTGCGAACATGTTGATGTTATTGAAGAACTTGCAATTAACAGAGCCAAAGAGATTTTCGGTGCTGAGCATGTTAATGTGCAGCCGCACTCAGGTGCTCAGGCTAATATGGCCGTTTTCTTTTCAGTTTTAAAGCCTGGTGATGTATTTATGGGCTTAAACCTTTCACATGGTGGACACTTAAGCCATGGAATGCATCTGAATATGTCAGGAAAGTATTTTAAGCCTGTTCAATATTGCGTTAAGGAATCTGATGGATTGATAGATTACGATGAATTGCGCAAAACAGCCCTTGAGGTAAAGCCTAAGATGATTGTTGCCGGTGCCAGCGCTTACCCTAGAACCATAGATTTTAAAGCATTCAGGGAGATATGTGATGAGGTAGGGTGCTATCTCATGGTAGATATGGCTCATATTGCAGGCCTTGTTGCAGCCGGACTACATCCTAACCCTGTACCTTATGCTGATTTTGTAACAACTACCACCCACAAAACCTTAAGAGGTCCAAGAGGTGGAATGATTCTATGTAAAGAGAAATATGCAAAGGATATTAACAGGTCAGTGTTCCCAGGAATACAGGGTGGTCCTTTAATGCATGTTATTGCAGGAAAAGCTGTATGCTTTAAGGAAGCATTATCTCCAGGTTTTAAAGAATACCAGAAGCAGATTGTGAAGAATGCAAAGGCATTATCCGAGGCCCTCATTGAAAAGGACTTTAACCTTGTTTCAGGAGGCACTGATACACACCTGATACTGATAGATCTTACCAATAAAGGTGTTACGGGTAAGGATGCAGAGCATATGCTTGACGAGGTAATGATAACAGTTAATAAAAACGGCATACCATTTGATAAGCTAAGTCCTGCAATATCCAGCGGAATCCGTATTGGTACCCCTGCGGTGACATCTCGTGGGATGAAGGAAAACGAGATGCTTGAGATTGCAGAGCTTATAAATATGACTCTAAGTAATGAATTTGAATCAAATAAACAGGCAATAATAGACAGAGTAGCTAAGCTTACAGCTGAATTTCCGCTGTACTCATAATAAAAGTCTTTAAAAGCCATGATTGACAAAGTGAAAACAAGTGAGTATAATATTTCTTGTTGACTTTCCGGAGGCTTTATAATGCTTTCTTGGAGGTATACAGATTGAAGCTTGATATATCAACCATCATCAATAATAGTGGTGGAACTATCAATATTGATGCAGAAGAAGTCTTGCAGGACCTTAATTCAGGAATAGGAACAGTTTCTTTTGAAGGTCCGGTAAGCTTTTCAGGATCCATAACCAATTCTAATGGTTTATTATTATTGGATGGAATTGCAAAAATTAAGTTTACTACTGTCTGTGACAGATGTGCAGTAAATATAGAAAAAGAGCTTGTCATCAAAATAAATGAGGAAATAGTTAAAGAAAGCCTGCCTGACGAGCAAGAAGATTCCGAAGAAAACTATTTAGATGACAGATATACCCTCACCGGTAGCATAATTGACTTAGACAGAATAATCGCTGACTGTATATTGACAGGTATGCCAACTAGTCAAATATGTAGTGATGATTGTTCAGGACTATGTGACGTATGTGGAGTCAAAATTAGTGAGCAGGGTTGTAATTGTAATAATACAGATTTATTAGACTCACGTTTTGAAATACTAAAAGGTTATTTTGATTAATTAGCTTTAAACAGCAAGAATGCTGATTATGCAAGCACTGAACGGAGGTGTTACAAATGGCAGTACCAAAAAGTAAAGTGTCGAAGCAAAGGAAGAATAAGAGAAGAACACACTACAAGCTTTCTGCACCAAATCTGGTTGAATGCAAAAAGTGTCATGCTCTAAAGCTTTCCCACGTTGTTTGTAAGGATTGTGGTTCTTATGACGGTAAGGAAGTAGTGAAGGTAGACGAATAAAAAGTAATAATCTCCAGAGCATTGAATCGACTCAAAAAAGTAGTAGCAGCTTTTATAGCTGCTATTGTTTTATTATGAAATAACAAGGTTCCAAGGTACCTTCAAGCAATCTGCATTTATAGTTAGAACCTGAAAGGAATAGTATGCACAAAATCAAAATCTCATCAATAACATATGGAAGTATAGCCCATGAGCTTGGAATAGAGCCGGGGGATTTTCTTGTTTCTATTAATGGTCAACAAATCCATGATGTTTTTGACTACCGCTTTTATACTGCTGATTCAGCCCTGATCCTAGATATAGAAAAAAGTAACGGTGAAAGGTGGCAGTTTGATATTGAAAAGGACTATTCGGAGGATTTAGGTTTAGAATTTGAACATTCTCTGCTGGATGAAGAAAAATCCTGTAGAAATAAGTGTATCTTTTGCTTTATTGACCAGCTCCCCAAGGGAATGCGAGAGACCCTATATTTCAAAGATGATGATGCAAGATTGTCATTTCTTTTTGGCAACTACATTACAATGACAAATCTTTCTGATGATGAGATTGACAGGATTATTAAATATCATATGTCACCTGTGAATATTTCGGTTCACACTACAAATCCCGAGCTTCGCAAGGAAATGCTCAATAACCGTTTTGCAGGAGATGTCTTGGAGAAAATCAAGAGGTTTACTTCAGCCGGAATTACAGTAAACACTCAGATTGTTTTATGCCCTGAAATAAATGATGGCGAGGAATTGGACAGCACGATAAATGATCTTACTAGCCTTTTTCCGGAGCTTCATAGTATCTCGGTGGTTCCAGTTGGAATTACACGCTACAGAGAGGGATTAGCACCTTTAAAGCCCTTTGATAAGGAAAGTGCTGCCTTGGTTGTGGATCAGATTGAATTCTGGCAGAAAAGATTATTGGATAAGTACAACAGCCGCATTGTATTCCTGGCCGATGAACTATATATAATGGCAGATAGGACATTGCCAGAATATGAAGACTATGAGGATTTCCCTCAGATTGAAAATGGGGTGGGGATGGTTTCTTCCTTTATTAATGAGGTTGATCTGGCGTTACAGGATTTAAATGATATTTTGAAGAAACCTATTAAAAAAACAATCAGCATAGCTACCGGTGCTTCAATCTTTGAAATTTTTAAAGACATTACAAATAAGGTCGAAAAGAGCATTGAGGGGCTGAAGATAAATGTCTACAGGGTCGAAAACGCCTTTTTCGGTGGCCATGTGACAGTAACAGGCCTCTTGACAGGCTCTGACATAATAAGAGAGCTTTCGGGCAAGAATTTAGGGGATAAGCTTCTTCTTTGCAAAAGTATGTTTAAAGCAGGAACAGACCTTATGCTAGATGGTATAACTGTACGGGATCTGCAGGAAAAGCTTAAGGTGGATATTCAAATGGTTGACACAAATGGACAGGCTTTTATTGATGCCCTTGTCCAATCATGATGTATTATTAATTATTTGTTAAAAATATTAACAATTTTGGTAGCTTGAGAATATACTATAATGACAGGAGCTGGCACGGAGGTTATGCACATGAAGATAGTGGTGCTCAAGATGCCCGGATTCCTGGGAGGAATACTCAGGCGTTTGTTTAAAATCCACTGATGTGGGCATTGAAAAGGACAATAAAAAATGTGGCACCCTTTGGCCACATTTTTTATTGATAACTAACATTTTTATTATACAGATTTGGTTAACTTGCTGGAACGCAGGCATTTAGCACAAATGTTCATTCTCTTTGAAACACCGCCAATCTCAACCTTAACCTTTCTAATATTAGGTTTCCAAGCCTTATTACTTCTTCTGTGAGAGTGACTTACCTGTATACCGAAATGTTGGCCCTTATCACATACCTCGCACTTTGCCATTTGTAACACCTCCCTGCAATCCATAATTATATGAATCAATAGCAATAATCAATTTCTTTACAGCAAAAATCATTTTATCACAAAAATACTTGCAATAGCAACTGTTTTTATAAACTTCTTTGATTATCTTTAATATATCATATATATATGATGACTTGTCGTGTTATGCTCCCGATGATGGTTATGGAAAAATAATATAAAATACACTTTGTCGTAAGAATAATTTGGTCATTATTACGTGATTGACAGTACAATCTTTGATTGATATAATACAGAAACAAGTACATATTGTGCTCGCAAATGCAATGAAGGAGCAAAGTTTCCCTTTTAAAGATCCTTTAAGAGAGTCAGTGGCTGGTGTAAACTGACAGGATTCATGGTAAACACTCTCTCCCGAGCAGTTCTTCCGAAATTCCATGCAAGAGTAAGAAGAAACGGTAAGCCCCGTTACAGGCGAAGGTTTGTTTGAACCTAGTGAGGTCTTTATTGTGAAATAAAGATAAAATAGGGTGGTAACGCGAATTTTTAATCCCTCGTCCCTGTTGTTATATATCATAACGCCGGCACGAGGGTTTTTGTATACCTGGAGGTTGGAAGCATGGAGTAGGATGTTGGGGTTGGACGTTGGATGTTAGCGATATGAAATTGGTGTAATCGTTTTTCTTAATAAATAACAGGGAGTGATTCAATGAGCAGACATGTTTTGTCGGTACTAGTTGAAAACCAATCAGGTGTATTAAGCAGGGTAGCAGGGCTATTTAGCCGAAGAGGCTACAATATTGACAGCCTGTCAGTTGGTGAGACTGAGGACCCAAAGGTTTCACGGATGACAATTGTGGTTCGTGGTGATCATTACATTCTTGAACAGATAAAAAAGCAGCTAAACAAACTGATTGATGTAATTAAAATTGTTGAGCTCAGCCCAAACAACTCGATTTGCAGGGAGTTGGCACTTATTAAGGTTAAAACTACCATGCAGAACAGAGCTTCAGTCATCGAGATTGTATCAATATTCAGGGCAAATATTGTAGATGTTTCCCGTGAGACTCTGACAGTTGAAATGACCGGTGACGAGTCAAAAATTGACGCATTTATTAATCTGATGGAGTCCTATGGGATTGTAGAGGTTGTTTGCACTGGCCTCAGTGCTATTGAACGAGGAGAAAAATCAATTAAAAATCGTGAAGAAAATGAGGAGGACTAGAATATGGCTAAGATGTATTATGAAAAGGATTGTAATCTAAATCTTTTAAAGGGAAAAACAGTTGCAATAGTTGGCTATGGTAGTCAAGGACATGCGCATGCCCTTAACCTTCATGACTCAGGAATAGATGTAGTAGTTGGTTTATATGAAGGCAGTAAATCATGGAAAAAAGCCGAGGATGCCGGACTAAAGGTTGCTACAGCAAAGGATGCTGCTGAAAAGGCCGACATTATTATGATTCTTGTAAATGATGAAAAGCAGCCGCTGCTATATAAAGAAAGTATAGCGCCAAATCTGACCGCTGGAAAGAGTCTGGTGTTTGCTCACGGTTTTAATATCCATTTTGGACAGATTGTGCCGCCAAGTGATGTTAATGTATTCATGGTTGCGCCTAAAGGTCCCGGACATACTGTAAGAAGCCAATTTGAAGAGGGAAGAGGAGTTCCATGTCTTATTGCGGTTCACCAAGATGCTACAGGAAACACACAGGATTTAGCATTAGCCTATGCAGCCGGAATAGGAGGAGCGAGAGCTGGTATTCTTGAGACTACATTTAAAGAAGAAACCGAAACCGATCTTTTCGGTGAGCAGGCAGTTCTTTGCGGAGGCGTTTGTGAGCTTATGAAGGCAGGGTTTGAGACTCTGGTAGAAGCAGGATATCAGCCTGAAAGTGCATACTTTGAATGCCTTCATGAGATGAAGCTCATTGTTGACCTTATTAATAAGGGCGGGCTGAGCTTTATGAGATATTCAATCTCAGATACTGCTGAATATGGAGATTATGTAACCGGAAAACGCATCATTACAGAGGAAACGCGAAATGAAATGAAAAAAGTACTCAGTGAAATTCAGGATGGCACCTTTGCACGCAAATGGATTCTGGAGAACCAGGCAAATCGTCCTTTCTTTAATGCTAAACGCAGGATGGAACAGGAAAGCCAGGTCGAAGTTGTTGGAAAAGAGCTTCGTAAAATGATGAGCTGGAACAAGGAATAAGTAATTCTGAACACCTTATTACAATACTAGCTGGAACTATCAGTTTCCGGCTATGAGGTCAGGAGGATTATCATGTCAAGACGGATATATATTTTTGACACTACCTTGAGGGACGGAGAGCAATCACCGGGCTGCAGCATGAATCTTCAGGAAAAATTGCAGGTAGCCAGACAATTGGAAAGATTAAAGGTTGATGTTATAGAAGCAGGATTTGCAGTGTCATCACCTGGAGATTTTCAGTCGGTAAAGTCAATTGCTGAATCAGTAAAAAATTCTACTGTTGCCAGTCTGTCAAGGGCATTGCCGCAGGATATAGATAAGTCGTGGGAGGCTGTAAAAAACGCTGTGAGCCCAAGGATTCATGTGTTTCTGGCCACATCACCCATTCATATGCAGTATAAGCTGAGAATGTCTCCTGAGGAGGTTCTGGAACGGGCTAAAAAAATGGTGGCTTATGCTAAACAATATTGTTCAGATATTGAGTTTTCTGCAGAGGATGCTACAAGAAGCCAACCCGAGTTTCTTTACAGAGTATTCGAAGCGGTAATTGATGCAGGAGCTACAGTTATCAACGTACCAGACACTGTTGGCTATACTACCCCCGACGAATTCTATGAGTTGATTAAAAATATCAGAGAGAATGTTTCAAATAGCGATAAGGCTAAAATTGCTGTGCATTGTCATAATGATTTAGGGCTTGCTGTAGCAAATACCCTGGCTGCTGCAAGGGCAGGTGCTACTCAGCTTGAATGTACAATTAACGGAATTGGCGAAAGAGCCGGAAATGCTGCTTTAGAAGAAATTGTTATGGCAATAAAGACAAGGCCACAGCAATTCGATTTGGATGTGCAAATTGACACTACCCAAATACTAAGAACCTCCAAGCTCATAAGTAGCATTACAGGTTCACCGGTTCAACCTAATAAAGCCATTGTTGGTTCAAATGCCTTTGCTCATGAATCGGGTATTCATCAACATGGAGTGCTGGCTGAGAAGAGTACATATGAAATTATGACCCCTGAGTCAATAGGACTATCCAAGAACAATATGGTTTTAGGTAAGCATTCAGGAAGGCACGCATTTGAAGACAGGTTGGTTGAATTAGGTTATAACCTGACAAAGAAGGAGCTTGATGAAACCTTTATCAGATTTAAGGCACTGGCTGACAAGAAGAAGGTTGTACAGGATGCCGACCTGGAGGTATTGCTTCAGCATAAGTCGGTTGAGATTCCTGAAATGTACAAATTAGACCGGTTTGTAATAAACACCGGTAATACTATTACAGCAACGGCATCAGTTCGCTTGATTAAACAAAGTGAGGAAGAGATGCTTATAGAAGAGGTTTCAACTGGAGACGGTCCTATAGATGCGGCGTTTAAAGCTGTTGAAAAGGCTGTGGGAGCCAACTTTACCTTGGAGGACTATACCATCAGATCAGTTACTGAGGGCTTGGATGCATTGGGCGAGGCATATGTAAAGATTCGTTCAGGAGCTAGAGTTTACACCGGTAAGGGCGTAAGCACCGACGTATTTGAGGCAAGTGTCCTTTCATATGTAAATGCCATCAACAAGATGATCTATGAGGAAACTCCGGTATAAAGACAGAATATTAGGGCTTTAGTATTAACAACACATATAATAGAACGGGAGGAATGGAGAGCATGCCTAAAAAAGTAGACATATTGGATTCAACCCTTCGTGATGGTGCACAGGCTGAAGGCATTTCCTTCTCGGTTGCTGATAAGCTCAAAATAGTGAAAGCATTAGACGAGCTTGGAGTAGCGTATATTGAGGCAGGAAATCCTGGTTCCAACCCTAAGGATATTGAGTTTTTTGAGAAGATCCGTACTGTAAAATTAAAGAACAGCAAGCTTGCTGCTTTTGGAAGCACAAGGAGAAGAGGAATAAAAGTCGAGGAAGATAACAATATTCAGTCCCTGATTGGTGCTGGAACCCCTGCTGTCGTGATTTTCGGTAAGGCGTGGGATTTTCATGTCACCGAGATTATAAAAACCTCATTGGAAGAAAACCTGGAGATGGTAAAGGAGACCATAGAATACTTCAAAAACAGGGGCAAAGAGGTTATATTTGACGCAGAACATTTCTTTGATGGATATAAGGCAAATCCCGATTACTCCCTTGATGTGTTAAAGGCTGCAGTTGACGGAGGAGCCCAGTGTGTTGTTCTGTGTGATACTAACGGTGGCGGATTTCCGACAGAGATTTATGAAGTGGTAAAAAGGGTTAAGGAAACCTTTAAGGTAAAAATAGGTATACATTGCCATAATGATAGTGGTATGGCGGTAGCAAATTCAATAATGGCTGTTGAGGCAGGAGCCGAGCATGTACAGGGTACATATATAGGCTATGGTGAAAGATGCGGGAACGCCAATTTAAGCACCATTATTCCAAACTTGCAGCTTAAAAAGAATATTTCATGCATTCCTGCTGATAATCTTAAGAACATTACCTATACAGCCAGAAGGATTGCAGAAATATCCAATATGTCACTCTATAAAAGGGAGCCCTATGTTGGAAGCAGCGCATTTGCTCATAAGGGTGGAATGCATATTGACGGTGTTTGTAAGGCCAGTCAGTCCTTTGAGCATGTATCACCGGAAAGTGTGGGGAATAAGCGCAGAATTCTGATGAGCGAGGTTTCAGGGCGTAATACGATATTGGATAAAATCCGTGAAATCAACCCTAATATCAATAAAGACTCTAAAGAGACAGAGGCTATTATCGCTAGGCTTAAGGAGCTTGAGCATCAGGGCTACCAGTTTGAGGGTGCAGAAAGTACCTTTGAGCTTATAATAAGAAAAGAACTTGGTAAGTATCAACCATTCTTTAAGCTGGAGAAGTTCAAGCTTATGACTGAGCAACCAATTAAGGGCCATTCAGCATCAGCATTAATAAAGGTTAATGTTGACGGTGAGTCGGAGATAACAGCCGCTGAGGGAGACGGACCTGTTCATGCCCTTGATAAGGCCTTAAGAAAGGCTTTGGAGGTGTTTTATCCGGAATTATCCCATGTATATTTGACAGATTTTAAAGTTAGAGTGATAGATTCTGAAATGGCTACTGCTGCAAAGGTTAGAGTGCTTATTGAATCCACTGATGAGGAGTCTTCATGGACAACAGTTGGAGTATCTACTGACATTATTGAGGCTAGCTGGATTGCACTTGTTGACTCTATTGAATATAAGCTATTAAAAGAGCTTGAAAAAAAGATAAAGGCCTATTTGTGAGAGGAGGAAATAATATGGGAATGACTATAACACAAAAAATATTGGCAGCTCATGCCGGATTAGATAAAGTGGTACCTGGCCAGTTGATAGAAGCGAATCTTGATTTAGTGCTGGGGAATGATATTACCACTCCAGTAGCTGTGAACGAATTTAGAAAAACCGGCTTTAATAAGGTTTTTGACACAAAAAAGGTAGCCATAGTTCCCGATCACTTTACCCCCAATAAGGATATTAAAGCTGCAGAGCAATGCAAGCTGATAAGAGAGTTCTCCTATGAAATGGATATAGAAAACTATTTTGAAATAGGTGAAATGGGAATAGAGCATTGCTTAATTCCTGAGAAGGGCTTGGCAGTGCCCGGAGACCTTATTATTGGTGCCGACTCTCACACCTGCACTTATGGTGCCCTAGGAGCCTTTGCAACAGGAATAGGAAGTACTGATATGGCTGCCGGTATGGCAACAGGCAAAGCCTGGTTCAAGGTACCTCCTGCAATAAAGTTTAATTTGAAGGGCAAGCTTCAGGGCTGGGTTTCAGGTAAAGATGTAATCCTGCACATTATAGGAATGATTGGTGTTGATGGCGCACTGTATAAATCAATGGAGTTTGTGGGAGAGGGGCTTTCGAGCCTGTCAATGGATGATAGATTTACTATGGCAAACATGGCAATAGAAGCCGGTGCCAAGAATGGTATATTCCTTGTAGATGATAAAACCATAGAATATGTAAAAGAACATTCCAATAGAGAGTATAAGGTTTACAGTCCTGATGCCGATGCAGTTTATGAAAAGGAATATGAAATTGACTTAAGTAAAATAAGACCTACAGTTGCATTTCCGCATCTGCCTGACAATACAAGAACCATTGATGAATCAGGGGATGTAAACATTGATCAGGTTGTAATAGGATCTTGCACCAATGGCCGTATCAGTGATATAAGGGTGGCGGCAAAGATCCTTAAAGGCAGGAAGGTTAAAAAGGGAATCCGATGCTTAGTCTTCCCAGGTACTCAGAAGATATATCTTCAATCATTAGAGGAAGGTCTAGTAAAAGATATTGTGGAGGCCGGAGCGGTATTTTCCACACCTACATGCGGTCCTTGCTTAGGTGGTCATATGGGAATACTAGCTAAAGGCGAAAGAGCAGTGTCTACTACAAACAGGAACTTTGTTGGCCGAATGGGACATACCGAATCAGAGGTATATCTTGCAAGCCCGGCCGTTGCAGCTGCATCTGCAATTACCGGTAAAATCACCGATCCCGATAAAATATAAGGAGCAGTATGGAAAACATTGCACCGGATTTAAGGAGGAAAACCATGAAGGCAAAAGGTAAGGTTTTTAAATATAACGATAATGTTGATACAGATGTAATAATCCCTGCCCGACATCTTAATACAAGTGATCCTAAGGAGCTTGCAGTGCATTGCATGGAGGACATTGATAAGGACTTTGTCAAAAAGGTCCAGCCGGGAGATATTATTGTAGCAAATAGGAATTTCGGATGTGGTTCATCCAGAGAGCATGCGCCTATTGCCATTAAGGCTTCGGGAATATCATGCGTAATAGCAACATCCTTTGCCAGGATCTTTTACAGAAACTCAGTAAATATAGGTCTTCCAATTCTGGAGTGTGAAGAAGCTGTTAAAGGAATTGAGGCAGGAGATGAGGTAGAGGTTGATTTTGACACCGGGACCATTACAAATATAACAAAGGGAAAAACCTTTAAGGCTCAACCCTTTCCTGAATTCATGCAGAGAATAATCAAGGCCGAGGGCTTAATGAACTATATAAGTGAGAAGTAAGAAGATAGAGATAAGACTAATTATATTAAGGAGTCGAATATGGAATACAAAATAGCCGTAATTCAAGGTGATGGAATAGGTCCAGAAATTGTAGAGCAAGGACTTAGAGTATTGGATAAGATCGGACAATTATATGGTCATAAATTTACTTATACCAATCTCTTAGCAGGTGGATGTGCCATTGATGAAAAAGACGAACCACTTCCTGCTGAAACAATTGAGATATGCAAGAAATCCGATGCCGTAATTCTCGGAGCAGTAGGTGGTCCTAAATGGGATAACTTACCGGGAGAAAAAAGGCCTGAGAAGGCTCTTTTGGGATTAAGAGGCGAATTGGGCTTATATGCTAATCTCAGACCAGCAGTAATCTATGAAGAATTAAAGGATGCATGTCCCTTAAAGCCTGAAATAATTGGAGACAGCATTGATATAATGGTGGTTCGTGAACTGACAGGCGGCATTTATTTCGGGAAAAGAGGACGTACTAAGGGAGAAAAGGGGTCTGAGGCCTTTGATACAGAGACCTATAGCGAAGCTGAGGTAGAAAGAATAGCAAGGATAGCTTTTCAAATAGCTCAAAAGCGTAGATCAAAGGTTACAAGTGTTGATAAGGCTAATATACTGGAAAGCTCCCGACTATGGCGTGAAGTTGTTATCCGGGTATCTAAGGACTATCCCGGGGTTGAACTGGATCATCTATATGTAGATAATGCCGCGATGCAGCTGATAAGAGATCCTAAGCAGTTTGATGTTATTGTAACAAGCAATATGTTCGGAGATATTCTTTCAGATGAGGCAAGTATGATTACCGGCTCAATAGGGATGCTGCCATCTGCAAGCCTTGGCTATGACAGTTTTGGACTATATGAGCCCATACATGGATCTGCTCCAGATATTGCCGGAAAGAACATGGCTAATCCAATTGCCACAGTTCTATCAATAGCCATGATGTTAAGATATTCATTTAATCTTGAAAATGAGGCCAAGGCAGTAGAAAATGCTGTTAGCATGGTATTAAAGAATGGCTACAGAACAGGAGACATAATGAGTGTAGGTATGAAGCAGGTGGGAACAAAAGAAATGGGCGAGCTTATCATGAATTATATTATCAGAGATAATTAGTATAAACGCACAAACATTACCACATACCAACATTATGACATAACAACTTAACAACATCATGTGGTGTTAATGGTATAACCTGAAGGATGTAATTAATATAGATGAAAGGCGTGAAGCTTATGCGCAGTGATTTGGTAAAGAAAGGCCTGGAAAGGGCCCCACATAGATCGTTGTTCAAAGCATTGGGACTTACCGATGAGGAGATCAACCGTCCGTTAATCGGAATTGTAAATTCGAAAAGTGAGGTTGTCCCGGGTCATATGCATCTTGATAAAATAGCTGAAGCAGTTAAGGCAGGAGTGCGCATAGCTGGTGGCACTCCCATGGAGTTTCCATCAATAGGAGTATGTGATGGTATTGCCATGGGACATACTGGCATGCATTATTCATTACCATCAAGGGAGCTGATTGCTGATAGCGTAGAATCAATGGCACTGGCTCAGGGATTTGACGGCCTGGTGCTTATTCCCAATTGCGATAAAATTGTTCCTGGAATGATTATGGGGGCGGCGCGTCTCAACATTCCTGCTATTGTAGTCAGTGGCGGACCAATGCTTGCAGGAAGACATAATACAAATCAATCAGAGCGGCCAAAAGAAAGCTTTTTTGAGAAGCTTAAGGATAAATTTTTAGATAAATCCGCAGAGGAAAACGGTGTTAAGGGCGTTAGTCTAACCGATATGTTTGAAGCAGTCGGAGCTGTTGAGGCAGGAAAAATGTCGGAAGAGGAACTGGATTGTTTAGAAAACAATGCCTGTGTCAGCTGCGGATCATGTTCAGGAATGTTTACAGCCAATAGCATGAACTGTCTGACCGAGGCCCTGGGAATAGCCCTTCCAGGTAACGGTACTATTCCTGCAGTATATTCAGAACGCTTAAGGCTTGCAAAAATGACCGGTATGAGAATTATGGACCTTGTCAGGGATGACATTAAACCAAGGGACATCATAACCTCTGAGTCAATTTCAAATGCATTAACGGTCGACATGGCTTTAGGCTGCAGCACAAACAGTATGCTCCATCTGCCTGCCATAGCACATGAAGCAGGAGTGCATTTTGATTTGGAGATTGCAAACAGTATCAGTGAAAAAACTCCAAATCTTTGTAAACTCGCCCCTGCAGGTCATCACTTCGTAGAGGATTTATACTTGGCAGGCGGAGTGTATGCAGTTATGAAGGAGCTGTCTAAAAATGGCTTGATGAATGAGTCTTGTCCTACAGTGAATGGAAAGACAACAGGGGAAAATATTGCAGATGCCTGTAATAAGAATCCAGATGTTATCCGCCCAATTAACAAACCTTATTCGAAGACTGGTGGAATTGCTGTTCTCCGAGGCAATCTTGCTCCTGATGGAAGCGTAGTTAAAAGAAGTGCTGTACGAAGGGAAATGCTTGTTCATAAAGGGCCTGCAAAGGTCTTTGACTCTGAAGAGGATGCCATTAAGGCAATTTTGGCAAATCAGATTGAAAAGGGAGATGTAGCGGTTATTCGCTATGAAGGGCCAAAGGGAGGACCGGGAATGCGTGAAATGCTCATGCCAACATCTGTATTGGCTGGAATGGGCTTAGATGCAGATGTTGCACTCATAACGGACGGACGCTTCAGCGGAGCTACCCGGGGAGCCTGTATCGGACATGTATCCCCAGAAGCTGCTGACGGTGGAAATATAGCATTGGTAAAAGATGGTGACATAATATCTATAGATATGAATGCCTGCACAATAAAGATCGAGGTATCAGACGAGGAGCTTGAAGAGAGAAGATCATCCTGGATTTCACCGCCTCCTAAAATCAAAACAGGGTATCTTGCCCGTTATGCGAGGTTTGTAAGTTCGGCAAGTGAAGGTGCAGTGCTAAAACTATAATAAATAGTTA
>JAAYTU010000046.1 GCA_012523705.1 Clostridiaceae bacterium
GGTTTTCCTATGTTTTCGTAGTACAAGGGGACGGTTTCCTATGTTTTCGGAAAGGAATATTTTCTATGGTAAATGAAAGATTAAAAAAGCAACTTGACTTTATCCTTGAGGTTGATAAGACAAAAAATATTTTTAGAAGAAGTCTGATACATGATGGTTCACGCCGGGAAAACGATGCTGAGCACTCCTGGCATATAGCCCTTATGGCTTTTCTTTTTAGTGAATATTCAAAGGATTCTGATGTAGATATTCTTAAGGTTATGAAGATGTGCCTTATTCATGACATTATTGAAATAGATGCGGGAGACACCTTTTGCTACGATGAACTTGGCAGGCTGGACAAGCTTGAAAGAGAACAAAAGGCAGCCGACCGGATTTTCGGACTGCTGCCAGATGATCAGGGAAAGGAGCTTCGAGAGCTCTGGGAAGAATTTGATGCCATGGAAACACCCGAAGCCAAATATGCTGCTGCATTTGACAGACTTGAGCCAATACTCTTGAATTACGCAAACAAGGGTGGTACATGGCAGGAATACAATATTAAAAAGTCACAGGTATTAGAACGAATCAACCACATTAGTGATTCTGCCCCCGAGCTTTATGAGTTTGCAGTTAGTCTTCTTGATAAAGCTATAGAGCAGGGCTATTTACCTGAATAACACAAGAGGACGGTCCTTTTGTGTCATTTAACACAAGGGGACGGTCCTTCTGTGTCATTGTCCTGTTACTTAATATGATTTGCAAATTCACGGCCCATTTGGAAGCAGGCATCAAGCTCCGGTCCCTCGGGCTGGTATTTCGCTGAAACAGGATCATGCACCATTTTTATTCCCGCATCCTCAAGATCTTTGTGAATATTCTTATGAGCCTCTCCACTCCAGCCGTAGCTGCCGAAGGCTGCCCCTACCTTATTCTTAAACTTATGTCCTTTTATCTCTCCAATGAGGGCAGCAATAGAGCGCAGATAGCCGTTATTGACAGTACAACTGCCCACTATGATTCCCTTGGATTTAAATATATCTGTCACCAAGTCGCTCATATCATGCAATGAGCTGTTAAACTGTTTAGCCAGAACACCTTCGCTTTCAAGGCCGTTTGCAATAGCATTTGCCATCCTCTTTGTGGCGTCATACATGGTATCGTAGATTATTGATACATAACCCTCATCATAATTATCAGCCCATTGTGCATACTTCTCCACAATTCTGAGGGGATCCTTTCTCCAAATGACACCATGGCTTGGTGCTATCATCTCAATAGGAAGATTCAGCTCTAAAACCTCGCTGATCTTTTTCTTAATAAGCGCTGAAAAGGGAGTCAAAATCATGGCATAATATTTTATTGCTTCCTGCCAGATCTCACACTCGTCAACCTCATCGGCAAAGATTGATGCCCCGGCAAAATGCTGTCCGAATGCATCGTTTGACAGTAGCACATTCGGCCCCTTTACAAAGGTCATCATGCTGTCAGGCCAGTGAATCATTGTCATTTCAACAAACATCAGCTCGTATTTTCCGGTTTTTAAAGTGTCTCCTGTCTTAACCGGTCTGAAGTTCCAATCCTTATGAAATTGCTTGCGGATTGTTTCAACGCCCTTAACCGAGCAATATATGGGGATATCAGGTCTCTTTTCTAAAATATCAACCAATGCCCCTGAATGGTCAGGTTCTGAATGATTAATAATTATATAGTCTATATTATCTATTCCAACCTCTTCTTCTAATATCCTCATATAATCCTTTGCATGAGGTTGCCATACTGCATCAACCAAAACGGTCTTTTCATCCTTTATGAGATAAGAATTATAGCTTGATCCCCGGTGGGTGGAAAGTTCATTCCCATGAAAGCTCTTTAGTTCCCAATCCCTTAATCCTAAATGATAAATCTGGTCTTTTACTTGTATCATATTAACACCTCGATTCTGCATATTTGTGTTTCTCTTTACTTACCCAAATAATGTGAGTTGTATGCAAAATAATATTCTCAATCAGATAATTGAGCTGTAATCATATGTCTACTCAAGCAGAGGTCTCAAAAAACTGGCAGTATAGGACTCTTTACATCTGGCTACTTCCTCGGGAGTTCCCTTAGTGACAATCTCGCCACCTGCGTCCCCACCTTCAGGGCCTAGATCTATAATATAGTCAGCAGTTTTTATTACATCGAGATTATGCTCAATTACTACAACGCTGTTTCCTGAATCCACAAGCTTGTGCAACACTTCAATCAACTTGTGTACATCGCCAATATGAAGACCTGTGGTGGGTTCGTCCAGAATATACATGGTCTTGCCTGTAGCACGCTTGGAAAGCTCAGTGGCAAGCTTCACCCTCTGGGCTTCTCCCCCTGACAGGGTAGTGGATGACTGGCCTAATGTAATATAACCAAGTCCCACATCATATAGGGTTTGAACCTTTCTCTTTATGATCGGAATGTTCTTAAAAAACTCCAGGGCCTCGCTGACCGTCATTTTAAGTACATCGGAAATATTCTTTCCTTTATATTTAACCTCAAGGGTTTCACGGTTATAACGGCTTCCCTTGCACACCTCACAGGGTACATAAATATCGGGTAAAAAGTGCATCTCAATTTTTATGATGCCGTCGCCCTTACAGGCCTCACACCTGCCACCCTGCACGTTAAAGCTGAAACGGCCTTTATTATAGCCCTTCATCTTTGCATCGTTGGTGCTGGCAAACAAGTCTCTGATGTGGTTGAACAAGCCGGTATATGTCGCCGGGTTTGAGCTTGGCATACGACCTATAGGTGATTGATCTATATTTACCACCTTGTCTAAATGCTCTGTTCCTAATATATCTCTGTGGGCTCCGGCCCTGGTTTTTGCCCTGTTGAGCTTTGACGCCAGCTTATTATAAATGATTTCATTAACAAGAGAGCTTTTACCCGAACCCGAAACGCCAGTCACGCAAACAAAAACCCCTAGTGGTATATCCACCTCGATATCCTTAAGATTGTTCTCTTTAGCCCCTAGTACCCTTAAGATCTTTCCATTGGGCTTGCGTCTTTTCTTGGGAATCTCTATTTTTCTGGCACCGCTTAAATACTGACCTGTGATAGACTCAGGATTTTCCTTGATCTTATCTATCGGACCCTCGGCAATAATATATCCACCATGTTCTCCCGCTCCGGGACCCATGTCAATTATATGGTCAGCGGCATACATGGTATCCTCGTCATGCTCAACAACTATAAGTGAATTGCCTAAGTCCCGAAGATGATTCAGAGCCTTTAAAAGCCGGTTATTATCCCTTTGGTGAAGGCCGATGCTAGGCTCGTCCAAAACATAGATTACTCCTGTAAGCCCTGATCCTATTTGGGTCGCCAGCCTTATTCTCTGAGCTTCACCCCCCGAGAGGGTTCCTGATGAGCGGTTAAGAGTAATATAGTCTAACCCCACATCGGTAAGGAAGTTTAATCTTGAATTAATCTCCTTTAATATTTGATTGGCAATCATGGCGTCTCTTTTGCTTAATTCAAGGTTGTTAAAAAATTCAGCACAATTGAAAATTGTCATTGAGGTAATATCATCTATATTCCTATCTGCGATTTTAACAGCCAGACTTTCCTTTTTAAGACGCTTTCCGCCACATTCGCGACATTTGATATCCCGCATAAAGGATTCATAGTATTCCTTCTGGCTTCTGGAGGTGGTCTCCATATAGCGTCTTTCCATAGTATTAATAATTCCCTCGAAGTCTGTTGAAAAGGATCTTTCTCCTCTGTCATTGCTATAATTTATCTTAACCTTCTCATTACCTGTGCCGTAAAGAATCATATCCACAACATGGCCGGGCAAATCTTCAAAGGGAGTATTTACATCAAATTTGTACTTTACTGCAAGAGCATCGAGGATTGTCCTGCTATAGCTATCCTCCTTTGAAAAGTTCCATCCTGATTTTGCGATGGCACCATCAACAAGGGATTTCGTTTTATCCTCAATAACCAAATCAGGATCTATCTTAAGATATGATCCTAAGCCGCTGCACACAGGGCATGCTCCATATGGATTGTTAAAGGAGAACATCCTTGGAGTCAGCTCTTCAATACTGATACCGCAATCAGAGCAAGCATAATTCTGAGAAAAGAGCATCTCCTCTTTTCCTATTACATCTACAATAAGAATTCCGCCCGAAAGGCTCAGGCACATTTCCACAGAATCAGTAAGACGTTTATGAAGATCAGGACGAATAATAAGACGGTCAACCACTATCTCGATTGTATGCTTAAGCTGCTTATCAAGCTTGATATCATCGGTTATATCCATAATCTGTCCGTCAATGCGAATACGCACAAATCCATTTTTCTTGGCGTTTTGGATAAGCTTCGTGTGTTCACCCTTACGGCCCCTTACTACAGGAGCCAGGAGCTGAATCTTAGTCCCTTCCTCAAGCTCCATTATGGCATCAACCATCTGATCGACAGTCTGCTGTGTTATAGGTTTTCCACATTTAGGACAATGGGGCACTCCTATGCGTGCAAACAATAATCTAAGGTAATCATAGATTTCTGTCACTGTCCCTACGGTTGAACGGGGATTCCTTGAGGTTGTCTTCTGGTCTATGGAAATGGCAGGCGAAAGCCCCTCTATATAATCTACGTCAGGCTTTTCCATAACGCCAAGAAACTGACGGGCATAGGCAGACAGTGACTCTACATATCTTCTTTGCCCCTCAGCATAAATTGTATCAAAAGCAAGGGATGATTTCCCTGAACCACTCAAGCCCGTTATGACCACAAGCTTGCCCTTGGGAACCTCCACATCTAAATTCTTAAGATTATGCTCCCGTGCCCCTTTTATTAAGAGATTACGAACTTTCTTTCCGGGTTTGTCCATCATATATACTCTTCTTTCCAGTATCATTAAAATCAGTATCTTTAATATGTATGATAACCACTTTGCAATTTACGCACCACAAATAGGTTATGGAAATATCATAACCTGGATACGAAAATAACCAGATGAAAAATTATACACACATTATACCGAACATATGTACGGATTACAATATGTTTATATAAATTCTCCTGATTATTTTTTTACACAACAAATACTTCGATAGAAGAGTATTATAGCATAAATTATTTTAAACTATTCTGAACTTATCAATGGTGTATTCTACCCTTTTCGTGCATACTTTTCCTCAAAGACCTGTTCACTGGATGAAAGATACACTATACCCTCAATTGCTCCAATTATCGAAGGGATATAGGTCCAACAAAATAGAATATATAAGATCCCCATAACAGGTCGTCTTAGGTAAAATTTATGTATACCAAGGCCACCAAGCAAAATGGCAAGGACACCAGCCACAGTTTTGCTTTTTCCTGAAGAATAAGCAGGTTGATAAGAATACTGTTGAGGGCTCTGTTGATATGTATACTGCTGTGTCTGTTGTGTGTGCTGAGGTTGTTGTACATGCTGCTGAGGCTGAGGTTGTGCTATTTCCGCACCACAAAATTTACATGAAGATGCATTTCCATCTAAAGGGGCCCCACATTGAAAGCATGACCTTTGTTGTAAGTTTGACATAGTATTCGACTCCTTTATTTATTGTTGATAATACTAAGCTGATGACTTGAGCACCATCAGATCATTGACTATACCTCCATTTTGGTTCCGCACTCTCTGCAAAACTTAGTCCCTTCTTCATTTTCAGTGTTGCAGTTAGCGCATTTAAGCTTTTTTACCATAGGTAGACCACATGATGTACAGAATTTATCATCAGAATCTACTGTACTGCCACAATCAGGGCATTTCACTTTTGTGGGGATAAGCCTGGTACCACACTCTCCGCAGAACGAAGCTTCTTCGCTATTCAGTTCATTACAGTTAGGACATCTCCTACCCTTTGGAACTGAAGTATTAATATTTCCCATCATGCCCGGCATAGCTCCGCCATCTGGTTAAAACTAATCAGTCTTTTTCCAGATAGAATGGCCTGTTCCATAATGATTTTTTGAGCAGCTCCTTGGGGGTGCTCTATTTGTCATGCAATTATCAAGGTTCAA
>JAAYTU010000047.1 GCA_012523705.1 Clostridiaceae bacterium
AAAAACATATATTTTGTGATTAATATCACATTACTTTATTATTGAATAGTGATAAGCTTTAATCGTAGTTATAATATCATGTTTGACACATGGATTATTATGAAGGGAATGACTGAATATGCAAAAGCAAATTATATATTTTGACCATGCAGCAACCACATATGTAAAACCTGAAGTGTTTGATGCTATGAAGCCCTATTTTACACAGGAATACGGTAATCCGTCATCAATATATTCAATTGGCCGCTCAAACAAGAAGGCGTTGGAGGAAGCCCGTGCCAGTGTTGCAAAATCCATAGGTGCAGCTGAACCGGGTGAAATATACTTTACTGGTTCGGGAAGTGAGTCCGACAACTGGGCCATTAAAGGAGCAGCATTTGCCTTACAAAAAAAAGGCAAGCATATAATCACCTCAAGCATTGAGCACCCTGCAGTATTGGCAACATGTGAGTTTTTAGGGAAGCATGGATATGAAATAACATATATAGATGTGGACAGTGAAGGGCTTGTAAACTCGGATGATGTTGAAAAAGCTATTCGCCCCGATACTGTACTTGTTACAATAATGATGGCTAATAATGAGATTGGTACTATTCAACCCATTAAAGAAATAGCCCAAATATGCAAGAAGCATGGCGTTATTTTTCATACTGATGCTGTCCAGGCAGCTGGTAATATACCCATTGATGTAAAGGACTTAGGAGTGGATTTATTATCCATATCAGGTCATAAATTTTATGCACCGAAGGGAACCGGAATGCTATATATTAGAAAGGGAGTCAGAATAGAATCCCTTATCCATGGTGGACACCAGGAAAGAAACAGAAGGGCGGGGACCGAGAATATTCCCGGGATAGTGGGTTTTGCAAAAGGATTAGAGCTAGCAAATGAAAATATGGAAGCTCACTATAATAAACTTAAGAATCTAAGAGACAGGGCACTAAAGGGAATTGCCGAAAGAATCCCTCATATTAAGGTGAACGGAAGTATGGAAAAACGCTTGCCCGGAAACCTTAATGTATCATTCAGATTTGTAGAAGGTGAATCTATTCTGCTGATGCTGGATATGAAAGGTATAAAAGCGTCAAGCGGCTCAGCCTGTACATCCGGGTCTTTGGATCCTTCACATGTTCTGTTGGCAATAGGGCTGCCTCATGAAATAGCCCATGGATCGCTTAGAATAACCTTCGGCGAAATAAATACTGAACAGGAGGTTGACTATTTAATTGATTCATTGGATGAAATCATTACAAAGCTTCGTAATATGTCACCTCTGTATGAAGATTTTATAAAAGGAGTGGAATAAATGGAATACAGCGAAAAAGTGATGGATCATTTCACAAATCCCCGTAACGTAGGTGAGATTGAAGACGCTGATGGCGTAGGACAGGTAGGCAACGCCAAGTGCGGAGATATAATGAAAATGTACTTAAAAATTGAAGACGGTATCATTAAAGATGCAAAATTTAAGACCTTTGGTTGTGGTGCAGCAGTTGCAACAAGTAGTATGGCCACAGAGCTTATTAAAGGTAAAACAATAAAGGAAGCCGAACAAGTTACAAACAAAGCTGTTATGGAGGCTCTTGACGGGTTGCCACCGGTTAAGGTTCATTGTTCTATATTGGCTGAAGAAGCTATTGCCGCAGCTTTACAGGACTACCGTGTAAAAAATGGACTTGAAGAGGATTCCAGGTATACTGGCTGTAGCGGATGCTGTGGAGGCTGTGGGGCACACCAAGCTCAGGAGGACTGAGGAATTAAAGAGTGAAGCATAAAAAGGAAAGTTTAAGAAAAAATTAATATAATTTCAATAATGTTATAAGGATTTTCTAGGCAGTGTATGGTAAAATATATATTGTCAAAAATATATATTGAATAAATAATACACTGATTGAGGAGATAGGATGTCTGAAAATGTAAAAAGGACATTTAGTGCAATTTTAAAAGTACTTCTGATAATACTTGGTATTTTGCTGTTCACGAAAATCTGGAAGCTAATTTTACCTTTTCTTATTGCATACTTTTTTGCTTCACTTATAGAACCGGTTGTTAAGTTCTGTTCTAACAAGCTGAAAATCCCCAGAAAAATTGGCACCGTCATTTCTATGTTGATTGTATTAGGGATTATATTGTCCATACTGGGTTTTCTGGTTTCGAGGCTGGTTATCGAGATCAAAGATGTGTATAACGATATTGAGATTAATGCCGAAAGCCTTACCCAGTTTTTTGAAAGTATTGTTGAAGCAACAAGCGATTTTTTTATCAAATTACCTGTGCCCTTAATGGAGATTATTGACCAGAGTGTAGATGCGATAACAGGTGCTTTGCAGGGCGTGTTAAAGTCGGCCATAGATTTCGTCCAGACTGCTATGCAGCTGGCCATGAATATTCCTCAAGTCCTGATTTTTATTATAGTAACTCTTGTTGCTACTTATTTTATGTCCAGTGATAAGGATACAATTCTAAACTTTTTGGATAAACAAATTCCAGCAAGCTGGCTGAACAAAACCAAAGGTCTTACTAAAAATGTTTTTTCGGCTCTTTTTGGATGGTTAAGGGCTCAGCTTATTATGACCAGCATAACTTTTATGGAGCTTTTGATAGCCTTTATTATTCTTAAACTTGAAAATCCTCTATTAATAGCCTTGCTAATAGCATTAGTAGATGTGCTTCCTATTTTAGGTGCAGGCACGGTACTGCTTCCGTGGTCGGCTATTACACTGATCATGGGCAATCTGAAGCTGGCACTCTCACTAGTTTTGCTTTACCTTATCATTATTCTTGTAAGACAATTTATTGAGCCAAGGGTTTTAGGTACTCAAATAGGGATTCATCCTCTATTTACCTTGTCAGGGATGTATATAGGCTTGAAGCTTTGGGGAGTAGGAGGAATGTTCTTGGGTCCTATTCTAATTGTAATAATAAAGCTGCTCTTCTCAGGCTTCTCTCAGGTGGATAGCTTCAAAAAGTGGATAGAATTTAATTTTGGATACAAAAGCAAAGCTGCGGCTGAAGCATCGATTTTAGACCAGGGTGATGCTTCAGATAATCAAACCAAGAATGAATGATTCTTATTTCAATCCTTCTTCCAATTTTGCCAAAGCCTTTTTCTCTATTCTTGAAACGTATGAACGAGATATTCCAAGACTTTCGGCAACTTCTCTCTGAGTTTTGCCGCCATTGCCGCTGAGCCCGTAACGCATACGGACTATAGTCTGTTCGCGACTTTCCAGAACGCTTTTTATTAGCTTATATAACTTCTTGATTCTCTGGGCCAAATCCAGCTTTTCTTCCACATCCTCGCCTTCGGTGCCCAGTATATCAATTAAAGCTATTTCATTTCCTTCTCGATCTGTTCCTAAGGGTTCGTGTAATGAAACCTCGTTCTGATACTTTTTGGATGCCCTTAAGTGCATTAGAATCTCATTTTCAATACATCTGGCAGCATAAGTGGCAAGCCGGATTCCTTTTGTAGGATCATAGCTGGCAACAGCCTTGATTAGCCCTATAGTGCCTATAGAGATTAAATCATCGGAGTCGGTGCTGCTAATGGTGTATTTTCTTGCTACATGTGCCACTAAACGAAGGTTGTGTTCTATCAATATATTCCGGGCCTCTTCATCACCTTTTCGACAAGCCTCCACATGCTTCTGTTCGTCTTCACTGGATAATGGCTGGGGAAAAGATTGCGGTCCGCTGACAAAGCCTACAAAGTAGAATTTGAATAATATTTTACGGGCAAGCGCATACATAGAAGAAATGAACATACTATACCTCGTTTTAATGGTCCATAAAACAATATATGCAGTAAGAGGGGGTATTGCTACTTTCAGAAATTGTAAGGAATCGGCCTGCATCGTCATCTATCCGTGAGGAGGGATATCTGATAATGTAAAGAATCAGTTTTTTGCAAGCGCTTGCATTTTTTCTTGCAAAAATATATGCTATACAATAGACGAATCAATAAATTGAGGTGTTTTATGAATAATCTTATAGATAAACTGACTGAACAATATCCATCCTTTAGCAAGGGCCAAAAGCTTATTGCCGATTTTATACTAAAGCATTATGATCAGGCTGCGTTTATGACTGCTGCCAAGCTTGGTGAAAAAGTTGGTGTAAGTGAATCAACGGTTGTCCGCTTCGCAATAGAAGTAGGCTATGATGGCTACCCAAAGCTTCAAAAGGCCTTAAAGGATGTTGTTAAAAGTAAGCTCACCTCGGCACAGAGGTTAGAGGTTTTGTCTACTCAGATAAACTCTGAAAGTGTGTTAAAAACTGTTCTTCAATCGGATTTAAACAAGATACGACTGACCTTGGAGGAGGCTGATTCAGATACATTTGATGCAATAGTCGAGGAGCTGTTAGCAGCTAAGAAAATATATATTCTCGGGGTGCGAAGCTCTGCAGCATTAGCAAGTTTTCTAGGGTTCTATTTAAATCTTATTTCTGATGATGTCCGTCTTATTAATACTAATAGTGTAAGTGAGATGTTCGAACAGATTGTAAACGCAACTAAGGGAGATGTTGTACTGGGAATCAGCTACCCGAGATATTCCAGGAGAACTACAAAGGCAATGCAGTTTGCTAATAATCAGGGAGCTACTGTAATAGCATTAACGGATAGTGAAACCTCTCCCTTAGCTAAATGTTCAAAATATTCACTTTTTGCAAGAAGCGATATGTCATCATTTGTAGATTCATTGGTTGCCCCATTATCCATGATTAATGCATTAATTGTTGCGATTGGTTTAAAACGGAAGGATAAAATTCATAATACTTTTGAAAGACTGGAAAAAATATGGGACGAGTATCAGGTCTATGAAAAGGGCGAGTACCATAATGATTTGGCTAATGATTAAATAATTAGCTGAGGGCAGATATTTGAGAATTATTTACTTAAGACCTTCGATGGAGGATTGGACAACCTATGGCAAAAAAAGTTGGGATTATCGGCGCTGGAGCGGCAGGGCTCTTTGCGGCATGCAGGGCATCAGAGCTGGGAAGCTCAGTCACGGTATTCGAGAAAAATAGCAGAGCAGGTAAGAAACTACTCATTACCGGGAAGGGTAGATGCAATATTACAAATAATTGTTCCCTTGACGATCTTATGAATAACATTCCGGGAAACGGGCGGTTTCTTTATTCAGCATTTAATCAGTATAATAATCATGATATTATGAACTTCTTTGATTTCCATAATGTGCCGGTTAAAACCGAGAGAGGAAACCGGGTTTTCCCCTGCTCAGACAGAGCCTCTGATATTGTAAAGGCCCTTCAGAATTATGCCCTGAGCCAGGGTGTTCATTTTCTGTATAATTCTTCTGTAAAGGATATAATTTGCGAAGAGAATGGTGTAAAGGGAATACTTCTTAAGAATAATGACTTTTATGAGTTTGATTCTGTGATTCTGGCCACTGGCGGATTGTCTTATTCTATGACGGGTTCCACTGGTGACGGACATAGGATTGCTCAAAAATTAGGGCATACAGTATCTTCATTAAAACCATCATTAATACCATTAGAGATAAGTGAAACCTGGATTTCTCAGCTTCAGGGACTTACCTTAAGAAATGTTGGTTTAACTGCTTACGATAATAAGGGGAAAAAGGTTTATTACGAACAAGGCGAAATGCTCTTTACCCATTTTGGGGTGTCCGGTCCTATAGTATTAAGCGCCAGCCGGCATATCATGGATTGTGATTATACGGGGGCATCATTGGTAATAGATTTAAAACCTGCACTTGATGAAGAAACTCTGGACAATCGCATTCAGAGAGATTTTATAAAATATCAAAGAAAGCAATTTGCCAATTCTCTTAATGATCTTTTACCTAAGAGCCTTATTCCTGTAATTATACAGCTTTCTGAAATTAGGCCTGAAAAGCCGGTAAACCAGATTACAAAGGCAGAGAGAAGAGGCCTTGTTGAACTTCTGAAGGGACTTAAAATGACAGTCTCGAAATCCCGTTCTATTGATGAGGCCATTGTAACTGCCGGTGGGGTATTAACAAAGGAAATTAATCCTGCGACCATGGAATCCAAGCTGATGGAAGGCTTGTACTTTGCCGGTGAAATAATTGATGTGGATGCATATACCGGCGGCTTCAATTTGACAATCGCCTTTTCTACAGGCTATGTTGCTGCTTCGCATGCGAGTTTCTAATATGTATCAAATTATTAGTTAGGGGAAAACTCCATATTATCAAGGATTCAGGAGATGGATTATGGAGGGGCTGCTAAAGATATTATCAGTTATTATGATAATAGTACTTGTATCTGTTCAGGTTTTTCTGATGTCCCCCTATCGAGCAAGCCTGACCGATGATTCGCTTAACGGCAGAATTATTGAGCTGCGGGAATCTGCTATTGTTCGGGGTAGTCTAACATTAGATGCCATTGGAGATTACAGACCCAATGAGGTATTGGTATTAATAAATGGTAAACCCTATAAACTTGCCACAGTATTTCCTGTGGATTTAAGCCTGAGGGAGGGTGATGTTGTGGAGGTTCAATTAAAAAAAGGCGAACCACCCTTTTATGTCTACTTATCATCACAAAAGGGTGACATAAAGCCCGATTTAAAGAATAGCACAGTTAGAATTGAGCCGGGAATTACTTATATTTGTGCCGCCAGGAGCAAGGAGTGAGGTAAGTTATTAGAACTGTGGGATGGGCTGCTATGAAGTTTCACTGTTTTTCTTGTTATATAGCTCTTTTTGAAATATAATTATTAGTAATCGAAAAAATGATACATTAGTATTAAGGGGGCACAGACATGGAGTATTGCGGTGGAACCTTTGGCAGCAAGGAAATTGTTAAGGCAGCAATTATGATGGCATTGACCAGCGACAGAGATGAAGAGCGAGCATTAAAGGATCAACTGGCCAATAAGGGTATTAAAACTGCTGCAGTAGATTATGGCGGTGAATTTATCAGCTCTGTTATGAAAATCATTGAAAGGGCGGTTGTTGCAGCTAAGCGGGAAAAGGTTATTGAAGAAAATCATAGCCATGAAGGTGCTGTGGCTGGAGCGGCTCGTGAAGCACTTAATCAGATCATGCCAAAGGCTCTTGGCTTGAATGTTGGCGGCAAAATCGCAGTTGCTCATTATGATGAGCATATAAGTGTAGCAGTTTTCTTTGGAATAGGACTGCTGCATCTAAATGAAATAGCCATTGGAACAGGACATAGAGTTATATAAGGGAAAGAATCATTTCAGTAAGGAAATTAATCTAACAACTTATAATTGGAGGCATTATGAAACCTATTCAGATTGCTATAGATGGACCATCGGGTTCGGGGAAGAGCACCATGGCCAAATTATTATCCGAGAAATTAAGAATCATGTACCTTGATACGGGTGCAATGTATAGGG
>JAAYTU010000008.1 GCA_012523705.1 Clostridiaceae bacterium
CAAAAGGAGCTTATTAAAACTGAAAATGCACAGCCAGCCATCTTAATAAATAGTCTTGCACAATTTAAGGTCCTTCAAGAAGAAACAGGGCTAGAGCCTGCCTTTATGGCTGGTCATAGTCTTGGGGAGATTAGTGCACTTGTTTGTTCGGGAAGGCTTGACTTTGAAGATGGACTTCATCTTGTCCGAAAAAGAGGAAGCTTGATGCAGGAGGCATCAAAGTCTGTAGAGGGCGGTATGATAGCTATTAGTAATATATGTTTAGATGTGTTAAAAGAAATGCTATATTCTTACAATCTAAAAAACGAAGTAGCCTTGTCAAACTTTAACAGTAGAGATCAAATTGTAGTATCTGGTTCAAAGAAGGGGATTTCTATCATAAGTGATATGTTAAAGAAAGAAGGTGCAAGAGTTACTAGGTTACAAGTATCTGCTCCATTTCATTCTAAGTACATGGAGGAAGCTGCCAATGCTTTTCGTGAAGAATTATTAAAGTATACATTTAAGCGCAGTTGTATCCCAGTATTTTCAAATGTTACTGGTAATTTATATGATAACAATTCAAATTATGCAGAACTATTATCACAACAGATAGTAAGTCCAGTTCTTTGGTGGGATATTATAAAAAGAATAATGGGACATGGAGTAAGTACATTTATTGAGATGGGGCCTAAAAACAAATTAGTAAAAATGTTGGAAAAAAACACAATCGGACTTAGTTTATATGCCTATGACAGACAAGAAGACCGAGAAAAATTTAAATCTTGTTATTGCAAGGTGAGTGGGAATAAGCAGTTAGAGGAATATATAACTGCTTGTATTAGAGAAGCAGTCTGCACAAAAAATCGAACAAAAGAAAATGCTAGATATATAGAAGGAGTGTTAAAGCCATTCGCAAAATTGCAGGAGATTTTATATAAGATAAATGCTAGAGATGAAGTACAGGATCAATACTATGTCGAGGGGGTAAAGCTGCTGCGGCAGATATTTATAGCTAAAGATGTACCAGAAATAGAACAGGAAAAACGTATAGACGAAATAATTATGCGAAGTCCCATTTGGGTCAGACAAGGATATGAATGTGTGGGGGATGAGGTATGAGTGATTTATTTGAAGGATTTGAGTTTGAACATATAGCTGCAGAGGAGCCCTTGTGTGAGAAAAAGAAAGGAATGATAAAGGATGACATAGCAATTATTGGTATGTCTGTCAAAGTCAATGGGGCTGATAGCTTAGATGAATTTTGGGATCTGATGGCTTCAGGTGAGGATTGTATTCGAGAAGTATCAACTAGAAGAAAGAAAGACATTGAAGAATATATAGATTACATAGGCGGTGATAAGCAGAGTATCGTATATAAGGAGGGGTCATATTTATCTGAAATTGATAAGTTTGATCCAAAATTCTTTAGAATTACTCCCAAGGAAGCAGCATTATCCAACCCTCGCCAACGGATTTTTCTTGAGAAGGCATGGGAGGCAATTGAAAACGCTGGCTATGCTGGAGAGAGGATTGAAGGAAGTAAAACGGGAGTATTTGTAGGTTATATTGCTGATTATGAGGGTTACCACTATAAACAATGTATTCAAGGTACAGAGGGCACTAGTGCTATGTCAATCCCAGGTAATCTAGCATCTATACTACCGAGTAGAATATCATATCTACTCGATTTAAGAGGCCCTTCTATGTTAATTGATACTGCCTGTTCATCATCTTTGGTGGCGATTCATATGGCCTGTGAAAGTCTTATGATGGGTAACTGTGATATGGCACTTGCTGGCAGTATCAGATTAGATCTTATGCCTTTCCAAGTTGAAGAAAAAATTGGTATTGAATCTTCTACTGGGAAAACAAAGCCTTTTGACGAATCTTCAGATGGTACAGGATTCGGCGAGGGAGTAGGAGTTGTAATGCTAAAGCCTCTTAGCAAGGCAATTGATGATGGAGACAATATCTATGCAACTATTTTAGGAAGTGCTATTAATCAAGACGGTGCTTCTGCAGGAATCACAGCTCCTAATCTATTTGCTCAACGAGATGTTCTTATAGATGCATGGGAGAATGCAGGTATTAATCCTGAAGAAATATCCTTTATCGAGACTCATGGGACAGGTACAAAGATTGGTGATCCAATAGAGATAGATGCAATTACAAAAGCCTTTCAAAGCTTTACAAATAAAAAACAGTTTTGTGCGATTAGTTCTGTAAAGAGCAATATAGGACACTTACTTGAAGCGGCAGGTATTATAGGTTTAATTAGAACTGTTTTATCAATGCAACATAAAAAAATTACACCTACTCTGCATTTTAATAAGCCAAACCAGGAGATTAGTTTTGAAGAATCACCTGTTTACTTAAATAACCGACTGATTCCTTGGGAGGTAGAGTCAGCTAGAATAGCTGGAATCAGCTCTTTTGGATTTAGCGGAACTAATTGCCATATGATTCTTCAAGAGCCTCCAGTTCTTTCTAGAGTTTCAGATAAAGATAAGGACCTGGAGTTGTTGGTATTTTCAGCAAAAACACCTACGGCATTAATAAGACTTATTCAAAAGTATCACCGTTACGTATCAGAAAACGATAGGGTGAAGCTTAAAGATATGTGTTATACAGCAGCTGTAGGACGTAAACACTACTCCTATCGTATTGCAATATTAGCTAGTACAATGGACCAGCTAAGAGAACGTCTTATGCTTCTTAGCAATAATCCTGAAGCAGAGATAGAAATAGATGGCGTGTATAGAAGTGGTTTTATAAATAAGACTATTAACAATGAAAATAATTCACTTATGAGTATTAGAGAACAACTAAGAACAAATCGAATGGAAGCCATGAAGTCTTTAGCCCTTCAATATGTTGAAGGCATGAGAATTGCATGGAATGAGATATATGATTGTACACAGTGCCGCACTTTAGCACTTCCTACATATCCTTTTGAAAGGATAAGGTGCTGGTATGAGATTAAAGAAGCAGAAAGATCCAAGGATCAAGAGTCTTATAAAAACAACCCTAAAGCAGATGAGAAAAGAATCACTCTTAAGGGAAAAAAAGAAGGAGAATTATATACTCAGGATGAGGAGCTCTTAGCCAGTGTAATAGGAAAGGTTTTAGGATATGAAGAGATTAATGTAAATAAAAGTTTTTATGAAATGGGATGTGATTCTATTGCCTTTGCTAAAATCAAGGTCCAGTTACAGGAACAAGATGTAGCAGTTGAAATGGAGCATTTTTTTGAAAATAGTACCATTGCAAAACTAGCTTTAGTAATTGCAGACTCAGAAAAAATAATTCCAGATAAAAAACAACTTACTCGAGTAGATGATAAAGCATATTATCAAGTATCTCCTGGACAACGTAAAATGTACATTCTTCAATCAATGAATAAAATGAGTTGTGCTTATAATGTCAACTCTGTTTTTGAAATCAAGGGGACTTTGGATAAGGATAGATTTCGAGATGCATTTCTTTCCTTAATTGAACGTCATGAGATACTGAGAACTGTATTTGAAATACATGAAGGAGAACTAGTACAACGAATTCTTCCATTTGATAAAGAATTACTTGATTTTTCAGAAATATATCTAGAACAGAATAGAGATTTGAAAGATGCCATACTGGAACTAATACGTCCATTTGAATTAGATCAGGCCCCACTTTTTAGAGTAATGCTTATCACTGATAATAGTAAAAAAACTTATTTTATGCTAGACAGTCATCATATTATTTGTGATATAAGTTCTTTCTATATATTTACTAATGAGCTAGGAAGATTATATAGAGGGGAGATATTAGAAAACCCCAAATTCCAGTATAGGGATTATACTTATTGGATATTAGAAAGACAAGCTAGTGATATATATAATAGGCAAAGACAGTATTGGCTTAATGAGTTTAAAACAGTTCCACATCCTCTAATGCTTCCAACTGATTACTCATATCATGAAAAAAATGATTTAAGAGGATCTTCTTATTGCTTTAACATTGAGCTAGACCTAAAGAACAAGTTGCAATCCTTGTCTTATGCAAGTAATACGACCTTACATATGCTACTGCTTTCTGTAGTTAGCTTGCTAATGTCAAAATTATCTGGCCAGGAAGACATAACAATTGGTTGTCCGATTGCTTGTAGAAATCAGTCGGATTTACATGAGATTTTAGGGATTATGATGAATACTATTGTGATTAGGACACAGCCTATACCAGATCTGAGCTTTAAGCAATATTTACAGGAGGTTAGGAAAAAAGTATTACAGGCCTATGATAATCAGGAGTACCAGTTTGAGGAACTTGTTGAGGAGCTGAATATTGAGCATGATTCGGGCAGAAATCCTTTGTTTAATGTGATGTTTGTACTACAAAATCCTCCTAATCTAAACATGGAAGACATCAGATTTGAGGAGTATATATATGATACAAATTATTCTTTGTTTGATTTGTCATTTGTAGCAAGTCTTTTAGAAGATCGAATACAGTTTTCTCTAACCTATAATGATAATTTATTTGACTTAGATTCAATCATGATAATGGTAGAGAGATATATGGCTCTCTTAACAGCTATAACTGAGAATATAGAATGTAAGCTTAAGGATATTCATTTCTTTACTAGCGATGAAATGAACAATTATTACTCATGCCAATCAGCTGTCACACAGATTGATGATGATTTTGATTTTTAAATAATTCGTATATAAGGGGAGATGAAATTATTATGGATATACAGATGAAGAGAGCCAATGATTACTGGAGTAAAATCCTTTCTCAGAATGTTAAAAAAGTTGATTTTGAAAAGGAAAGCCAATTAGAAGGTACTTATAAAAAAACCTTTACTATTTCAAATAATAGCTTCTTATTATTTAATAAGATTACAAAAGGAAGCAAGGAAATGGGATTGGTCTTACTGCAGGCTGCTTTAAAAGTGTTTGCCTATAAAATGTATCAAAGCGAATTCTTTATTGGAATGCCACAGTGTACTATGGACCTGAAAAAAAATAGACAACTTTTGATATCATACTCAAATAATCTAAATGAGACCTGGTCTATCAAGGAGCTTCTGCAATTGGAAAAAGGGGCATTCAATGAGCTTCTATTACATCAATTTTACCCTACATTAGAATTGATGGAACAGAATAATTGTAAGGAAAAAGTAAATTTATATATTGGAATGATAGATGTTCATGCTTTAGAGTCCATAATGGAGATTGTAAATCAGATGGGAATGGATATTACATTTTTATTTGATATGAAAGCAGATTCTCTTATTTTAGACTTATACGCTTCAAATGGTATTAACAGCCAGTATCTAGATATCATATATAGAGCATTTTCTAATGTACTTGCTAATATGCTTGAGGATGCATCAATTCTAGTTAGGGATGTGGAAGTAATTAATGTAAAAGAAAAGGAATTACTTCTTAATACATTCGCAGGGGCAAGTAAGAGTCTTCCCAAGGAGTTGGTGTTAAAACAGATTGAGAAAACAGCAGCTATTCATGGTAGCAAGCTAGCATTATTTTCTGATTCTTGGAGCCTGACATATGGGGAGTTAAATGAAAGGGCAAACCGTCTGGCACATAGATTAGTGGAGTATGGGGTAGAGAAGAATTCGATTATATCAATTCTCCTACATGATTCTCCTGAAATGTATGTAGGTATCCTTGCGGTTATGAAATCTGGTGCTTGCTATCTACCAATTGATCCTTCATATCCAGAGCAGAGAGTTAATTATATTATTGAAGATAGTAAAAGTTCATTTGTTCTTTTACATGAAGCCACTAAGGGAATGGTAAGTTCATCTTCTATAAGAAAAGTATACCTTGATGATGAGTCATCTTATTCAAAGGATACAGACAATCCTAATATATATATAGATAAAAAGGATCCTGCTTATATCATATACACTTCTGGTACGACTGGAAAACCTAAAGGGGTATGTGTTGGACAGGAGTCGTTACTTAATTTGGTTAACTGGCACAATGACTATTATCAGGTTAATGAAAGTGATATAGCAGGAAAATATGCCGGTCTTGGATTTGATGCTAGTGTATGGGAACTCTTCCCATATATTACAATAGGAGCAACAATTTATGCTATACCAGAAAGAATAAGGTTAGATGTAGATAAGATTAATTTAAGATTTGAAGAAAATAATGTTTCAATTGCTTTTTTACCAACTGCTGTATTTGAGCAATTTATTCAATTGGAGAATAAGAGCTTAAGATGCTTGCTTACTGGTGCGGAAAAGCTAAAACTTTATAAGGATAAAAGCTACAAAATCTACAATAATTATGGCCCTACTGAATATACTGTAGTTACTACATCTACTGAGGTAACCAGGGAATGGGACAATATTCCAATTGGTAAGCCAATTGATAATACAAAGGTGCTGATTTTATCAAAGACAGGAACTCTACTGCCAATGGGTGTTGCTGGAGAACTATGTATAGCAGGAAAAGGTATAGCCCATGGCTACCTTGCTAATGACCAATTAACCCAGGAGAAATTTCTTACAAGTTCATATGTAGATAATAAAAAAATATACCATACAGGTGATTTGGCTAAATGGCTTCCAGATGGCAACCTAGTTTATCTAGGACGGATTGATTCACAAATTAAACTACGTGGTTTTCGAATTGAATTGGAAGAGATTGAAAAGAATTTTCTTGAGATTCCAGGAGTTAAAGATGTAGCAGTTATTGTTAAAAAACGCGATGGGGAAATATATCTTTGCGGTTTTTACACTGCAAAGGCAGAGTTAGTAGCCGATAAAATCAAAGATATTCTATCTGTTAAGCTTCCTGATTATATGATTCCTACACAGATTATTAAATTACCCTCTATACCTTTAACAGCAAACGGTAAGATTGATAGAGTAGCTTTAGAAAAAATAGAGATTCCTGAAAGCCCTAATACAGGCCAGGATAATGCGGTTACTAAAACAGAAAAGCGCATGTCATTACTATTTAAACAAGTTCTTAATATATCCAGTGTTAATGTGAATGCTAGCTTTTTTGAACTTGGTGGACATTCGCTGAAAGCAACTTTATTATGTGGGATGATTTCTGAAGAATTTGGAGTAGAAATTTCATTTCAGGATATCTTTTCTTTAAAGTCTGTTAGGAAACTTTGTAAATTTATTGAAACTTGTGAAGCCAAGGAACATACCAAAATACTACCTGCCAAGGAAGCCCCCTATTATATGCTGTCCTCTGCGCAAAAGAGAATGTATCTAATCCAGGAAATCAACCCCCTTAGTACTGCTTATAATATATCTGGGGCAATTGAAATAAAGGGAGATTTAAACATTGAACTTGTAGAGAAGTGCTTCAAAAGGCTTATTGAACGTCATGAAATTCTAAGAACTATATATTGTCCAATGGATGAGGATATTGTACAGATTATTAATCCGGCAGAAGAGATAGATTATCGTTTGACAGTTTGTGATATTGGTAGTCAGGTGAATCTGAAAGACTTACTTTCTTCCTTTATTCGCCCGTTTGACCTGCAAAGAGATATTATGCTGCGAACGGAACTAAAGAAAAGAGATGACAAAGACTATGTCTTGCTTTTTGAAACACATCATATTGCAATGGATGGTTTTAGCGCAGAATTAATGATCCAGGAATTTAATAAACTATATGCTGGTGAAGTTCTTGAGGATCCAAAAATTCAATATAAGGATTATACTTATTGGTTGCATGATCAGAAAATGAAGAAAGAGTATATGGATAAAGAAGCATACTGGCTGAATGAATTTAATGATGATATACCATTACTAAATATGCCCATGGATTATTCCAGGCCTAGGGAGAAGCAATATGATGGAGATAAGGTTTACTTTAGTATTGGCAAGGAAACATTAGAAAAACTTTATAATATTTCCAACCATACTGGAACTACGCTCTTTATGAGCCTCCTATCAGCGATTAACATTCTTCTTTATCGTTATACAAACCAAAGTGACTTGGTAGTTGGAACCCCAATTTCGGGTAGAACTCACCATGATTTAGAGAGAGTATTTGGTATGTTTGTAAACACATTACCAATACGAACCCAGTTAACTAAAGGTATGAGTTTTGAAGATTTACTCTTATTGACAAGGGAAAAATGTTTAGGTGCATACTCCAATCAAGAATATCAATTTGAAGACTTGGTTGAGAAATTGAATTTAGAACGTGATATTAGTAGAAATCCGATTTTTGACACTATGTTTACTCTTCAGAGCATAAATAATAATCACTTTAGTGCAGATGGATTGAGTTTTTCGATTTATGAAAGAAAACAAGCTGAAGAAAAGTTTGATCTGACTTTTGAAGCTAGGGAGAAATCAGATGGAATTGATTTTAGTATAAGTTATGCAAGATCATTATATAAAGAGGCTACTATTATAAGAATGGCACAACATCTATCTAATATTATTAAAAGTATTGTAAATGACATTAGTGTAAGTATTGACGATATAGATATAATGTCTGATAGCGAAAAAGAAATTCTCAAAGAATTCAATAATACTAAGGCGCCCTACCCTGATCATTTGTTACTACATGAAATGATGGAAGTATCCGCTGAAAAGTATGCTATGAAGACAGCTATAGCCTGTGGCGATTTATCCATGACTTATAAGGAGTTAAATATAAAGTCTAATCAGCTTGCTTGGAAGCTGCGTAAGAATGGTATAAAACCAAATCATATTGTTGGGATTATGTTAGAACGTTCCCTTGAGATGATGGTAGGTATACTAGGTATACTTAAGGCTGGAGCCGCATATCTTCCCATAGATCCAAACTATCCAGAGGATCGTGTAAACTATATGCTTGAGAATGCCAAAGTTACCATTCTCTTAACAAAAACAAACTTATTAAATCAAATTACATTTGAGGGAATGATACTTGATTTAAATATGGAGGATAGTTATGACGAGAACAAGGAAAATCTTCCAAAGGTTAATAAGCCTAGCGATTTAGCCTATATACTCTTTACTTCTGGCTCAACGGGTAAGCCCAAGGGCGTAATGGTAAGGCAAACTGCAGTCATTAACAGACTTTACTGGATGCAGGGAATCCACCCTTTGAAGGAAGAGGATAATATACTTCAGAAGACCCCATATACTTTTGATGTATCTGTATGGGAACTTTTTTGGTGGTATTTTGAAGGAGCAAAACTATGCTTCTTAAATCAAGGAGACGAGAAAAGCCCTGAAGCAATACTTGAAGCTATTAAGAAATTTGAGATAACAAAGATACATTTTGTTCCCTCTATGCTAAATATGTTCTTAGAGTATATTAGTCTTAATAATTTACAGGACGAGCTAAAGGGAATAGAGTACGTATTTTCAAGTGGTGAAGCATTAACAAAGGATCATGTGAATAAGTTTAACCAAGTATTTAAAAACATCAATTGCCAATTGCTTAATTTGTATGGTCCTACAGAAGCTACTGTGGAGGTATCCTATTTTAACTGCTCTAATATGAAGGATTACCAGAGTGTACCAATTGGAATTCCTATTAATAATGTAGAATTTTATGTTGTAAATAATAATCATCTACAACCAATTGGTGTTCCTGGAGAGCTATATATTGGTGGTCTTCAGTTGGCAAAAGGCTATCTGGCAAATGAAGAACTTACAAAAGAAAAATTTATTGATAATCCATTTGAGGAGGGAACAAAACTTTATAAAACTGGGGATCTTGTAAGGTGGCTAGCAGATGGAAACATTGAGTATTTGGGTAGATTAGATCATCAGGTTAAAATACGAGGTTTTAGGATTGAGCTTGGAGAAATAGAAAGCGCATTACTAACCTATGAGGGTGTAAAAGCAGCGGTAGTGATTGATAAAACTGACAAGTTGGGTAACAAGTATCTTTGTGCATATCTAGAAACAGATATTGAACCTGCTGTGGATAATGTTCGTAGTCATTTATCAAAGATTCTTCCAGAATATATGATACCATCCTATTTTATTAATATGAAGCAGATACCGTCCAATAATAATGGGAAAATTGATAGGAGTAAGCTTCCTGAGCCGGATCATGCTATTTATACTGGTGTAAAATATGAGGCTCCTAGAAATGATGTGGAAATAGTATTAGCAGAGGCATGGCAAAAGGTATTAGATATTGAGAAGGTTGGTATTCGGGATAATTTCTTCAGCCTTGGCGGAGACTCAATAAAGGGAATACAATTGATTTCACAGGTTAAAAAGTCCGGTTACCTAATCAAGATGAAACAATTGTTTGATTATCCTACTATTGCTCAGATTAGTGAGTATGTTGAAGAGGATAACCTAGATATAGGACAAGGTATATATCAAGGAGAGGTGGAATTGTCCCCCATCCAAAAATGGTTTTTTGAACAAGGTTTCTTAAATAAGGAACACTGGAATCAATCATTATTGCTCTATAAGCAGGATGGGATGAAGAAGAATATAGTCGCTCAAGCATTTGAAAAGGTCGCAAGCCATCATGATGCCCTCCGTATTATCCTTAGAGATGGATCATTATACAATAGAGGTATTGAAGAAAAGCTTTTTCTCTTAGATTATTTTGAAATAAAAGCAGAGACTAGTAAGGATATCGAGCAATATGTACAAGAATTCTGTGATTTAATCCAGAGTAAGATAGATTTAGAAAAGGGTCCTTTAGTGAGACTAGTGCTTGTTCATACTAATTTTGGTGATTACCTAGCTTTTATTATACATCATCTGGTTATTGACGGAGTATCTTGGAGAATCATCCTAGAAGACTTTACCACTGCTTACCATAGCATTGATAAAGGTGAGGTAATTCACTTGCCAAAAAAAACAACGGCCTTCGGTGATTGGACCATGAAGCTTAGGGACTATGCACAGCTACCACATGTAAAGTCAGAAGTTAATTACTGGTTAAATATGCAGAACAAAATAAGTATTGAAGCTGAAGACCATTCAGATTCAATGACTCTTAGAAGTAATATTAAAACAATTGAGACAATCCTTACTAGGGAGGAGACCCTATATTTAATAAAGGGAGCTAATAATGCTTACCGTACAGATGTAGAGGAACTGATGCTATCCGCACTAGTGAAGACGCTGACTGTATTTTTCCATAATGAGCAATTATTGATTGCCCTTGAATCTCACGGCAGAGAAGAGGTATTAAAGGGTGTTGATATCAGCAGAACTGTTGGATGGTTCACTGCTCTATATCCTGTCCTATTTGACACGGGTGAAGTAAAAGATTTATCTGAGATTATAAGAATAGTTAAGGATACACTTCGTAGTATACCGCAAAATGGAATTGGATACGGTATCCTTCGGTATTTGACTGAAAATTCACCTCTGAATAAAAATATTGATCCTGATATTTGCTTTAATTATCTTGGACAGGCAAAAGTGGCGGATGATAATGGTTTGTTTGAATTGTCTGGCTTATCAACTGGTACTATGATAGGCAAGGAAAATCAAATAAATTATTCTCTTGATTTTTCTGTAATAATTCAAAACGATCAACTAACCATTAAGCTATATTATAATAGCCAAAAATATGATGAGAATACTGCAGAGAATATACTAAAGGCTTATCTCAATAACCTTATTGCAATTCTTAGGCACTGCCAGACAGTGACTACACCTGTTTATAGTGTTACAGACTTTAGTAAGGAAAATATAACAATTAAAGAACTGGATACATATAAGAAAGAATGGCCTAATATTCAAGAGATTAGAAAGGTATTTCCAATGCAAAGAGGAATTCTATATCTTTCAATGAACGGAGAAAGTTCTACAGCATATCATGAGACAATGGTATTAGACCTAAATGGGGATTTTTGTGTAGAAACGATGCAGAAGGCTTTTGAGGCATTAGTAGACCGTTATGATATTTTGCGAAGCAACTTTGATGTGGATTCTTTCCAAGATATGATGCAGATTGTTTATCGTAAGAAAGAAGTAAATGTTGAATACCTTGATTTTAGAATCTATGGAGATTGCTTGACCGAGATGGTTAATGAGGAGATAAAAAAAGAGCGTGAAATTCCCTATGATTTTAGGAAAGGTATGCTGATTCGTCTTAAGCTACTACAAATAGCTGATGATAGGTATAAGTTTATACTTAGCAATCATCATATTTTGATGGATGGATGGAGTACAGGGCTGATACTACTAGATTTGTTTAAGCTATATAATTTGATTTTAAGACAGGAATCGAATACTTTGCAACCTGTAGCCTCTTGTGAATCATATTATAAATGGTTGGAAAGTAAAAATGATATGGAAACTAAAGAGTATTGGAAGCAATACCTACAAGGCTTAAGTAATAATGTAACTCTTCCATATGATGTTAGGAAAGATGGTTTTAGCAATGCCTCCCTTATAGTTACCATAGATAATTCGCTTAAGGATAAAGCAATTGCACTGGCTAAGGAGAAGCAAGTAACTATGAATACATTATTACAGTCTGTATGGGTGGTTATACTTCAAAAATATTGCCAGCTGGATGATATTGTATTTGGGTATACAGTATCCGGACGAGTAGCTGAAGTCGATGATATGGATCGGATGACAGGTCTGTTTATTAATACCATACCGATGCGAATTAAGAGTAATGACAAATTAGGCTTTGATAAATTATTAAAAGAAGTTAATCATACTTTATTATACAATCAACCCTATGATTATTATCCATTAGCCGACATTCAAGCACAATCTGAGTTGAGAAATAACCTTATTCAAACCCTTATGGTATTTGAAAATTACCCTTTGGATTTGGAACAGTTGCATAAAGAATTTGATGATGCTGGATTTCAGATTAGTCACTATGATTTTATGGAAGAAACAAATTTTGATTTAACTCTAATTATCAGCGTTCAGAAGGAAATGACAATTAAATTCTTATATAACCAAAATAAATATTCTGAGTCATATATTGAAAACATAGGAAGGCATTTTGAGGCTGTTATGAAAGAGGTTATTGAAAACTGTAAGACAAGTATAGGAGACATAAATTTATTAGAAGATGATATAAGACTTAAGGCCTTGCAAGATGAGCTAGTCAGTGAACAATTAAATTCACAGCATACAATAGAATTTATATTTTAGTTAGAGGGCAAAAGAGGAAAGAGAGGGATATAAATGATAGTAGAGGATTTAGTTATACATTCATCTGACATTATGAAAGCGGCAAAAGAATATTGGAAAACAATTTACTCATATCAGCCTAGCAAAATGGATATTACTAGAGATTTATATGGTAAGAAGAAGGCTACTCAGATGATTTCTTATGAATTTAATAAAGAAATAAGTGACAGAGTGAATCTTATATCGGGTGGGGATAAACTTAGTAAGTATACAATACTTATGTCAGTGTTTGAAATTCTCCTATATAAATATAGTAGCAGTGAGAATATTAGTTTTGCTATACCTGTTTATTATAAGCAAAAAGTAGAAGGTAAAGAGAATAATGGACTTGTATACTTTTTAGAGATTGATAATGAGATGTCATATCGTGAATTTTTAATGATGAATCGAGAAAAGCTACTAGAATGTTACAAAAATCAAATGTATCCCTTAAATAAGTTGTTTAATGATAAGGAAATGGAAGACCTGTTTTCCATCAGCTTCCTTATGCATGGATTACAGGATAAAGAGGATATAGATATCTTTCTTTTGTCTTCGAGTTTAGACTTAGCTTTCCTAGTAAAGTCTGATCAGGAATTAAGCTTGGATGTTTACTATGACAGCAGTAAGTATTCGGAGACACTTATTAGGCAGATACTTCAGACTTATCATGTATTGGTTAAACAGGCGATTTTCAATCCAGATATGAAACTATCCGAATTTGAAATCACGTCAGAGCGGGAAAGAGATATGATTATAAATAAATATAGTGGTACTGTTTCTGAATATCAGCGTGATAAAAAGCTAAGTCAGTTATTTGAAGAAAGAGTAAAAGAAAATCCAGATAAGGTGGCAGTACGATTTTATGATAAAGAATTAACTTATGGTCAGATTAATGACAAGGCCAATTCATATGCACATCTTTTACGGGAAAAGGGTGTAGGGGCAGAGAGTATAGTAGCTGTTATGATGGAACGATCTTTAGATATGATTGTTGCCCTCCTTGCTATTAATAAGGCTGGAGCGGCATATATGCCGATAGAGCCTGACTTTCCGAAAGATCGTATAAGCTATATGCTCAATGATAGTAATAGCAAATTAATGCTTACTCAGTCTTCCCTTAAGGGGGTTGTTGATACCACAATAGAACAAATCTTTATGGACCTTACTGATGTGTCAGCTTATTCTACAAAGAATATGGATCCAGTAGGAGATGGGTCAAGCAGACTCTATATCATCTATACGTCAGGAACTACAGGAAAGCCTAAGGGTGTTATGTTTGTAAATAGGGCCATGACTAATCTTGTAGAGTTCCAAAATAAGTTTACATCAATTAAGCTTGATGACAAAGTACTACAATTTGCCACAATAACTTTCGATGTAGGCTCACAAGAAATATGGTCTACCTTGCTGTCTGGAGGAACTTTAGAGCTTATAGATTTTGAAAAAAGAAAAGATGTATCTTATCTTTTGAATTTTATTAATGAGCGAAAAATACCTACAGTTTTTCTGCCCACTGCTTATTTTAAATTAATTGCCTCTGAAGATGATTATTTGAGGAAATTAGTTAAGTTTGTTGAGCATGTCATAGTTGCAGGAGAGCAGCTAGTAATTGAGAATCATGTTCCTTCTTATTTAGCAAAGAATAATACTATTTTACATAATCACTATGGTCCTACAGAATCACATGTTGTAACTACTTATACACTTGATGCAGATAGTAGCGGTTTACCTCCGATTGGTAAACCAATATGTAATTCGCAGGTATATATATTAGATAAAGAAGGGAAGATAGTTCCTTCTGGTATGCTGGGTGAAATATATCTAGCTGGTGATTGCTTGGCAGACGGCTATATTAATAATCAGGAATTAACTGCTGAAAAATTTGTAAATAACCCATTCTGTAAGGGCCAGAAGATGTATAAAACTGGGGACTTGGGAAAATGGTTGGAGGATGGCAACATTGAGTATCTGGGAAGAATTGACGATCAAGTTAAAATTCGAGGTTTCCGTGTTGAGGTAGGAGAGGTACAAAATGCCGTACTAAAAATTGATATGATCAAGGACGCAATTGTAACAGTTAAGAAACAGGAAGGTGAGAAATATCTTGCCTGCTATTATGTTGCTGAAAAGTGCCTAGTGGAAGACATAAAGAGTGAATTAGCCAAATATCTTCCTGACTACATGATACCATCATATTTTATCAGTTTAGATAAAATACCTTATACTAAAAATGGAAAGGTCGATAGGAGAGCCTTGCCTGAGCCTATTATTAATAAAGAACTAGAATATATGGCACCATCCAATGAACTTGAGACTAAATTACAGAATATATGGATGTCTATTCTAAACTTGCCCAAAATAGGTGTCAATGACGATTTTTTTGAAATTGGTGGACACTCGCTTAAGGCAGCAAGGATGGTAGGCAGAATTCATAAGGAATTAGGCTTGAATATCTCTGTTAAAGACTTGTTTGATAATTATACTATCAAAAAATTAGCAGACTACTTATCACTACAAACTCATATGGTTGAGGAAGAAATACCAAAGCTCCAAGATGAAGATTTTTATGTAGTATCAGCTGCACAAAAGCGCATTTATATACTTCAAAACTTCAATCCAAAGAATACTTCCTATAATATTAGTGGGGTTGTTGAAATTAAAGGTGTTTTGGATGAAGAACGTCTAAGAAATACATTTATGGACTTGATTTCCTGCCAAGAGGCTCTTCGTACCACATTCGATGTAATAAATAATGAAATAGTTCAGAAGATTACACCAATGAGCCAGGTTGATATTAATATTGAGAAAATAAAATTAAGCGACATATCAGACCTAGAGAATATCATGAAGGGTTTTGTAAGGCCTTTTGATTTTAAAAAAGACCTTTTGTTAAGAGTGGGTATTGCACGAATTGAAGCGGAGAAATTCCTTCTTTTCTTAGATACACATCACATTATAACAGATGGAGTATCTCTCGGTATTTTAATAAGAGAATTTGCTAATATATATTCTGGTTTGATGGCAGAACAAATAGATATCCAATACAAGGATTATGCTGATTGGCAGTACAGGAGGCAAAGTAGTGAAATCGTAGAAAGGCAAAAGAGATATTGGTTAGAGACATTTAAAGATGATATACCAGTACTCACTCTTCCTTTAGATTATCCGAGAGCTGAAAAACAGGATATGAAGGGTGACCTTGTACGCTTTGTTTTGGATAAGTATAAAACAGAAAAGCTTAATAATTTGGCCCGTGAGCAAAATAGTACCCTTTATATGGTCTTATTATCATGCTTTTATATCCTCTTATCACGCTATAGTGGGCAGAATACAATTACTGTCGGTACTGCGGTGGCGGGAAGAACAAGAAAAGAAGTGGAAAATATTATAGGTATGTTTGTTAATACCTTAGCATTAAAGAATCAAATAAAGGAAGAACTTACCTTTAATGAATTCCTTAAAGAGATTAAGACAAACGTATTGCTTGCTTTAGAAAATCAGGAGTATCCTTTTGAGGAGATGGTGAAAGAGTTAAATGTTGAACGTCAGTTTAATCGTAATCCTGTGTTTGATGTAATGTTTGTATTGCAAAATATGGATAATATTGAACATAATATTGGGGAAATAACCATAAAGGAGATTGAGTGGGCTCCGCCAGTAGAAAAGATGGATCTTACAGTTAATGTAAGAGAAGTCGAAGGGCAATTGGAGTTTATCTTCAGTTTTGCAGTGCTGTTATTTGATAAGACCACCATAGAAGCCATGACCCAGCATTATCAGAATATAATTGACATTATATTAGAGAACACACTTATAAGGTTAAATGATATTGACATATTGAATGAAGAAGACAAGGTTGAGTTACTAGTAGAATTAAATGATCATTGGTCACAATATCCCAGTGAGGCTTCTGTAATTGAACTTTTTGAAGAACAGGTTCAAAAATCACCTAAACAGACTGCTGTTACTGATAGCAAAGGCTCTATGAATTATGAGGAGCTTAACTGGCAGGCAAATTTATTGGCAAATAAATTGCTTGATAAAGGAATAGAAAAAGAGCAAGTGGTAGGTATTATGACAGAGCGTACATGCCAGATGATAGTTGGTATCTTAGGCATTCTCAAGGCAGGTGCAGCATACCTACCAATAGATCCAAGTTTTCCTTTGGAGAACAAGAGACATATGATAGAGGATGGTAATGTATCAATTGTACTTGTCGAAGATAGTACCGCAGACATTTTGTTACCAAAAGTAAGTATATTAAATTTAAGTCAACTAGCTATTAAAACGGAAAAAGACTTACCCTTAAGAAGTAATGCTGATTCTCTATGTTACATTATGTATACTTCTGGATCAACAGGTAATCCAAAGGGAGTAGGTGTAATTCATAGAAATATCGTACGCCTTGTTAAAAATACTAACTATATTACCTTTAAAGACGGAGATCGTATTCTTCAGACGGGGGCACCATCATTTGATGCAACAACTTTTGAGGTCTGGGGAGCACTTTTAAATGGAATAGAACTTTTCATGGTAGAAAAGGATAATCTTCTTCTTGCTTATTCACTAGAAAAAGAGTTGATTGATAAGAAAATTACCATCCTGTGGTTGACATCACCATTGTTTAACCAGCTTGCAGAGCAGAAAGCCTCTATATTCCGTAATTTGTCTTATCTTCTGGTTGGAGGCGACAGACTATCACCTATGCATATAGCTAAGGTAATGAAAGAATGCCCTAGAGTTCAGATTGTAAATGGTTATGGACCTACCGAGAACACTACATTCTCTGTCTGTTATCAAATACCAAAAATATATGACCATGATATACCTATTGGAATACCAATCAGCAATTCGACAGCATACGTACTGGATCATAAACAACGACTGGTTCCTAAGGGCGTATACGGAGAGTTGTACCTTGGCGGAGATGGACTTTCTAGAGGATATATTTTTGATCCGAAATTGACAGCAGAAAAATTTATACACAATCCTTATTGCAAGGGTGAAATAATGTACAAAACTGGGGATTTGGTACGCTGGAATAAAGATGGAATCCTTGAGTTTGCTGGAAGAATAGATAGCCAAGTTAAAATAAGAGGTTATCGAATTGAACTTAGGGCAGTAGAAAATCAAATTCGTGGGTTAAAGGAAATTGAAGATTGTGTTATAACAGTGCGACAGAAAGAACAAGGCGAGAAAGTCTTATGTGCGTATTTTACTGCTAAGACTTCTTTGAATGTTAATTTGCTTAGGCAAAAGATAGAAGAAAGATTGCCTAATTATATGGTACCAACATATTTTATTCAAATGGATAAGTTTCCATTAAATAAAAATGGCAAGATTAGTATTAAGGAATTACCAGAACCAAAAAAAGAATTTGTAAGTAATGCAAAGTATGAAGCGGCAGAAAGTGAGCTTGAGGGGATTCTTCATAATATCTTTTCGGATGTTCTAGGTATAAGTCGTATCAGCATGACAGATAATTTCTTTGATATTGGAGGGCATTCCCTTAATGCAACAATTATATCATATAGGATATTTGAAGCATTGGGAAAAGAAATAAAAATTCGTGATATCTTTAAGTTCCAAACAATAAGAAGAATAGCCGAATTTTTAAACACTGAAGAGGCAATTAGTTATGAAAGAATACCAAGGGTAGACAAGGCCAATCAATATGAGACTTCTCCAGCTCAAAAAAGGTTATATCTTATTCAGCAGTTTGATCCTGA
>JAAYTU010000048.1 GCA_012523705.1 Clostridiaceae bacterium
GAGATACTCTTTACAAATTAGCTCAAAGATACAATACTACTGTCGAGGCTATAATAGCAGCTAATCCTGATGTTGATGTAAGTATGCTCCGTGTTGCCCAAAGAATTAATATCTGGCCGGGATGCCGAAATCCAAAAATAAAAGTCTCTTCTTCAACCAGATGTATTCCGGAATCCGAAGTAAAGCTGATGAATCTATTTCGTATGCTATGGGAACAACATATTACATGGACTCGATTAGCAATTATAAGTCTAGTTTTCGATTTACCTGATGTAAATTTAGTTATAGAACGCTTATTACAAAATTCAAAAGACTTTGAAAATGCGTTAAGAACATTTTATGGTATTGAGGCTTCAGAATTTGCTGATTTATTGACAGATCATCTTGTTATAGCTGCAGATCTTGTTAAGGCAGCAAAAGCGGGAGATACAATGACCGCAGACGATATAGAACGGCGTTGGTATAATAATGCCAGAGAAATTGCTGCATTTCTTGCCAGCATAAATCCCTTCTGGTCGCGCAGGGAATGGGAAAACATGTTATTTAATCATTTAGCCCTAGTCAAGACCGAGGCTGTTGATATGTTAAATGCAGATTATTTGGCGGGCATAAATATTTATACTGAGATGGAAAGACAGGCTTTAGAAATGGCAGATACAATGTCTGAGGGGATAATTAAACAATTTCCGGATAAATTTCAATAACAGAAAATGCTTGTTTAGTTTATCTTTTATATGAAAAACTACCTTTATAATTATTTACTGCTCAAAGTCATTGTTGTATGTGAATTTTTTGATTTGAGCGAAGGGAGAAGAAGATAGTTATGAAGGTAAGAGATATTATGACTGGTAATGTGGCATATATTAACCCAGATTCAAAGGTTGTGGAAGCGGCTCAAATGATGCAAAAGCATAATGTTGGCTCTATACCGGTTTGTGACGATAACGGCCTTATCGGTATAGTTACAGACAGAGACATAGTAGTCAGAAATATTGCCCATGGTAAGGATCCCGAAAATACACCTGTCAGAGATGTGATGACAGGCCAGGTAACAACTGCTTCGCCAGACATGGACGTTGAATCGGCTACAAGAATAATGGCTGAAAAACAAATCAGAAGAGTCCCTGTGGTTGAAAACAACAGGATTGTTGGCATGCTTGCTTTAGGCGACATTGCTACCGATAACAGGTGTGATATGGAAGCCTCTGAAGCACTTTCTGAAATATCGAAGCAAAAGTAATTATATATGAATCCATTAATGAAATATAAGCATCATAAGAGAATAAAGCTTATATATAATCCTGCTGCAGGAAGTAATAAAAAAAAACCTCTTCAGTTTACCGAAATAATCAAGGAGCTTCAATACTGGAGGTTTATCGCTGAGCCGTTTATTACTGAGCCTGATACAGATTATTATGCCTTAGTCGCTGATGCTATTAAGGATGGAATACGTATGTTCGTAGTTTGCGGTGGTGATGGGACAGTTTCAGCCACTGCAGCTGCTCTTTTAGGCACCAGGGCAATTCTGGGGATAATTCCGTCCGGAACCCGCAATAATATTGCACTCAGTTTAGGAATCCCTAATGATTTAAAAGTTGCTATAGAATTACTAAGAAGAGGACGGAAAATAAAAACAGATATGGGGATAGTAAAATGCGCAAATTCCCTGGTGCCTTTTCTTGAGGTTTGCTCTATCGGGCTTTTTTCTGAGCTTTTTCAATCAAGTGACAGTATCCAGCATGGGGATATCAGCCAGATAAAGGATTTTATCTCTAAATTATCTTCTTCGTTCCCATCAAAAATTCATCTGATTTTAGACAATAAAACAGATATTAAGGAATCCGGTCATGTAGTGATAGTATCAAATATGCCTTTTATAGGTCATAATTATAAGATAGGCAATTCAGAAAAAGCTTTTTCTGATGGATTTTTTGATGTTCTTATATGTGCAGACATTCCAAAAATAAGGCTGATGCTTGGTTATGTGTTGAAAACTGAGGCAGGAGGGGACCGGGACTATCGAATCAAACGGTTTCGTGCAAAGAATATAGTGATTAAAACTGATCCTCCCATGTCAGTTCTTATTGATGGAAGAATTATTAAGCATAATTCTGTTATAATTGATATATCACACAATGCTTTAAATGTTATGGCCGGGGTGGATAAAACCAGACATGGAAATCAGGTGAAATTATATGGAAACCGAACAAAAAAATATGGCTGAAGAAGTAAAAATACCGGAGCTTCAAATACACTCAGTCTGGAAAAGGCTAATAAATCGTGTTAGGCACGTCGGATTTATCTACTGGGTAATAATGATAATTGCGGCGTTAATTATTGTCCTGTCTTTGATCCCTGATACAGCTCTGCAAACCTTCTGGGAAAAAATTGAGGAGCAAAAGCTTTTAGTTAGTTTGGTACTCATATTCGGTGCAGTGACCTTATCGCTGGTCTGGGAAAAGGGACAACAGATTGATGTGTGGGTTTTCAATCTGTTTAACATGAGGGGCAGGAGGCCTAAGTGGGTAGACTGGATGATGCTTGGAATCACCCAATTAGGTAGTGGGGTTTTTGCTTTAATGTTAGCCGCCTTTTTTTATTTTTTTATAGATAATCTTTTAGCCTACGAGGTTGTTTTAGGCAGCCTTACGTTATGGCTGATTGTGGAAATAATGAAATTAATAATAAGAAGGAAACGCCCCTTTCTTCATTTAAAAGAAATCCGTATTGTAGGGGAACGGGCAAGAGGTCATTCTTTTCCAAGTGGACATACCAGTCAGGCCTTTTTTCTGGCAACCTTACTTCTACAACACTTTAATGCAGTGTTTGCCGGAGGTATAATTATTTATATTATTGCTCTTCTTGTGGGAATTACCCGTATTTACATCGGAGTTCATTATCCAAGAGATGTAATTGGTGGATCGGTTTTAGGAACAGCATGGGGAATTGTGTGGGCTATTATTAACAGTTATATAAGATAACAAGACACGGAACCGTCCCCCGTCTTGCCTTTTTTAAAAATAAGATTAATAATAAATAGATAAAGATTGATTACTGAAATAGGGGGTTTATATGGCGAAGGGCGTTTATATGTGCAAATCATGCCATCAGGATATTTGTGCCAAAAGAGTATCCTTATTTTCGAGTCTTGATGATGAGCAGCTTATTAAAATCATCAATTTGGTAATACATAAGACATATAAAAAGGGAGAGGCTTTGATTTTCGAAGGGCAGTCCTTTAATAGTCTTGTAATTATTAATAAAGGCCAGGTTAAAGGTTTCAAGACAACTATAGAAGGAAAAGAACAAATTCTCTATATTTTTTCAGATGGAGATTTCTTTGGTGAAAAGAATCTATTAAGGAACCAACCTTCAGGATATACCGTTGAAGCATTGGAGGAAACACATGTTTGTCTGATAGAAAAAGGTGATTTTCAGACTCTGATCCAGGAGTATCCTGATATTGCCCTTAAGATTATGGAGGAGTTAGGGAATCGTCTTGACCACCTGGAAAATGTTGTTGAGTCAATGGGAACAAAAACTGTGGATTCAAGAATCAGTTCAGTAATTCTTGAATTTGCCAATAAATTTGGTACAGATGATCCAAGAGGGACCCTTATTGAACTGCCTCTTAGCAGGGAGGGTATAGCAAACTATATAGGAATCACCAGAGAGACCGTCAGCAGAAAGATGAGCATGCTGCAAGAGGAAGGAGTCCTTGAGATAATTGGCAATAAGAAGTTGTTACTTTTGGACAGATCTGCATTAGAGCGTGCAATTGAATAATCAACATATTTGTAGTTATTAATATTGCACTAATTTTTAAAATATAATATAATTATGACCAAGTGATAATAAACTAGTTAACCATTTAACAATCATATTAAATATACTAAAAGAACCTACGAGGTGAAAAAATGTCAACTATTGAAAAAGTGAATGATCTCCACGCCCGAAAATCAGATTTAAAGCTAGGCGGAGGAGAAGGCAAAATCATTAAACAACATGATGCAGGTAAAAAGACTGCCAGGGAGAGGCTAGATCTGCTCTTTGATGAAGGTAGTTTTATTGAAATTGATCCATTTGTTGAAGCTAGATGTGTTGATTTTAATATGACAAATAAAAAAGTAGCAGGTGACGGTGTTATAACTGGTTATGGTACAGTTGACGGCCGTCTTGTTTTTGTTTCTTCACAAGATTTTACGGTGATAGGTGGTTCTCTTGGTGAAATGCATGCCAAGAAGATTACTAAAGTGATGGACATGGCGGTAAAAATGGGTGCTCCATTCATTAGTATAAATGACTCGGGTGGTGCACGTATTGAAGAAGGAATAGATGCTCTGGCCGGATTTGGTGATATCTTTATGCGAAATACCCTTGCTTCGGGAGTTATTCCCCAAATCTCAGTTATTCTAGGTCCATGTGCTGGCGGTGCTGTCTATTCTCCGGCCATTACCGACTTTATTTTTATGGTAGATAAATCAAGCCATATGTTTATTACTGGCCCCCAGGTAATTAAGGCTGTTACAGGTGAGAATGTGACTTTTGATGAGCTCGGCGGTGCAGCAGCTCACAATAATGTCAGCGGCGTAGCTCATTTTGAGTGTGCCGATGAAGAGAGCTGTTTTACAGCTATCAAAAAATTAATTTATTACTTGCCAGATAACAACCTTAGCAATTCTGAAATAGTGTTAACCTCTGATGATGTTAACAGACTGGAGCCTGAGTTGAATGCTTTTATCCCCGATGATGCTAACAGACCATATGATATGCTGAGCATCATTTCAAAGGTTACTGATAATGGTGAACTTTTCCAGATTCATGAGGGCTTTGCTAAGAATATAATTGTTGGGTTTTCCCGCATTAACGGAATTACAGTTGGAATAGTAGCAAATCAACCTAAAGTATCGGCAGGAGTGTTAGATGTAGACGCATCCGATAAAGCTGCAAGATTTATCCGCTTCTGTGATGCCTTCAATATTCCGCTGGTTACATTTACTGATGTTCCGGGCTATCTGCCTGGAGTTAAGCAGGAGCATAACGGAATAATTCGCCACGGCGCAAAGCTTTTGTATGCCTTTGCTGAAGCAACTGTTCCGAAGATTAATATTATTACAAGAAAAGCTTATGGCGGTGCATATATAGCCATGAACAGCAAGCATTTAGGTGCAGATTTGGTATTTGCTTGGCCTACGGCTGAAATAGCTGTGATGGGTCCTGATGGAGCGGCTAATATAATCTTTAAGAAAGAAATAGGAGAGTCTGAGAATCCTATTGAATTTAGAAAGCAGAAGATTCAGGAATATAGGGACAAGTTCTCGAATCCTTATGTCGCTGCAGCAAGAGGCTATGTGGATGATGTAATAGAGCCTGCAACAACCCGCCAGCGAATTGCAAGTGCACTTGATATGCTTGCAAGTAAGCGTGAAACAAGGCCGGCAAAAAAACACGGGAACATACCACTATAGTATAAATTTTGAGCAGATAATTATTGGAGGATTAATGATATGAGAAAATTTGTTGTAAATGTTAATGGAAATAGCTATGAAGTAGAAGTAGAAGAAGTTAGTGGTACAATTGTAAGTCAACCTGTTACAGCACCCGCCCCTCAACCGGCACTAACAACAGCACCTGCTGCTCCTGCAGCAGCGCCCGCTCCTCAGCCAGCACCAGCACCTGCAGCTCCAGTTTCATCTGGTGCAGAAGGTGCCGTAAAGATTACAGCTCCTATGCCTGGTACAATTCTTGATATACGAGTAAAACCAGGAGATTCAGTAAATAAAGGTACCGTTGTTATTATTCTGGAAGCCATGAAGATGGAAAACGAGATTCTCTCACCGCAGGATGCTACTGTTGCTTCAATTAATGTTACTAAAGGCCAACAGGTTAACAGTGGTGATGTCATGTTGACATTGAATTAAGAGGGAGGACATATTTAAGATATGGGAATAAAAATAACAGATACTAGCTTGAGAGATGCACATCAGTCCCTCATAGCCACAAGAATGACAACTGAAGATATACTGCCAATTGTTGAATTGATGGATAAGGTTGGCTATCAATCTATAGAATGCTGGGGCGGAGCAACATTTGATGCTTGCGTCAGATTTCTGAACGAAGACCCTTGGAACAGACTCAGAAAAATCAGAGATAAAGCTAAAAATACTAAGCTTCAAATGCTTTTAAGAGCACAAAACCTATTGGGCTATAAGCACTATGCTGATGATGTAGTTGACTATTTTGTTCAAAAGGCAGTTGCTAACGGTATAGATATTATCCGTATTTTTGATGCACTTAATGATCCAAGAAACATGGAAAGAGCCATGAAGGCCTGTAAAAAAGAAGGTGGACATGCACAAGCTGCATTTTCATATACTATCAGCCCCTTTCACAGCCTTGAGCAATTTGTAAAGGATGCAAAAACCTTTGTTGATATGGGAGCTGACTCAATATGTATTAAGGACATGGCTGGATTATTAGTTCCTTATCAGGCTTACGAGCTTGTTAGAGCGTTAAAAGAGAATGTTAAGGTTCCAATACAGCTGCACACACACTATACAAGCGGTGTTGGTTCAATGACTTATCTTAAAGCCATTGAAGCCGGTGTCGATGTTGTTGACTGTGCAATGTCTCCATTAGCAATGGGAACATCACAGCCACCTGAGGAGCCATTAGTTGCTACTTTACAGGGGACCTCATATGATACCGGCTATGATATGAATCTATTAAGTGAGATTGCTTCTTATTTCACAGGACTTCGTGAGAAATATCTTGCAAGCGGTCAGTTGAACACAAAGGTTATGGGCGTAGACATCAATACCCTTATATACCAAGTTCCCGGTGGAATGCTATCTAACCTTGTATCACAGCTTAAGCAGGCTGGCAAAGAGGATAAGCTTTTAGAGGTTCTTCAGGAGGTTCCGAAGGTAAGAGCCGATTTAGGATATCCTCCATTAGTAACACCAACTAGCCAGATTGTAGGAACCCAGGCTGTCATGAATATCGTTATGGGCGAACGTTATAAAATCGTACCTAAGGAAACAAAGGGTGTTGTAAAGGGCGAATATGGAAAGACTCCTGCTCCTATTAAGGATGAAATCGTCAATAAGCTCATCGGTGACGAAGAACGCATTACATGCAGACCGGCAGACTTAATTCCTAATGAGCTGGATAAAATCAGAGAGGAAGCAGCAGAGTATATTGAGCAGGACGAGGATGTATTGACCTACGCAATGTTCCCTCAGGTTGCTATAAAGTTCTTTGAGTACCGTAAGGCAGAGAGATACAAAATCGATCCTGATATGGTTGATTATGAGAACAGGGTTCACCCGATGGCATAGGGCTTTAGATCCTATCGGATAAACGCTTTCTTAAAATTAATTAAAAGGACGGGAATTCCCGTCCTTTTGACATTAAGCACTGGAGACATTTAAAACTGAATTAGCTTCCCGGATACCGATTAATAATTATGGAATTATCAATTTTCTATTATTTAGTGCAAAACTATTGGAAACATGATACAATATTTTAGAAAAAAATTGATGAATTATGCAAAGTAGCAAGGAGATGTACTCATGGCAAAGATTACTTTTGATTACAAAAAAGCGTTGGGATTTATCAGCGAAGATGAAATTTCCTTTTTAGAGAACCAGATTAATAATGCTCATGAAATGTTGCATGGTATGACCGGCCCTGGCAATGAATATACTGGATGGGTCGAGTTACCTAATAATTATGATAAAGATGAGTTTGCCCGGATTTTAAAGGCTTCTCAAAGAATAAGAGAGAATTCGGATGCCCTTATTGTTATAGGCATCGGCGGATCTTATCTGGGGGCAAGGGCAGCTATTGAGGCGCTATCCCATGCGTTTTACAATATGCTTCCAAAAGAAAAGAGGAATGGCCCTGAGATTTATTTTGTCGGAAACAACATTAGCTCAACCTATCTTGCTGAGCTTTTGGAGCTGGTTGATGGCAAAGAGATAACCGTGAATGTAATATCTAAGTCGGGTACTACTACCGAGCCTGCAATTGCCTTTAGAATTTTCAAGGAATATATGGAGAAAAAGTATGGCAAGGAGGGTGCCAAGAATCGGATTTATGCAACCACAGATAAGGCTAAGGGAGCACTGAAGACATTATCTGATAAAGAGGGGTATGAAACCTTTGTTATTCCCGATGATGTGGGTGGCCGATATTCGGTTCTTACAGCTGTCGGACTTCTGCCAATTGCAGTAGCAGGAATCGATATAGTTGAGATGATGAAGGGTGCCCGGGACGCTTATTCAGAATATAAAAAACCCTTTAAGGATAATGAAAGCTATAAATATGCAGCAGTTCGAAATGCCTTATATAGAAAGGGAAAGACCACAGAGATATTAGTAAACTATGAGCCTTCGCTTCACTTTATCAACGAATGGTGGAAACAGCTTTATGGCGAGAGTGAGGGTAAGGATCAAAAGGGCATATTCCCGGCCAGTGTAGATTTTTCCACAGATCTTCATTCCATGGGACAGTATATCCAGGATGGACTTAGAAACATATTTGAGACTGTTATCAATGTTGAGAAGAGCAGAAAAACTGTAGAAATCATTGAAGTTTCGGAGGACCTGGATAATCTGAATTATCTGTCCGGAAAGGACATGGACTTCGTAAACAAAAAGGCTATGCAGGGAACTGTTCTGGCCCACAACGACGGTGGAGTTCCTAATCTTATTATAAATATTCCCGAAATGAACGCCTATTGGTTTGGTTACCTGATATACTTCTTCGAAAAAGCATGTGGTATCAGCGGATATGTATTGGGCGTTAATCCTTTTGATCAGCCGGGTGTTGAGGCATATAAGAAAAACATGTTTGCTTTGTTGGGCAAGCCGGGCTTTGAAAAAGAAAAGGAACAACTTGAAAAACGCTTATTATAATTCTTGATTTAATACAAGCGTTATGCTACAATATTGAATGCTGTTAAAAAACTGGAGGTATTATTGATGGGCGCTTTGGAAATTATTGTACGTGTTATATATTTATTAATTTGTTTAGCAATTATCGCGATTGTTCTTCTGCAAACTGGTCGTTCTGCAGGTATTTCAGGAGCAATATCCGGTGGAGCTGAAACCTTTTTCGGCAAGAACAAAGCACGTTCACAGGAAGGCATGCTGAAAAAAGCAACAGTTGTAGTTGCAGTTTTATTTGTTGTTATATCTATTGTTCTTAGCTTAATTTAATCTTTTATTATGATTGATAAGGCTATGCATGTTGCTGAACATGTGTAGCCTTTTGACATTTTGCAAGATAATCCGCGTTATTTTTTAAAAGGGAGTTATTATGTCACTATTCAAGTTAAAATCTGATTATAAGCCAACTGGGGATCAGCCTCAGGCAATAAAGGAGCTAGTAGACCTGATAAACAGGAATAGTAAGTATCAGACGCTTTTGGGGGTTACAGGCTCAGGAAAGACATATACAATTGCAAATGTAATTGAGCAGGTACAAAAGCCTACCCTTGTTTTAGCGCACAATAAAACTCTTGCAGCACAATTATGCAATGAGTTTACTGAGTTTTTCCCCGATAATGCTGTGGAATACTTTGTATCATATTATGATTATTATCAGCCCGAGGCTTATATAGCATCAACCGATACCTATATAGAAAAGGATGCATCCATTAATGATGAAATCGACAAGCTGCGTCACTCTGCCACAGCATCCCTATTGGAACGACGCGATGTTATAATTGTCGCAAGCGTTTCCTGTATTTATGGCTTAGGCGATCCGGAGGACTATACTGAACTGATGATATCCCTTCGCCCGGGAATGATAAAGGACAGGGACGAAGTTATTAAAAAGCTGGTGGATATTCAATATTCCAGAAACCAGTATGACTTTAAGCGCGGAACCTTTAGAGTCATGGGAGATATTCTGGATGTTTTTCCTGCCTCCTCGACGAATACTGCTTTGAGGATTGAATTTTTCGGAGATGAAATTGAAAAAATATCAGAAATAGATGTTCTCACAGGTGAGGTAACGGGCATAAGATCTCATATTGCCATTTTCCCGGCATCTCACTTTGCTACAAAAAAGGAGAAGATGCTCACGGCTATTGACTCGATAGAAGCTGAGCTGAAGGAAAGGTTAAGGTATCTTCGCGATAACAATAAATTAGTGGAGGCACAAAGACTCGAGCAAAGGACAAGATATGATATTGAGATGATGCAGGAGATAGGCTTTTGCCAGGGAATAGAGAATTATTCACGCCACATTAGCGGAAGAGAGCCTGGCAGTGCTCCCTTTACTCTAATTGACTATTTCCCCGAGGATTTTCTGCTGGTAGTTGATGAATCACATGTTACCCTTCCACAGGTTGGCGCAATGTATCGTGGGGACCGATCAAGAAAGGAATCGTTAGTGGAGTATGGCTTCAGACTTCCCTCTGCATTTGACAACAGGCCCTTAACCTTTGACGAATTCACAAAGAGAATAAATCAGGCTATTTGTGTCAGTGCTACCCCAGCTCAATATGAGAAGGATCTGTCAACAAAGATTGTTGAGCAGATTATCAGGCCCACAGGATTGCTGGATCCTGAAATTATTGTAAGGCCTGTCAAAGGTCAGATTGACGATTTGCTTGACGAGGTTAATGAAGTTACTAAAGAAGGCTATAGAACACTAGTTACAACTCTGACAAAAAGAATGGCTGAGGATTTGACCAAATATCTCGATGATATGGGTGTCAGGGTAAAATACCTGCATTCAGACATTGATACCCTTGAAAGAATGCAGATAATTCGTGATCTTCGTATAGGAGAATTTGATGTCCTTGTGGGTATTAACTTATTGAGAGAAGGTCTTGATCTTCCTGAGGTTGCTTTAGTGGCAATTCTGGATGCTGACAAGGAAGGGTTCTTGAGATCAGAAACCTCGCTTATTCAGACAATAGGCAGGGCCGCGAGAAATGTGGATGGCAGGGTTATCATGTATGCTGACAGAATTACATCGGCTATGGATAAAGCCATTAGTGAAACAAATCGTAGACGCAAAATACAAAAGGATTATAATACCGAACATAATATTACTCCAAAAACCATCACAAAGGCTGTTCACAATGTTATTGAGGCTACAAAAGCTGCCGAGGATACAGATGGATATAAGGTAAGCAAGTCAGAATTTGATGAGCTTGATGACATTAGCATAAAGCAATTGATAGAAAGCATGACCAAGGATATGAAGCAAGCTGCAAGAGAGCTTGAATTTGAGCAGGCAGCGTTTTTAAGAGACCAAATTGAAGAACTGAAGCTTAGACTCAAGGGGAGGAATAAATGAGCCTGTTATCTGATCATCATCACCCTTCATGGAATGCTTTTTTCACTGAGGATATTTTGAAATTGCTCTCATCAATTGAGAAAGCAATTGGTGAAGAGTATTCGCCTTCCCGAAATAAGGTTCTCAGATTTTCTGAAACTAATTTTTCAAACATAAAGATAGTAATTCTTGGACAGGATCCATATCCTGAAAAGGGCAGGGCCACAGGGCGAGCCTTTGAAGTGGGGGATCTTTATACTTGGGATCAACCCTTCAGGCAGGTCTCCCTTAAAAATATAGTCAGACTGATATATAAAAGTATAAAAAAGATAGAGGAATCCGAAAGTGTTCCCAGGTTTTCAGAAATAGTTGATGAAATAATAAACGGGAAGTTTCCTTTAGTAAACCCTTCGCAATTTTTTGTGAAGCTTGAAGAACAGGGCGTACTTTTCTTAAATACGTCATTTACCGTATTTCCCGGAAAACCCCTCAGCCATTTTGAAATCTGGCAACCTTTTACTAATAATCTGATTTCATGGATTTCTATGCAGAATCCTAATCTCAAATGGTTCTTATGGGGCAAAAATGCCATTGCGTATAGAACACTAATTGAAAGTGGTATACTCTTCGAATCGCGCCATCCCATGATGTGCTCTTCAAAATATCCTGACGATTTTTTGAAAAACAAATGCATTTCAGAGACAGTGCACATAGTGAACTGGCTTGGAAATAGTAATATTTAACGATTTTTATTTAATGCTTACAATGCTTGTTCATTGCTTTATTTGATGTCTGTCTTGTCACAATAAGGATTTTTTACAAAGCATAAGAGTTCGATATGCAGGTTAACTTAATGAAAGTAGAACTGCATATGGAGCGTGATTTGTTTGTTTAAAAAGCTCATAAAAACTAAATTCATACTATTCACTCTAGCATTGATGCTAATGGTTGCATATATCGTGACTATGGCTATGCTGCCTGGAAATATAACGCTATTGAAGGGTGAAAGATATACACTTTCATTTAAATCTCCATTTTCTATAAAAGTCCATACCAACAGTAATATTTTGCAGGTAAGTGACAGCAGTGAAAAATCATTGATTGATATGGATAATCCCTATAGTCTGACGGCCACAGAAGTAGGTCAAGCAGAGCTGGGGTTAAGTCTTTTCGGAGTGATTCCGGTTAAGACTGTGGTAGTTAAATCAATAGAGAGTCAAAAACTTGTTGCAAGCGGAGCTCCTATAGGTATCAAATTGAAAACAGATGGAATTGTAATTATCAATATATCAGGAGTCATATTAGAAGATGGTACCAGGGTATCTCCGGCAGAAGAATCAGGCTTGTTAGTGGGTGATTCACTCATTGAAGCTAACGGCAAGAAGCTAAATAGTATATCGGACCTAACTGCCACTATTCAAGAATCGCAAGGAAATCCGGTTGATATAACCTATAGAAGACAAAACCATGAGTATAAGACAAGAATCACTCCAATAAAATCAGGCGAAGATCATCAATTCCGTGCTGGAATGTGGGTGAGGGACAGCTCTGCCGGGATAGGCACCCTTACTTTTATCAGACCTGATAATAAAGTGTATGGAGCATTAGGACACGGAATTAATGATGTGGATACAGGCTCTCTACTGATTGTCGGCTCAGGAACATTATTGGAATCAAATATTGATGGGATAAAGAAGGGTCAAAAAGGCTCTCCGGGTGAGCTGGAAGGGGATGTTCTGAACAATCCAAAAGAACTTGGAGACATAGAGCTGAACTGCGATTTTGGTATATTCGGTAAAGTGAACAGCACTGTTAAGCCTGAGAAATTTGGAAGGCTTATGGATATTGCCTCACACAGTACGGTGCAGGTCGGTAAGGCATCAATACTGGCATGTATTAATGGACAAAAGGTGGACGAATATGAAATCGAAATTCAGCGGATTGTTAAACACGATTTAAACAGCACAAAAAATATGATTATTCGAATAACCGATAAAAGACTTTTGAATGCTACAGGCGGTATTGTTCAAGGCATGAGCGGAAGCCCAATAATTCAAAACGGCAAGTTAGTAGGTGCTGTTACCCATGTCTTTATTAATGATCCAATGCGTGGATATGGAGTTTTTATTGAGTCTATGCTTGAGCAGACAAAGAATGTTGAGAATAGGTAGAGTTATTGGAGAATTTGATATTTCCCGAGTTTATTTCCTAACAAATAGATAAAAGCAAGAAAAGTAAAGTCACATAAACGTTGTAGTTAATGTGACTTTTATTTCAATTGTGGTAGCAGATACAGCAAGACAATGTCTAACCATTATGAAAACAGAAAAATTATTATAAGCTAAGCCTCAACGTAATAAAATAGGATACGATAACATGAAACAGCTTAAAAACAGGGAGAAAACATATGTTTAGAAAGAATATCCTATTACTGTTACATGCATTAGGTAATCATGGAATTTCAAATAAAATACCAAGATTTAAATGATAATACAAAAAATAAGAATGCAATTTGGAAAGATTTAATGCACCAATTTTTAACATCAAACCAAAATATACAAACCAAAAGCTTGCAGGATAATTTTGACATTTATATGCAAATTTTATACTATAGAATACAGTATTAGAAGAAAAAGATAATTGACAATATAATTACAAAAGATACAATAAGCAATCGGTAATGCTGGTTTATAGTTGGCATAATCGAAAAACAATGGTCACCCTAATAGGTTGATTATAATAAAAACATAAACGGTAAAATGAATGAAAAGGCTTATATCCGTAGTGTTGAAGGGAGAATACTGATGTTGAGTATGAAAGTTGATCCAAAAAAAGTAGAAGAATTA
>JAAYTU010000049.1 GCA_012523705.1 Clostridiaceae bacterium
AACACCATGATTATTGACGCAGGAATGAATACCCAGATTAAGCCTATAAATTATCTTCAGTTTGGAATAATGGGAACTGAATACATGAAGCATATGTATGGGATAAAATCTCCACGGGTAGGTCTGGTGAATATGGGCTCTGAAGAGGGCAAGGGTGGTGAGGCTCTAAGCCAGGCTTTCGAGATGTTACGGGACCCAAGGATTAATTTTATAGGAAATGTTGAGGGCCGTGATATTACAGAGGGTAAGGTCGATATAGCAGTGTGTGATGGCTTTACCGGGAACGCTATGTTAAAAATCATGGAGGGGACGGGCAGTTATTTTCTTAATTATCTGAAAAAAGTATATGCAAAGAGCCTGTCCGGGAAAATTAGCTATATGCTTATAAAGCATGAATTTAAAAAGTTAAGAAAGGAAATTGACCCCGAGGAAGTCGGTGGAACGCCAATTCTGGGGGTCAATGGATTGATCTATAAATGTCATGGTAACTCAAGTGCAAAGGCAATTAAGAATACAGTTTTAAAATCATGCAGTTCAGCTTGCACTACTGTATTGGAACAAATTAAAGCTATTTTTGCAAACAAGGATAATGGAGGAATATATGACGCAGTCTTATAAAGCAGGTATTATTGGAGTCGGAAGTGTTCTGCCGGAAAAAAGGCTTACAAACAGCCAGCTTGAATGTATGGTTGAAACATCGGATGAATGGATTATTAAAAGGACTGGTATTAAGGAAAGACGCATTATAGATGAAACAGTACCATTGTATAAGATGGCAGCAATTGCTGCAACCAGGGCTATAGAGGATGCTGGCCTACAGCCTTCCGATATAGATCTTATTATAGCAACCACTGTTACGCCAGATTATATAACCCCATCTCTGTCATGCCTTGTTCAAAAGGAGATTGAAGCGGCTAATGCTGTTGCATTTGATGTTAGTGCAGCATGTACGGGATTTATCTTTGCCCTTCAAACAGCAAGGCAATTTATCGAAAACAGAACATATAAGAATATATTGATTGTGTCAGCCGAGGCATTAAGCCGGGCTACTGACTACAAGGACAGAAAGACCTGTGTGCTTTTTGGCGATGGTGCAGGCGCAGCTGTTCTTGGCACTGTAGAGGATGGCACGGGAATAGAATCAACTATCATTGGTTCCATTGGAAGTAAAGGTGATGTGTTGACTCTCCCCTTTTTATACACAAATCAGGCGGATATTCAAAACCGCAATGAGGGAAAGACTCAGGTGATTTGGATGGATGGAAGCGAGGTCTTTACCTTTGCTTCAAGAATCATGGGGAAGGTATGCCAGAATGTTGCAGATAATGTTGGTGTGACAATGGATGATATCGCCTATATAGTTCCACATCAGGCAAATATGAGAATTCTTCAAAATGCAGCCAAAAGGCTAAATATCTCCATGGACAGAATATACAGTAACCTTGAGAATACAGGCAATATTTCAAGTGCAAGTATACCTGTTTGTATTGATGAAATGCATTCTAAAGGTCTGATAAAAAAGGGAGATAAGATTATTATTGTTGGATTTGGTGGCGGCTTGACCTATGGTGCCAGCCTTCTGACCTGGTCCAAGGATGATTAATTGAGGCGGAGGAAAGTGCTTTGAAGAAAATTGCTTTTGTTTTTCCAGGACAAGGTGCCCAATATGTGGGAATGGGTAAAGAATTATGCGAGTATTCTCAAAAAGCAGCACAAATTTTTGATGAAGCAACTGAGGCTCTTGGCTTTGATATGAGAAAGATGCTCTTTGAAAGTGATGAAGAAACGCTGAAGATAACAGAAAACACTCAACCTGCCATATTGGCAGCAAGTGTAGCGTGTGCTCAGCCCCTTTTAGAGGCAGGAATAGTGCCTGACTTTGTAGGGGGATTAAGTTTAGGCGAATATGCGGCCCATGTAATTTCGGGCTCCATGGAGTTTAGGGATGCCATAAGGCTTGTAAGAAAACGCGGTAAGTACATGCAAGAGGCAGTTCCCGTCGGCAAAGGTGCTATGGCTGCAATTATGGGACTTTCCCGTGAGGATATATTTGAAGTATGTGAAGAAGCAGGGAAGACAGGCATAGCTGAACCGGTTAATTTTAACTGCCCGGGCCAGATTGTTGTAGCCGGAGAGGTTGATGCGGTTAAGAGAGCTATGGAGTTAGCCTCTGGAAAGGGTGCAAAACGGGCTATATTATTGAATGTCAGTGCACCTTTTCATTCCAGCATGCTGAAGCCTGCCGGTGAAAAGCTTGCAGTAGAGCTAGGGAATGTTTCGGTTAAGGAAATGAAGATCCCTGTGGTTACTAATGTAACAGGTGATTTTATTAAATCTGAAGCAGATATTAAGGATTTATTAATACGACAGGTCAGCAGCCCGGTGCTTTGGGAGGACTGTGTAAGGACCCTTATAGCAAACGGAACTGAAACATTTATTGAAATAGGTCCGGGAAAGACTCTGTGCGGATTTGTCAGAAAGACAGACAAAGGTGTAACTACCTATAATGTGGAAGATAAATCTTCATTAGATGCCGTCATATCAGCTTTAAAGGGCTAAGAATATATTTTGGAAGGGAAAAGGGTATGGATTATAAATCAAAGACCGTAATTGTGACCGGGTCTACACGGGGAATTGGTTACAGCATAGCCGAGAAGTTTGCATCCCATGGCGCCAATGTGATGCTTTCAGGGACAACAGAAAAGGTCAATAGTGTTGCGGATGAATTTATAAAAAAGGGTTATCAAGTTTCGGGATATTGCGGCAATCTTACAGATAAAAATGCTGCTCAACAGTTAATAGATAAGACTATTGAGGTATTCGGCAGCATTGATGTTCTGGTTAATAATGCCGGGATAACCAGAGATAATTTGTTGATTCGAATGGATGAGGATGAGTGGGACAATGTCATGCAGGCAAATTTAAAAACCGCCTTTCTTTGTACTAAAGCAGCTGTTCGAATCATGATGAAAAAGAGAAAGGGAAGTATAATTAATATTTCCTCAGTTGTTGGTCTTATGGGAAATGCAGGGCAGGCAAATTACGCCGCATCAAAGGCAGGAATGATAGGCTTTACAAAGTCTGTTGCCAGAGAATTTGCGTCGCGTGGTATTACCTGTAATGCTATTGCCCCTGGATTTATAGAAACCCAGATGACAGACTCACTTTCTCCAGAATTGAAGGAAGCATATCTGAAAACAATACCCCTCGGACGATACGGGACATCCTCCGAGGTGGCGGACTTAGCAATATTCCTTGGTTCAGAGAAAGCTCAATATATTACTGGACAGGTAATAAATATTGACGGTGGGTTATATATGTAATATTATTTCTTATGAACGTAATAATATGGATAAGTTCATAAATTTGATTTCCTGTCCGGAAGGGGGTGAAGGGTTATGGTATTTGATAAGGTAAAAGATATTATCGTTGAGCAGTTAGGCGTTGATGAGGAAGAGGTTAAAATGGAAGCTTCCTTCATAGATGACCTTGGAGCAGATTCCCTCGATATCGTCGAGCTTATCATGGCTCTTGAAGAAGAATTCGATTTGGAAATACCGGATAAGGAAGCAGAAAAAATCGCAACTGTCGGTGATGCTGTTGAGTATATCAAAGCTCATCAATAATATTAAAGCTATAGAAAGTCCCGCCATAATATGGTTGGGACTTTTAGCTTATATGGACTAAAATAACGAACATGAAACCAGAATATAGATTTTCAATTAGAAAACAGAGATTAGAAGTACGAGTTGGAAGTAAGAAGAGGTAAGCTTTCAACCTCTAATTCAGGGAGGCTAAAATGGAGAAGAAAAGAGTTGTAATAACGGGTCTAGGCGTAGTACATTCTCTTGGTGAGGATATTCAGACCTTCTGGAATAATATAAAGGAAGGGAAAAACGGAATAAAGGCCATTACCAAATTTGACACAACCGAATTTTCTACAAAGGTAGGGGCTCAAATTGAGAATTTCGATCCATTAGTATGCATTGATAGAAAAGAAGCTAAAAGAATGGATCTGTTTACCCAATATGCAGTTGTAGCTACTGAGCAGGCAGTGAAAATGTCAGGCTTGGATTTTACAACGATGGATCCTTTCCGTGCAGGAGTTATTATTGGCTCGGGCATAGGCGGAATGGAGACATTAGAAGATAATTGCAGAGTTCTTTTTGATAAAGGTCCTAAGAAGGTAAGTCCCTTCTTTGTGCCCATGATGATTGGTAACATTGCATCGGGCCAGGTAGCTATCAGATATGGAGTCAAGGGCTATAATGCCTGTGTTGTAACAGCCTGTGCCTCGGCCAACCATTCTATCGGGGATTCGATGAGAATTATACAAAACGGTACTGCTGATGTTATGATTACAGGCGGTTCAGAAGCCAGCCTTACGCCCTTGGCATATGCAGGCTTTTGTTCTATGAGAGCAACCAGTACTAATGAGGATCCATCCACTGCCAGCAGACCCTTTGATAAAAACCGTGATGGCTTTGTTATGGGTGAAGGTGCTGGAATTCTTATCCTGGAGGAGCGTGAGCATGCTATTAAGAGAGGTGCCAATATACTGGCAGAGATAGTCGGGTATGGCGCCACCTGTGACGCGTACCATATAACTGCTCCCGATCCAGAAGGGACAGCAGGTTCTATGTGCCTCAAGATGGCCTTAGATGATGCGGGAATAACACCCGATATGATTGGATACATAAATGCTCACGGAACAAGTACACCCTTAAACGATCCATTAGAGTCAAGATCTATAGCCAAAGTATTTGGAGATAAGGTTCCTGTAAGTTCAACGAAATCTATGACAGGCCATCTTCTCGGAGCAGCAGGTGGAATAGAGGCAATAATTTCTATTATGGCTATCAAGGACAGCTTTCTACCACCCACTATCAACCTCAAGGAACAGGATCCTGAATGTACTCTGGATTATGTTCCGAATGAAGGCCGTAATAAGAATATAGATTATGCACTTTCTAATGCTCTTGGCTTTGGTGGACATAATGGAGTAGTAGTATTAAAGAAGCATGAATAAGGAGGGGAAGCCTCAACCCTTGTAAAAGACTATTGTTTTAAGGGTTGCTTTATTATAAAATGGTAGTATGAACCATTGGTTTATTGTTGACAGGCAGCACCAGGCACTGGCTTACTGACAGTTTGGATATGCTGGTGCTTGTCTTTTAGTGGATTTGTTTATATATAGAATTAACTAAAGAAAATGGTTGTATTACCGGGAGAAGTTTCATGAAAAGCAGAAATGTAATTGTCGCCATAGGTGTGGTTTTTATAATAATGTTTATCATTGTGCCAATCCCTACATTTCTGTTGGATTTTCTGTTTATTATCAATTTGGCCTTATCACTCATTGTCCTCTTAAACTCTATTTATGCAGGGGATACCCTTGCTATGTCATCATTTCCTACCGTGCTTCTCTTTGCAACATTGTTCAGACTGGCATTGAATGTGGCCTCAACACGTCTTATACTGGGCGAAGGAGAAGCTGGCAAGGTTATACAGGGCTTCGGTGAGTTTGTTGGAGGTAACAATTTAGTTCTGGGTGTGGTAGTATTTCTGGTTATCATGATTGTGCAGTTTATGGTTATAACCAAGGGTACTGAACGTGTATCTGAGGTGGCTGCTAGATTTACCCTTGATGCTATGCCCGGTAAGCAAATGGCCATTGACGCCGATCTTAATAGCGGCCTGATTTCAGAAGAGGAAGCAAAGGAGAGGCGTAAAAAAGTTCAAAGGGAGGCAGACTTCTATGGTGCCATGGACGGTGCCGCCAAGTTTGTAAAAAACGATGCCATTTCGGGAATATTAGTTGTATTTATTAATATTATCGGCGGCATAATCATGGGAATGATTTTCCTGAATAAGCCCTTTGAAGAAGCAATTAATCTGTATTCTATTCTAACTATAGGTAATGGCCTTGTGACTCAGATCTCTGCCCTTATGACTGCATTAGCTACTGGTGTTATAGTTACCAGGGCAGCGTCAGACGGGGATTTGGGAGATGAGATTATAGGCCAGCTTTTCAACAGCCCACGCGTCCTTTATGTAGCTGGCGCAGGCTGTTTTTTGCTTGTACCCGTATTAAGACAATTAACTTTGATCCTTGTGGGCGGTGGCCTGATTTTTCTAGGTTACCAGCTTAAAAACAAGACTGAAAAGGTCACTCAGGAAGAAGAGCAAATGGTTGAAGAGCAAGAGGTAGAGGAAATACGCAAGCCTGAAAATGTAGTATCACTATTACAGGTTGATCCTATTGAGCTCGAGTTCGGCTATGCAATAATTCCATTGGCAGATAAAAACCAGGGCGGAGATCTGTTAGACAGAGTTGTAATGATACGGCGCCAGCTTGCCTTAGAGCTTGGTGTCGTTGTCCCAATAATCAGGCTTAGAGATAATATACAGCTCGCTCCCAACCAATATATGATAAAGATTAAGGGCGTAGAGGTAGCCAGGGGCGAATTGATGTTAAATCACCTTATGGCAATGAATCCCGGTGTTGTTGAGGAAGAGATAAAAGGTATACCAACAACAGAGCCGGCCTTTGGGCTGCCGGCTATTTGGATTCCCGAATCCTTGCGGGATAGAGCTGAAATGATGGGTTATACTGTGGTAGATGCTCCTTCTATAGTAGCAACTCATTTGACTGAAATTATCAGAAGACATATCCATGAGCTTTTAGGAAGACAGGATGTTCAAACTCTCATTAACAATGTAAAGACCACTAACCCGGTGATAGTAGAAGAATTGGTTCCAAAGCTTCTTACACTTGGTGAAATACAGAAGGTTCTTGCCAACCTGCTCAGAGAATCGGTATCAATAAGGGATATGGTAACAATACTGGAAACCCTCGCCGATTATGCACCCATAACAAGGGATGCAGACATGCTCACCGAGTATGTGCGCCAGGCTCTGGGAAGGGCTATTTCTAAAAATTATCTCAATGAGAATAACAAAGAGGTTATTACACTGGATCCTTCACTTGAGCAACTTATACTGGATTCAGTACAGCGAAATGAGGCAGGCTCATACATTGCCATGGATCCGGCAGTAAGCAACAAAATCGTTACATCCACCGCCAATCTTTCTGAAAAGATGGCACAGGAAGGAAAGCAACCGATAATTATAGCATCCCCTGTTGTGAGACTATATTTTAAACGATTAATTGATGCGGCCATACCGGGGCTTGTAGTCCTGTCATATAATGAGCTGGATACAAGCTTGGAAGTAAATGCTGTGGGTATGGTAAGTATTTAGTAGAAAGGGGAAGGGCAAGGGATGAAGATTCGGAGATATACATGCAAGGATATGCAGGAAGCCATGCAAAAGGTAAAGCTGGACCTTGGAAGCGAGGCTGTGATTATCAGCAGTAAAAAAGTAAAACCCAAGGGTCTGTTCGGTTTTTTGAAAAAACCCTTGATTGAGGTGTTAGCCGCCGTTGATGATGATCGGGTCCCTGTTAAAAGAAATTATTATCAAAGGCAGGAAAAGCAAGCACCGTCTTTTCCCCAATATCAACCCCAATCCCAACCACCACAATCCCAACAGCCCCAGCAACCACCACAGCAGCAAGTGCCACAACAGCAAGTTCCCACAACGCAGGAGCAGGTGTTGCCTCAAGTGCAATATCAGAACATGTCTCAACAACCTGTGCAGCCTCAACAGCAGTATCAACAGATGGGGTCAGCCCAGCAGGCGACCATGCCCCATGTACCGGTACCACCTTCACAGGCGGCACAGACCTATTTGCAAAATCATGGCTTGCCGAGTACTACATCCTATAATGGGCAAGCAAGTAATGATTCTAAGGTCATAAATGAAGTGGCGGCCTCGACTCAGGCAGATACAAATGCTGAAAACACTAAACTTTCTGAGTTGGAGGACAAGGTCCGAAACCTTGAGATTACACTGGAGAAAGTGTATCAGGCTGTTAGCGGGAACGGAACTGTGGAGAAAACAGAAGTCGAAGAGTCTGAACCTGTCAAAAATGAAAACAGTATAACTAAAGAGGACATTAATAATACAGAAGGTTTTGAGAGTATTGAAGAGGGAGACTTTTTCGAGGATACAACTCCTTCCGAAGATAATATAGCATTCCTCAGAAGACTTCTCTTTGAGAGAGATGTAGAGCCCAAGCTGATAGAAAAAATTCTTGAGAAGATTAAGCAAAGAGGCGGCAACGGCATGAAGAAAGAAGAGATGTTATTACTTTCTTCTAAGATTATGACGCTTCTTTTGGGAGAGCCGGAACCTATTAATCTTGAGGGACAAAAAAAGCCCCATGTGGTTATCTTTTTAGGCCCTACAGGTGTGGGCAAAACCACTACTCTCGCCAAACTGGCTGCGGATTTTACATTCAAGAACAAAAAGGTAGGGCTTATTACTGCCGATACATACAGAATAGCTGCAGTTGAGCAGCTGAAAACCTATGCTGAGATACTGAATTTACAGGTAACTGTAGTCTATTCACCAAATGAAATAAAGGATGCCATCAATCAGCTGAGTGATATGGATATAATCTTAATTGATACTGCAGGCAGAAGCCATAAAAACAAATCCCATTTTGATGAGCTTAAGACTCTGGTAAGTGCAGTAGAGGCTGATGAGACGTATCTTGTCATAAATTGCAATACAAGCAGAATAGCTCTTCGCGAAATATTGGAATACTATGCTTTCGTAAAGGATTACAAGCTTCTTTTCACAAAGCTTGACGAGTCTCCAGTTTGCGGAATAATTCTCAATGCCAGATATATGACCGGGAAACCCATTTCCTATACTACAAATGGTCAGAGTGTGCCCGATGATATGAGTGTTGCAAATGTGAAGCAAATTGTTGCAGATGTCTTAAGCGAAAGAGACCTTTGACCAATAGCAGCTAATGGGGAGGTGTATAACCCATATGAGTGATCAAGCAGATATGTTGCGTAAAATAGTAAGTATGAAAGCCGGGAATCAGAAACCAGAACTTAAACCTAAAGATGAAAAAATCACAAAAAAAGCAAGAGTCATTACTATTACCAGCGGAAAAGGCGGTGTAGGAAAGACTAATATTACAATAAACTTAGCCTTAACATTAAGCAAGATGGGTTTGAAGGTTGTAATTCTTGATGCTGATTTTGGGTTAGCCAATATTGATGTGCTTTTCGGGATTATCCCAAAGTATACTCTATTGGATCTGATCCATGAAGAAAAGACCATATTCGAGGTTTTAACGGATGGCCCTGATAATATCAAGTTCTTATCAGGTGGCTCAGGCGTGGAAGAACTTATTCGTTTAGACAGAAAAAAGCTTAGAAAATTTGTGAACAGTATTGAGCTTCTTGACAAGCTCTTTGATGTAATTCTCATTGATACCGGAGCGGGATTATCCCAGAATGTTATGAACTTTATAATGGCAGCAGATGAGGTTCTTTTAGTTACTACTCCCGAGCCAACATCCATTACTGATGCCTATGCCCTGGTAAAAATGGTTTCCCGCAGAGACAGGAAAAAACCCATAAATATTATAGTTAATAAAGCTGAGAATTCTAAAGAAGCAATGGAAATCGCAAATAAACTATGCATGGTATCTGACAAATTTTTATCTTTAAAGCTTATAAAAATTGGGTATATATTATTTGATGAGAATGTCACTAAAAGTGTAAAAATGCAAAAGCCTTTTGTTATCTACAATCCGAAGTGTCAGGCATCAAAAAATATAACCGAAATTGCAGAGAAATTATTTGTTGATAAAAGTACAGAGGAAAGCTTGGGAGCAAGAGGATTTGTTTCAAGATTATTATCCTTTTTTGGTGTATAGCATGCTTTATTCCATGCTTTTGTCGAATAATTGTATATTTCGTGGTATAATGGTAATTATTATTGATGGTCAATTATCTTGGATTAAAGATTACTAATGCATATGTACATACAATACGAGGTAAGTTGGATGGATGAATTCACACTTTCTCTAGGGGACAAAATTGAAATTGAGATATATGATAGCAATGGAGAAAGAAAAAACCCCGTTTTAGTCAGTCAATATGAGAAGACACTTAAAGATGGTAGTATGGTGATTATGGCGCCTATACATGCAGGGCGCCTATATCCGATACATTATGGTGATAAATTAGGTATTGTTTTTGAAAAGAATAAGGAACTCTATAAGTTTAATGCTGAAGCAGCAGAGAAAAGATGGGTCGGAAAAGTATTAATGCTCAGGATAATTCCTAAATCAGGGGTTACCCATCTTCAAAGAAGAAATTTTTTCAGGTTAAACATTGTGTTAGATACTCAGTACCGTATGTTTGCCGAGAGGGAGGTCAAGGAACAGGAACGGGGAGATTTTAAGAAGACTATATCTAAGGATATCAGTGGTGGAGGAGTTTGCTTATTGGCAAATGAAAAGCCAATACTAAACTGGTATATAGAAGGGAAAATAGATATAGATGCGGAAATAAGATTTGTAGGAAAAATAGTCCGCTCAGTGCCTTTGGAGAATAATGGAAGATATAGCTATGAAATGGGAGTAGAATTCGTAGAAATAAGGGATGCGGACAGAGAAAAGGTTATCGGTTTTATTTTCAAATCTCAAAGAAAAATGCTTAAAAAAGGCTGGTCAACCACATGATGGAACCCAAAATTAAGGTACTGATAGTAGAAGATTCTGTAGTAATGTGTCGCGTTCTTCAGAGGATACTATCGAATGATTCGGAAATAGAAGTAGTTGGAATAGCAAGGTGCTGTGAGGATGCTTTTAGTTCAGCAAAAGAGTTAAAACCTGATGTTATTCTTATCGATGTTGAAATACCACTGGTTAACGGCAAAAGCTGTTTAGCTGATTTGATGGCGCAAGGATCCTATGCCGTAATTGTTTTAAGTACGGTTTCACCTGAGCAAGCCAATGATACTATTGAATCACTTGAGATTGGTGCATTCGATTTTATTAAAAAGCCTGGAAGCACATTCGAGATGTCATCTACTGGGAGGCAGGAAGAAGTAATTAATAAAGTTAAAATGGCTTATGAATCGTTGCAAAGACCTCATAAGCTTAACAAAAAGGCTAAGTGTCCTTTGATAAAACATCCGGATAAAATAAAAGATCCGGTAAAAATGGAATACATAATTGCTGTTGGAATATCTACCGGGGGGCCCAGGTCACTTTCTAAGATTATACCACTGTTCCCGGCTGACATACCCGCAGCAATCGTGGTTGTTCAACATATGCCCCCTAGCTTCACTGCTTCACTGGCAAGGAGGCTGAACGATAATTCCAGCCTTATAGTTAAAGAAGCAACGGATATGGAAGAATTAAAACCCGGTCATGTATATATTGCACCGGGGGATTATCATTTAACCTTTAAAAAAAGTGGTAATAAGGTTATAATAAGATTAAATCAGGCCCCGCCAATTCTTGGGCTGAGACCAAGTGCTGATGTAATGATGGAATCACTGGCCAAAACTGATTTTGATTCAAATATTGGAGTTGTTGGTGTAGTCATGACAGGCATGGGGAGCGACGGGACAAAGGGCTTAAAAAGTCTTAAAGAAAAGAAGAAGGCCTATGTTATTGCTCAGGACGAAGAGACAAGTATAGTCTATGGCATGCCTAGGTCTGCAATAAGGCAGGGGCTGGTTGATGCAGTAGTTCCCCTGCAGGATATACCAACATGCATTATGAATTATATGGGGGTGCGCGGGTAATGGATATGAATCAATACCTCGACATATTTGTAGAAGAGTCAAGAGAACACTTACAGTTGCTCAACGAGTCCCTTCTTGAGCTTGAGAAAGACATTAAAAATAAAGAAGTGTTAAACGAAATCTTTCGTGTTGCACATACCTTAAAGGGAATGGCCGGTACCATGGGCTATACCAAGATGCAGCACTTGACTCATGCTATGGAAGATGTGTTGGACGCACTCCGAAATGACAGAATAGTTGTTGATTCCGATATGGTTGATGTGCTGTTTCAGTGCCTTGACGCTTTGGAGACTTATGTTAACACAATTGCAGCTACAGCCCAGGAAGGTTCGGAGTCGTTTTCTGATATAGTAGATAGTCTCAAAGCAATTTTAGGAGCAGATCCTTCTTCGGCTGGCAAGTCTGCTAAGCATGCCAAGAGCTCAAAGGGATCTGCTAAGGCGACGTCTTTAAGTGTTGCTCTCAATCAGTACGATTTCAATGTTATAAATAAAGCCTTTGAAGGCGGGTATAATGTTTTCGAAATCCGTATCGTTTTATCGGAAGGATGCTTGTTAAAGGCAGCGAGAGCCTTTATAGTATTCCAGATTCTCGAAAAAAATTCAGACATAATTAAATCTGTTCCAAAGGTCGAGGACATAGAAGATGAAAGATTCGATCTGGAATTTACAGTTGTATTAATTACTCAGAAAAGCAAGGAATTTTTTGAAAAAGAAATTAACTCTGTAGCTGAAATAGCAAAAGTAGAAGTAACTCCAGTTACAAAGGAGAACATGAACGAATATGCTACGAAAGCAGGTATGAGTGTATCGGCAGGATCGGATAGCTCTTCAAGTAATGAGCAGGATAACTCAAAGCACGCGGATGATCACCATCCTGTTAAGCGGCCTACCAAGACAAAAAAGACTGTCCGTGTTGACATTGACAGACTTGATGTATTAATGAATCTTGTCAGTGAGTTGATTATAATCAAAACCAGATTAGACGAGACAAATCTCCAGAATAAGAGTATGGATATGGAGTCAATTGAATACCTTGAACGTATAACAACAAGCCTTCATGATGCAGTTATGAAGGTTCGTATGGTACCGGTAGAAACAGTATTTAACAGATTCCCCAGAATGATCAGGGATATAGCCAGAGATTTGGATAAGGATATTGAAATACATATGTCTGGTGAAGAAACTGAGTTAGACAGAACAGTTATTGACGAAATTGGTGATCCCCTGATACATATTCTCAGAAACTCTGCCGATCATGGACTAGAGAATCATGAAGATAGAGCTAAGTCAGGAAAGTCTTCTCCAGGGAATATATATCTCAGAGCTTTTCAGGACGGAAACCATGTTGTGATTGAAGTTGAAGACGACGGTAAGGGTATTGATGTTGAAAAGGTCAGAAAAAAAATAGTAGATAGAGGAGCAGTATCTGCTGAGGCAGCGGCAGAATTAACTGACAAAGAGGTTATTGGTTTTCTTTTCAAACCAAGCTTCAGTACTGCCGATAAGGTAACGGATCTTTCAGGCAGAGGTGTAGGCCTTGATGTTGTTAAGACTAAAATAGAAGCCTTGGGTGGAACGGTTGAAGCAGCAACAGAGTTCGGTAAGGGTTCTACCTTTACAATCAGAATTCCATTGACTCTTGCAATTATCCAGGCACTTTTGGTCATGATTGGTGATGAAAAGTATGCTATTCCTTTAGGATCAATTCAAGAAATTGAAAAGGTTAAGCCTGACGAAATTAAATTTGTCCGCAATCAAGAGGTTATAATTTTAAGAGATTTAGTAGTGCCTTTGGTCAGGCTAGACAAGATTCTCAATGTTCCGGGTACTCTTCCTGATGAGCAGAAAAAGAGTCTTATCTGTGTTATTATCAAGAAGGGTGATAAGCTTTCTGCTTTCGTAGTAGATAAATTGATTGGCCAGCAGGAAATAGTTATAAAATCTCTGGGTAACCTTTTAACCGGAGTCAAATATCTAGCAGGGGCTACTATATTGGGTGATGGAAATGTTGCACTGATTCTGGATGTGAATTCTCTGGCACTTTAATATCACCGACTAAAAAAGGGGGAACTCTTAAATGGATGTAGTAATACCAGAAAAAGAATTAATACAATATCTCATATTCAGAGTGGGAGATCAGGAGTATGGAACCGAATTAAACCAGGTTTCAATAATTGAAAAGGACCTTACCTATACAAGAGTGCCTACCACCCCGGATTACATCAAGGGTGTTGTAAATCTCAGGGGAGATATCTTTCCCATCTTGAGTATACGCTTAAAGTTTGGTTTACCTGAGATTGAAGTTGATGATGATACCAGAATAGTTATATTTAATATAAATGAGTCAATGCTCGGCATCATAGTGGATGCGGTTAGAGAGGTTGTTCATCTGTCTAAAGATGACATTGAAAGTGCCGGCAATATTACTGATGATAAAACTCTGGATTATATTTCAGGTGTTGTAAAAAAAGATGAAAGACTGATAACCTTATTAAATTTAGAAAAGCTGGTTGCTGAACTACTGGAAAATAGAGATAAATGAGGGATTGCAAATGACCGGTATTGGCAGTAATAATATTAATAGTTTTCAAATGGATGTGCTTAGAGAGATAGGCAATATTGGTGCTGGGAATGCAGCTACAGCATTAGCAAAAATGTTGGACAAAAAAATCGATATGTCTGTGCCAATAACCAGAGTCATGAAGTTCTCAGAAGTAAGCGATGTACTTGGCGGAGCTGAGACTAAGGTTGTAGGTATTTTATTAGGCATGCAGGGTGATATACAGGGACATATTTTATTTGTTCTTACTATACCCAGTGCTAAGCTTCTGGTTAATTTTTTAATGGGCAGGGAATCGGATCATATGTTTGATTTTGATGAAATGGCCTGTTCAGCCCTGAAGGAAATAGGAAACATTTTAGCCGCCTCATATTTAGGCGCACTATCTACTCTTACAAACCTTAAGATAATGCCCAATGTGCCAGGATTAGCAATAGACATGGCTGGAGCTATAATAAGTGTTCCGGCTATTGAATTCAGCAAGAACTCAGATTCTGTGCTGTACATAGAGAATGAATTTACATACGGCTCTGAAAGTGTAATAGGAGACTTTTTCCTTGTACCGGACCAAGACTCATATTACAAATTGTTAGAGGCCTTAGGAGTAGTATAATATGGAGGTAATAAGGGTCGGCATGGCCGATCTGAAGGTAGCTCAACATCCAGCTATTTTGACTACATTAGGACTAGGGTCCTGTGTGGGTATAGTTCTCTATGACATAAAACGGAAAATAGTCGGGATGGCACATATTATGCTACCAAGCTCCAAAATTGCTTCGGCAAACACCAACAGAGCTAAATTTGCCGATACTGGTATCACGGATTTACTGGAAGGAATGATTCGTTTAGGAGCCAGACGCGAAGACATAATTGCAAAGATTGCTGGCGGCGCTCAAATGTTTACCTTTTCAAGTACCACTGATACCATGAAGATAGGTGCAAGAAATAGTGAGGCAACCAAAGTAATGCTTAAGCTTTTGAATATTCCTTTGGTCAGTGAGGATACAGGAGGTAACCACGGTCGCACTATAGAGATTTCCTCAGAAGATGGCAAACTTATGGTGAAAACCATAGGGTATGGTATTAAATATATATAGGTGAAAGGTATCGTATGGATTATATCCGTAAATTGCCTCTGCTATTGGGTTTAGCAGGAGCAATCATAACAGGATTAGTGGGACATAAACCTCATGCGGCCAATAATGATACAATGGCCAAGATGATGGTAGTAATGGTTATATTCTATATAATCGGGTTACTAATAAGACGAACCATATTAGATACCTTCGATACACATAAACAAAAAGAACAGGAAAGACAAGAGGAAGAGCAGAGACTTCTTTTAGAAAAAAAGAGAGCCGAGGAAAGGGCCGAAGGTGAGAAGGCAGAAAAGGAGAGGAACTCATCCTCTCACACTTCAACCAGTACTTTGGACTTAGCCGCTGATGAGGAAATTGAAATAGGAACGGCAGATGGATTCTCTGATTTGCCCATTAATGAATATTTAGATACAGAGCTTGAGAGAAATAGTTAATTAATAATTACACATATAAATATCGGGATGGTACGGAGGTAGAAATGTCGGCAACTGTTTTACAGAGGCAACAGGAACTATGGAAAAAGTATAGTGAAACTAAGGATCCTGCTGTTAAGGAGCAATTAATAATTGAATATGCTGATTTGGTAAAATTCGTTGCTGGGCGACTAAGTATTTATTTCGGGTCTAATGTCGAGTATGATGATTTGGTTGGATATGGTGTTTTTGGGTTAATTGATGCAATAGATAAATTTGATGTGACTAAAAATGTTAAATTTGAAACCTACGCCTCATTAAGGATCAGAGGTGCTATTATAGATGCAATAAGAGAGCAGGATTGGGCTCCTAGGTCATTAAGAAAAAAGGGCAAGGAGCTGGAAAAGGCCTATTCTGTGGTAGAAAACAAATTAGGCAGATCTGCTAATGACCAGGAAGTTGCGGACCAGATGGGAATTAGTGTCGATGAATTACATAAACTTCTTCAGCAAGTTAATATGTCACAGATGATATCCCTTGAGGATTATTTGGATCAAAATAGAGAAACAGGATTTGATCCCCTTTCAATGACACGGGAAACCACATTACCTGAGCATAGGCTGGAGGTAGTGGAAATCAAAGAAATGCTTGCAGATGCCATTGATAAGCTTCCTGAGAAGGAGCGGATGGTAGTTAGCTTATACTATTATGAGGAGCTTACACTTAAGGAAATCAGTGTAATCATGAAGGTTTCAGAATCAAGGATATCTCAGCTTCACACCAAGGCGATTTTAAGAATGCGCGGGAAACTGGAACGACTAAGAAGCGTCATTTTATAGCACAAAACTAATAATAAAATAGTTAAGGAGAACGAAAATGCCAGAGGACAGATTACAAAATGATAAAGGCTACAGCTTGGCTTTCAAAGAGGACGGTGTTTATCTGACCGTCTTTAAACCCTTGGACTATTTGCCTCCTGTCAATGAAGACGATATTATCAGCGCTGTTCGCAGAAAAAAGATAAAGAATTACCATGCGAATTTAATAAAAGAGGCGGTCATAAGCAGTGATGGCAATCCGGTAAAAATTGCTGAGGCTCAGGAAGAAGAAGTAACCGATGCATTTGTAGAAGCCATTGTTTCTCAGGATAAAATGACAGCCTATGTTCTTATCAGACCACCTGAGGGAAATGGTGCCCCACCCAATTTGGAGTCAATTGTACAAGCGCTTTATTCTAAAGGCGTAGTATTCGGGATGGATGAGAAAACCATACGGGAGCTGGCTGAATCACCTGTTTACAACAAACAGATTAAAGTGGCTGAGGGCATTCCCGCTATTAATGGGAAAAATGGCGAGGTTAAATTTTTATTCGATGCAAAAAGAGATGCAAAGCCCATTATTATGGAGGATGGCACGGTAAATTACAAGGACATGGACTTGATTGAAAGTGTTTCCCAAGGGCAAAAGCTGGCTGAGATTATTCCACCTTTACCGGGTAGACCCGGGAAGAATTTGGTGGGGACTGACCTTAAGGCCATTGACGGAAAAAAAGTTCCTTTGCCCAGGGGCCGCAATGTAATAGTAGACGAAGAAGGAACAGGGTTGTTTGCCGCTATAGATGGACAGCTTATGTACACTGACGGTAAGATTAATGTCTACCCCACCTATGAGGCTATGGCAGATGTAGATAATTCTACAGGCAACATCAAGTTTATTGGAAACGTTATAGTAAGAGGCAATGTTCTTTCAGGCTTTGAAATTGAGGCAGGAGGTAATATTGAGGTTTTTGGTGTTGCTGAAGGAGCAATCCTGCGGGCGGAAGGGGATATTATTCTCAGGCGTGGTATGCACGGTAAAGGAAAGGGAATTTTGAAAGCCGGAAATGATATTGTGGCCAAGTATATTGAGAATGCCAATGTTGAAGCCAGAAATGATATTAAGGCAGAGGCTATCATGCACTGTGATATAAAATGTGGTAACACATTGGAGTTAGGTGGTAAGAGAGGGCTATTGGTAGGCGGTACCGTCAGAGTAGGTAAAATGGTTGATTTAAAAAATCTGGGTAGTCAGATGAATACGGTAACAGTTTTAGAGGTAGGCGTGGACCCGTATTTGCGAGAACGAATAAAATATTTGAAATCAGACCTTCCCAATCTGGAGGATTCGTTATTAAAAGCTAACCAGGCTATAACTCTTTTGAACAAAATGAAACAAACATCAGATCTAGATATGGACAAGCGCGAGATCCTAGCTAAAAGCACCCGTGCGAAATTCTTTTATGAGGGCAGAATCCAGGAGTATAATAAGGAGATAGCTGAGATAGAGGATCTTTTACAGCATGGTGCTACTGGACGGATTCGTGTACGGGGAAGTGTCTACCCCGGTGTCAGGGTTGCCATTGGTAACAGTATGATGTATATTAAAGAAGAGGCTCAGTATTGTACAATGTATAGTGATGGTGCTGATATTCGTTTTGGGCCATTGTAATAAAGGGGGAATGCCACTATGGCTATTCGGCCTGTGGATTACCAGATTCTTATGCCTAAAGTAAATGAGACAGCAAGAGTACAGAGCGAATTAAATCAAAAGATGGTTGGGCAAGCCCAGCAACAGGCTGACAATGCCCAAAAAACGGCTGATAATGAGACAAAAACGGTGCATTCCCGGGAAGAGGCACAAGAAATAGCCATTAACGAGGATGAGACATCTAAGAACAGACAACAGGGGCAGAAAAGAAAGAAAAATGCCAAGGGAAACGAAGAATCCTCCGAGGAAGAACAGCTTCTTCCTCAGGAGAGGACTACAATAGATATACGAATTTAAATTTTTTACTCAGGAAAAAACGTAGTTAATTATACTTAAGAAAAAGATTGAGGTGTACAAGGATGACTGGATTCTTTACCTGTATTATTCTTATTGGGTCAGGATTAGTTGTATTTTCCTTTTTCCTTCTGCTTTATGAAAAAAAGCGGCTCCATGATTATCGCAAGGATCTCAGAGAGAGGAAAGAGGACATTGTTCAAATCATTGAAGATGCCGAGGAGCTCATAACAGAGATTAACCGGTTTTCTGAGTATACGGTAAATCAAATAGAGGAAAAAAATCAAATCTTAACAAACACCATATCTGATGCGGATTTAAGAATCGAGCTACTGCAATCAAATGAGTTTATAAGACAAAACATTGAACCAAGCTATGAGGCTGATGTCCGACAGGAGTCGGAACATATTGCTTATGATGCAGCCTCCGTAAGTCGGATAATTAATGAAGATAAATCCAGGACTGAAGAGCTGACGGCAGCTAACAAGGGAAAAATTCTTACATTTGATATTAAGCGTCGTGAGATAATCAAATTGGCTAAGAGTGGTCTCGACAGCACAGAAATAGCACGGATATTGAATTGCGGCAAGGGAGAGATTGAACTCATAGCCAGAATGGGCAGGTAAATGAGTGAAACTGATAGATGGTAAGAGCGTGCTTCTTGGCATGGGAATCGGGATTATTATTACTGCAATATTGGCAATGATTTTCTTTTCAGGAGTAGAGCCGAAGTTGTCTGATGCCGAGATTATTCAGCGTGCGCGTGAGCTTGGGATGACAGATAAATATGTGGAAAGGGATGATATAAGGCGCAACCCCGATGGCAGCCTTATTTTTGTTGTTTATGAAAACGATGATTTTACAAGTGTTTCAAAGCGTTTATATGATGAGGGAATAATAGAAAGCTCAATAGAATTTGATATAATTATCAAAAAGGAAAAGCTTGAAAATGCAATAAAGCCTGGCAGCTACAATATCAGCTACAGTGACAACACAAAAACCATAATTCAAAAACTGACCCAACAGTAAACACAGGGGGCAGATCATGCTAATATCACAGAAGAATCTTCCCATTGTGTTTCCCTCTGTGTTTCGCCGTCCCCCTGCGCTAGTCCCATATCTTAAGAATTAGTATCTTGATTTTATGGTGTTCCTGTGCTAATATTAACAATGTTCTACTAACACATCATGCCGATGTGATGGAATTGGCAGACGTAGTGGACTCAAAATCCACCGGTGGCAACACCGTGCCGGTTCGAGTCCGGCCATCGGCACCATAACTGATACCGCAGATAGATACAAT
>JAAYTU010000050.1 GCA_012523705.1 Clostridiaceae bacterium
AACTGTTATGAAGTACTTTGAAATAAGAGGTAATTAGCATGCAATATGTTAACATTCCAGGTAGTTATAAGTATACAATCGATCAACTCCTTAAGATGACCGTAGATAAAAAGGGCTCAGACCTGCACTTGGTAGTTGGTAGACCACCTTGTATCAGAATTAATGGACTGCTGCAGCCTGTTGATTCACCCCGTCTTAATGCTGCTGACATTGAGGATATGGTTTTAGCAGTTGTTAAAGACTATCAAAAAGAAGCACTTGACAGAGATTGGGAGCTTGATTTTTCATATGCTATACAGGGCTGTGCCAGGTTCAGGGGAAATGTTATGTATCAAAGAGGGACAATGGCTGCGGCTTTCAGGGCTGTCCCTTTCACTGTTCCAAAGTTTGACGATTTAGGTCTGCCCAATGACATTAAAAGGCTATGCGATTTACCCCGTGGTCTGATACTTGTCACAGGCCCTACAGGTAGTGGCAAATCAACAACCCTAGCTGCAATGATAGATTTAATAAATAGTAAGAGGGCATGTAATATAGTTACGGTTGAAGACCCTATCGAGTTTTTACATAAACATGACAAAGCAACAGTCAGGCAGCGGGAAATCGGGACAGATACACGCAGCTTTCCGGCAGCTCTTCGCCATGTGTTAAGACACGACCCGGATATAATTATGATAGGCGAGATGCGAGATCAGGAAAGTATATCCATTGCTCTTACAGCAGCTGAAACGGGACATCTGGTTTTATCCACCTTACATACTCAAACAGCTCCGTTAACGATATCAAGAATCATAGATTCCTTTGATAGTGAAAAACGGGTCCAGGTAAGACAACAGCTCGCAAACTCATTAAGGGCAGTTGTTTCTCAACAGCTATTGCCTACTATCGATGGTTCTGGCCGGGTTGTTGCAGTTGAATATATGGTAGATACTGCTGCAGTAAAAACCATGATAAGAGATGGAAAGGAACACCAGATATATTCGACAATTCAGACCGGTCATTCCAAGGGTATGCAAACAATGGATCAGGCTTTAATTAGATTATATAACAATGGTAAAATAAACCGTGAAACTGTTCTAGAATACTGCATAGATAAGACTGAAGTAGAACGGATTATGCACAATGCGTTTTTCTAAGCAAATCTTTAGGAGGATTAGTAAATGCCATCCTATAATTATGAAGCTATTAATAAACAGGGGCAACTTGTAAAAGGTCAGATTGTTTCTGAAAGTTATTCACTAGCAACCGATAGGCTCAAGGATAGTGGCCTTTCAATTATTGATCTCTCAGAGGGGACGAAAAAGACCAAAAGTAGCTTTATTATATCCAAAAAGAAGGTTAAAATTGAGGAGTTGACGCTTTTCAGCAGACAACTGTCTGCCATGCTCAGTTCAGGTATTCCGGTAACAAGAGCACTTTCAACCTTGAGCAGACAAACAGATAATTCCACCCTGTCCGAAGCTTTGGAATCGATTGCGGGAAATGTAGAGGGCGGAATGAATTTAACCGATGCTTTTAGTGCTTACCCTGATATCTTCAATGAACTCTATATTTCAATGATAAATGCAGGCGAAGTGGGAGGTACCCTTGAAACATCGCTGATGAGATTATCAGAACAGCTTCAGAGACAAAAAGAATTACAGGATGATGTTAAATCTGCCCTGTCATATCCTAAGGTTATTGGAATATTTTCAATCATTGTATTTCTTGTAATGCTAGTATTCCTTGTACCCGTATTTGAAAGGTCTACTCCTCAGGGTACTGAAATAAATGCTATTACTCAGTTTGTATATAATGTCTCTCATTCATTGAGATCATCCCCTCTTATATGGGTACTGGTTATAGGATTACTTACCGCTGCTATAGTACTTTTTACCAAGAGTCCCGTCGGTCATAGGCTTTGGGAAAAGAATAAGATTAAAATGCCGATTTTTGGTTCCCTTATACTAAAAACGGTAATTGCTAAATTTACAAGAACATTCTCAACATTGATTGAAGGAGGAATACCTGTTGTACAGGCACTTATGAGTGCCGGACCAACATCGGGAAGCGAGGTTCTTAATGAAGCGGTCCAATTGGCAGCTGCCAGAATCGAGGAAGGCAGAACTATTGCTTCTACCTTAGAAGAAAGCGAAGTATTTCCTCCTATGGTAACACAGATGATTGCAGTTGGAGAAGAATCTGGTTCTTTGCCTACTCTTTTGAATAAGGTTGCGGAGTTTTATGAGCAAGAGGTCAGAACTGAAGCAAGAGGGCTTCAGGCCTTGATTCAACCCCTTGCAATAATTGTAATAGGAGTTCTTATAGGTGGAATGCTCATAGCATTATATGCACCTATTTTCTCCTCAATATCATCAGCCGGAGGTTAAATTATGATATTAGTTAACAGAGGTGTTATAGGTCTTGAAGTAGATTCTCGTGAAATGAGAGCAGTGGAGCTTAAGGCTTCCGGTAAGGGCTATGCTGTTTCAACATGGGGAAGGACAAGGCTAACCGAGGGCGTTGTAATCGATGGTCGTGTCGCTAATACTAGGCTTTTTTCGGAGAGTCTGCGCAAGCTTATTACCGAGAACGGATTTAAGAGCAAGGACATAGTTTTAGGCGTGAATAACCAGGATGTCATTATGCGTTTTGCATCATTTCCCAAGGTTCCTGCCGATAAGGTCAGGGGAATGATACAGTTCCAGGCGCAGGACCATATCCCTGTTCCAATAAATGAGCTGGAGCTTGATTATGTAGTTGTTGGTGAGAAATCTACAGAAGAGGGCGATTTTATAAATGTTGTGCTGGTTGGAGCAAGGAAGAAGATGCTTAATGATTTTATTATAGCTATACAAGATGCCGGGGTTAATTTAAAAGAAATTGATTCTGCGATGCTGGCAATTGGTAGGGCTGCATTGATTAGCAGTAGCGATGGAACCTTTGCATTGGTAGGATATAATAATGATATAGGTAATGTTTTGGTATTTAGTAGAGGCGTACTCGGAATGGCTAGAACAGTTAATATTGTTCAATCCCCTGCGTGGATAGCATATATCGAAGAAGGTACAAAATCTGCTGAGAAGGAAACCAGTATAATTTCGGATATTTTACTTACTGAAGTAAGATCTTCTGTTAATTACTTTAGAATGCAAAACGGTGAAGTCATTAATAAGCTATATGTATTGGGGTGTAACTCAAAGCAAAACTTTGTTTCCCTTAAATTAGGGGAGGCAACAGGTCTTTCTGTTACTATACCAAACCCATATACAGATTTGGAAAAGCATATATTCTCTAAAAATCCACATAGCTTTAAAGCATCTGATTATACGGCATGCGTTAGTTTAGCCATAAGAGGATTGGAGGAAAATGCAAATGTATAATGTAAGTCTGTTACCAAAAGAATACCGGATGATACATAGCAATGTCCGAAAAACCAGTATTGCTCTTATTGCTTCTATGATTATTATGGCGGTTCTTTTTGTAGCATATCTTATCCTGGCAATTGTAATATCGGGGAAACGTGCAGAGCTAGATGGCTTAAGAGCAGAAAATTCAGCTATGAGATCACAGATTAACAGCATGGCGGAACTCAAGACTCTTAATGAAGAGGTAAATCAAAATCTAGCTGATGTAAAGAATGCTATAGGGCAGAGTCCTGTCTGGGACCAATTAATAGTTCAACTGGGCAATTCCGCCCCTCCTACAATTAGCGTACAGGATTACAGTATAGAATATGAGCCCGAGTCTAATACAGGTACTGGCAGAATTGTCGGAACGGCTGCTAATTATGAAACGGTGTCTTTATGGCTGGTCAGCTTAAAAGAAGTTGAAGAAATATCCAATATTACAATCTATTATACTTCAAAAACCTCGGATGATAAAAATAGCACTGTAGGTTTTGAAATTAACTTTATTGTTAATGAGGGACCAGGTTATACACTTCCTGTGGAGGTAAATATAAATGGTTAATAAGCGTTATAATGATAATAGAATAGTATTGATAATGGCGTGTATTGTTATACTAGTGTTGAGTATTCTTATTGTTAAGAATGTAAAATCAATGAACAATATAAATGACGAAATCAGTAATGAACATTCTGTATATATGACTAACAAAGCTGAATTAGATGAGCTCCAAGCTTTGTTGTTATTAAAGCCCGAATTGGAGAAGGCCCATAGTATATTAGTAACTCAGATTCCACAGGAGGCACAGGAATATGATATAATTAATTATGTTAATGGTGTTGCATTGGAAAATGAAGCAAACCTTTTTGATATTAGGTTTAATTCAAAAGAGGATTCCACTGGTGAGTCTGGGGGAAGCGGCGATATAAAGGAAATGCCTGTTACTTTAATACTTAAAGGACCATATGTTTCATTAGCCGAGTTCGTACATGATTTATCCTCAGGGCGCAGATTGTTCAGAATAGATAAAATCCAACTACAGCGTGACGGTGACCTTGAAGGAAATATAAATGCCAGTGTAACGGCTAATGTGTTTTACAAATGAACAGCATCATGGTTAAAGGAAGGATAAATATGGGGCTTATCACAGGAGCAGGATTTCTGGGTGAACAACTCGTTAAAATGGGAGTTGTTACAGAAAAGCAACTTAAAGAGGCATTACAGCTACAGGAACAGAATCTCAAAAAAGGGAAGAACGTAAAGCTTGGTCAATGTCTGGTTTCATTGGGGGCTTGTAATGAGGAAGACATTGCAACAGCACTGTCGGCTAAAACAGGCTACACCTTTTTATCTATAAATGATATGGGAATAGACATGAACTATGCCAATCTGATTACTCCCGAGACAGCGAATAAGTATAAGCTTCTTCCTATAGGCATAAAGGACAACAAGCTTATTGTTGCAATGCAGAACCCGGATGATATTATTGCCATAGACGATATTCAACTTCTTACCGGATATGAGGTTGAACCAGTAGTAGTAAAAGACAGAGAACTGTCAAAGGTGCTTGAGAAGTTCTCTAACATGAGTCAGCCCATCGTAGTACCCGACCAAGAGGAAGAAGAGGATGAAGAGGAAAATACTGACGATGGTATAAGTGAAAAGCCTGCAGTTATACTGGTAAATCAAATCATTAACAATGCTGTTACTGCAGGGGCAAGTGATATACATATTGAACCCCAGGAGAAATTTACCCGCGTACGCTTCAGAATTGACGGAGTTTTACATGAGATTACCCAGCAGCCATTAAAGCTTCATCCAGTGATTATATCCAGAGTAAAGGTTATGGCTGGTATGGATATAGCCGAAAGGCGTATCCCTCAGGATGGCCGAATAACGGTAAAGATAAGCAACAATACTATTGACATCCGCGTTGCATCACTGCCATCAGCATATGGCGAGAGGGTAACCATGAGGCTACTTAACAGAAGCAGCAAGATGATCACCCTTTCAGAGCTGGGTTTTCCTGAATCTCAGCTTAGAAGATACAATAAATCAATGTGTTTACCTTATGGGTTTATACTTATTACAGGACCAACTGGAAGCGGAAAAAGTACCACCTTATATGCAACGCTGGCTGCAATCAATTCACCAGAGAAAAACATTATTACACTTGAGGATCCTATTGAGAGAAGAATGGATGGCATTAACCAGATTCAAATGAATGCAAAGGCAGGTATGACATTTGCATCAGGGCTTCGTTCAATATTAAGAAGTGATCCGGATATCATAATGGTAGGTGAAATCAGAGACAGGGAAACAGCTAAAATTGCAGTTGAGTCAGCATTGACAGGGCACCTTGTGTTTTCAACATTGCATACTAATGATGCTCCGGGAGCCATTTCACGACTTTCTGAGATGGGTGTGGAGCCATACCTGACAGCCTCATCATTGGTTGGTGTTATAGCACAAAGGCTTATGAGACTGGTTTGTCCTTTGTGTCGTAAGGAATATATTATAAGTAGGCAAGAATTGCTTAAAATTGCGCCTGATTTTCCGTTGTTAGAAGGTGAGGAATCTGTTAAGCTTTACAAGGCGGGTGGCTGTCTGTCCTGTAACAATACTGGCTATAGAGGAAGAGTCGGGGTTTTTGAATTTCTACAGGTAACAGATAAAATGCAAAGATTGGTTCTGGATGAAGCATCAACAAACGACATTCGCAAATTAGCAATTCAAGAAGGTATGATTACACTTAGAATGGATGGATTAAACAAAGTAAAGCAAGGCTTGTCAACATTGGAGGAAATGCTGCGAGTAATTATTTAATTGGATTGGAGCTGATGTGAGATGAAACTTAATTCACAAAAAGGCATGACAATGGTCATTACTCTAATTGTGATTTTCATATTTACAATGCTTGGTTCTGTTATATGGCACTACAGTAATGAGAGTGTAGCACATTCCGACCGTTCATTCAGGAATAGGCAGGCCTATTATATTGCTCGCTCGGGAATAGAAGCATTTACTACATATGTGTTTAATAATGATAATTATTCCGAATTGACCGATACTATCAGCAGACTTATCGATAAATCATCAGATCCTTTCGAAATAGGAGATAAAGGCGGAACTTGTGTTTTAAGATTAATGCGTGAAGACGGTATAGTGCTTGTTGAGGCCACTGGAACTTATGAAGGTGCTATGGCCACAGCCGTTCTAGAATTAAAAGAGGAAGACGCCCCATACAGATTGTTTAATAATGCAATTTTTGCCACCGATAATTCGAACGATTCAATATCCGTAACAGGAAATGCAGATGTTGTCGGAGGTCCTGTCGAAACTAAGGGAAAGCTTGCCACAGGTGGTCAGCCAATATATTTTGATTGTATAGAGAATTCCAACAGGGAGGACTATCCAAGAGTCACATTCCCGCCTAAACTAAATGATAATGATCTTGATGTTCGCCCTGGTAATGTGCATCGTATTGATGGCAATAGCCCGAAATACTATAAGGACATATATGTTCAATACCAGGGCACTATTATATTCGATACAAGTAGGGGTGATATTATAATTTCGGGGGAAAGAGTTCGTTTATACGGACATGTTCTTATCGAAGGCCCTAACAGAGTTTACCTGTATTGTCAGAATGAATTTCTCTCACAAATCGACAGAGGAGCAATGAATCATCCTTTTTATCATGAGCCCATTGATTCACTTGTTGTTCTCATGCCAGAAACCGGAATATTTACATGTTACAATTTTGGAGGCTTGCTATATGCACCGGGAGCCACAATTAATCTTATGGGAAATGCTACTTTTACTGGTTCCATGATTGGCGGAAAGATTGGCATTGGCGGAAATGCTGTTATAGAGTATGTTCCAGAGGCCGCGTCTGTTACGCCCGATATATTCGATGGTCTAAGTGGTGTCACATGGCCTTCGGTTGAGGATAGATCAAAGCAATATGTTAAAGGAATGTGGAGGGATGGAAGATGATCAATAAAATGAAAAGCAACAAAGGTTTTTCATTGGTAGAGCTTTTGGTTTCAATCTCTCTGTTAACAATTATGGCAGTTGCTTTTTTACCCCTTTTGACCACCTCTTACTCAGGAATTCAGAAATCAGGCGAAAGAAACAATGCCATAAATCTGGCTCAGCAAGAGATTGAGCAAAGATTCAGCAAAGGTGCAGAAAAATCAGACACTCAGATAACAATCAGATTCCCTGGGGTTGAATTATTCAAAATTGAGGGAGAAATCATCACCTTTAATGAAGAGTACGGAGAAGAACACTCTGTTGAACTCGATGTGTTTATACCTGAAAAATAGTTATAAACAGAAATGGGTTGATTTATATGAAGGAAAAAAACAGATATAGATATAAAATAGAAAATGGTTTTACTTTAGTAGAGCTTCTGGTAGTGCTGGCCATCGTAGTTGTTGTACTCTCAATAGGATACCGTCTTCTGTTCTTTGGTCAGGATACTTTCAGCAAGGGTGAGGACCGTTATTCTGTTCAGGAAAGTGCGCAACTTGCCTCTGATTTGATTACCCGGGAATTAAGATTTGCAAATAAAGTCATCATACTTCCCGATATTCCCTCAAGATTCGATACAGACAAAAGATATTTCTATTTAGATGACAGTGGTGTTCTAAAGCACTATCTTGGCCATGGCAATACCGTTGATGCTGTTGGAAGCTTAAATATAGGTATACAGTTTACAGACTTAAATTTCAAAAAAACAAAGGATGATGTATTGGCCTTCAGCCTAGCAACTGCATCCGACTTTTCGGATTTTTCTACAGATTCTGCCGTGCAGATATTAAATTTACTTAAAGGCGACAAGATCGATGATGTTAGATTGATTGATAAGGATGCCGGCGGGCCGGTAATATGCTATTACTATTCAGATAATGAAAAGAGAATAACCCGCTTTGCCTTCAGAATTGACGAAAACCCCGGTTTGCCCAAAACCGTTGAAGGCTACTTTACCGGCGAATTTGATATTGTGTGTTATGTTCAGTCGGGAACAGATGTAAAAAAACTGATACCACATATTGAACATACTGGTGAAAAAATAATCAGCAATGGAATTGAACAAATACCCAGAGTTACTTCTTACAATTTTACCAACCCACTTGTCTTTACAGTTGTTGCAAAGGACGGCTCAACAGTAGATTATAATGTTGAAGTAAAGGAAATAATAGGTCAGCCCTCGGCAACCAATGTTGGGATAAAGACTAATAGTAAAGATAATAACTTTATTCCCAGTGAAGATGCGCTGTTAGAGGGAATGTATACATATGTCTCTAATAATCACTCCAATCCTGATAATGAGGGAGATTCATTATATCAATGGCAATATTCAGAAAGTGAGGATTTTTCAAATCCCAAGGTATTTGCCACAAGTATAGATGTTGTTCCACAAGGGCTTGTGGGCAAATATGTCCGGTTCGGCGTTATGCCGGTTACCAAGGATAAAATACCTGCTAACCAGTATATATATGGTAATATCATTAAAATATATCCTCCAATTGATACCTCTACTTTTTGGGGAAGTATGATCAATGATATATACGCTATGAGTTTACCAGATTACCTTGTTCCCGATGATTTTGTTTCCTCGGTTCTGTACAGGACGCGATATTCTGTCGGTGGAATCCTTGACTCAGACCTGACAGAGTATAGTCTGACCATGACATATGACCATGATGTATACGGAGTAGAACAGGGAGGCTCGCTGCTTTTCAAGGATGTTGCCGGGTATGCTGATAATCTTGATAGCTATAAAATAACTATAGATGCTGAAGCCAGACCGGATAGCGGTTTCGGAGTTTTATTATACGGTACATTAAGAAATAATGGTTCTGACAGGAATATAGATAGCGGATATATGTTCCAGTTTAACCCCGGGTGGAATGGCTTTTATATCAGAAAGGTAGAAAATGGTCAGGTGAATCCCTGGTTCATAACCCATGGCGTTCTAAAGAATCATCATTCTATTGATGGCCAAAATGATCAAAACATACATCAAAGACATGGAATTTACACTCCTCAGGAAATTCGAAATTCGAATTTCAGATGGCAATATGATAATACTGAACTTGATAAGCAGAAAATTATACAGTGGAGGAGAAGATATAATATCGAAATAACTACTCAAAGGCAACTGGATAACAGTATTACTTTGAGGGTTGTGCTCATTGACGAAAGTGGTAACCGTTCCAATGAAATGTGGTTTGGAAATTTCCCAGAATTTAATATGGAGCTTTATAATAGTTTTGGAATAAGCAATAACTCATATCAGCTCTTTAAACCGAGACCGCTTTCAGATTCTGCAGCCAGTGCTGGCACAATGTTCGGCCTTAGAACCTGGGATGCAGAATATAAGAACTCCAGGCCCATTTTCAGAAATATTACGATTGAACAGGGCTTTTCACTTGATATTGAAAGTGCAAGGTTTGTTGATAATAGAACTATATATGTGAAATTTAGTGAACCTGTAATGGATACTGTTGATAAATATCGTATAAGGGTTAAAGATCATACGGTATCGGATGCATACATTTCAAACATTTACGGGGAACAGGTTTTGGTAATTAACTTGCAGGGAAATGTTAGCAATAACATTTTAAATAATGGCCTGGAAAAATCATTAATAATTGAACGGGGAGGTGTTAGACATTATATGGCCGGCGATGTGGAAATAAAGGACCAGGATGGCTTTGATATTTCAGCACGCTAGCCCCTGTGTTATCAGCCTTTGTATTCAACCTTGATACTTCTGGTATTCATTATAAAAGTAAGCAGCAGTATTCAACATAGTATCGAATCATATTAGTAGTTTTAAAGAATGATTTCACTAATAGGGACTTTGAAGTATTATGATAAAGAAAGTGTTGTTAATTGCCATCAATTATGGTATAAAAACAATATAAGAAAAAACCGAAAATAATTAAATTTTTTAAGGAGGCATTTTATAATGAAAAAATTCATGAAAAATCAAAAGGGTTTTACATTGGTTGAGCTTCTAATCGTTGTTATAATTATAGGTATTCTTACAGCAATTGCAATTCCTGTGTACAGGAACGCTTCCC
>JAAYTU010000051.1 GCA_012523705.1 Clostridiaceae bacterium
AGTCAGGATGGAGTTATCCTTGATATTGAATTGAAGGATAATATTCTTTTCCATGATGGTACTGCCTTTACCTCTGATGATGTTGCATTTAGCATAGAAACAATCAAGAATGCAGGAGAAAAATCCATCTATTATCCTCAAGCCAGAAATATCCAAAGCATTAATATTTTAACCCGTACGAAATTAAGACTAGTATTAAACAGGGCTGACGAGGCCGGCATTGCATGCCTTACATTCCCGATTTTGCCCGAACATATTTTTAAGGATTGGCCTGTTGAAGGTTATACCGATTCTATGAAGCTTATTGGTACAGGCCCCTTTATCTTTGAATCGTATGATGATAATTCAATAAATCTTGCAAGGAATGATTCCTGGTGGCTTTTAAATGAGGAGGACGGTCTTAAACATCCTATCTGGCTAGATGGTATATCCTTTAAAATCTACCCTAATGAATCAGATATGATGCAAGCTTTCCAAAGGCAGCAGATAGATATAGCCTGGCTCGAGGAAGGCGAGATTGAAAGCTATTCAAAGAGAGCTGATATATTCTTTAATAAGTATGTAAGCAATATTCTTGAGCTTCTGGTTTTATCCCCTAAAGGAGAGACGAATTCAGCTTTAGCTAATGACGGATTTAGAAATATTCTTATAAAGTATTTAGGTTATTATTCCTCTAAAAACCCTTTCGAAAAAGGTATGACCACCTATGATTCGGGTGTTTCTTCAGATTTCATGAATAAGGAAGAGGCAATTAGTGCATTGGAAGAGATAGGTTACCACTATGATATGGACAGAGAATACCTCTATACCTACAGAAATAATTATAAATATCCGATAAAGCTTTCTCTTACTTATAATTCGCTTAATATAGACAGAGAGGAAATAAGCGAATGGATTTATGAGGCTTTGGATAGTATCGGTATAAATGTACAGATAAAAGCATCCACATATGAAGAACTACAAAAGCTAAGCAAGAATGGCAGATATGACATGATGCTTCTTGGTTGCAGGATTCCTTTGTGCAGTAATCAGGAGGAAACCCTTGATATTATAAACCGCGATCTTAATATGAACGATGAAAAGGATACGATTTATCCCCTTTACAGAAAATATGGAGCAGTTCTTTATCATAATTATATCAGGGGAGAAAGAAAGCCACTCTGGAATAATATTTATAACGGGTGGACCGGATGGTATCTGGTTCACACCCAGGAATAGAGATTCAGCAACAGATGGTCTGACAGATATTTAATAATGCTTATATGAGGTAGCAAATGGTTGGCAGCCATGGTAATGTTATTCTAAAAAAGCCCGAACCAACAGATATGGAGGCTATAAAAAGGTGGTACAGCATGACAGACAACTTAGGCTATGCCACTGGTGAAAAGGACTTTTCAGAAATAGCTGAAATAATTCAAGCTCCTGAAGGGTCAAATTCTCTTGTTCTTATAATACATGAGCATAATAACCTTCCCATCGGATTTACATATGCAAATTTAAATGAAATAGCCAGTAAAACTATACTATGGATAAGAATATTTCTGATTGATCCTTCCTTTCAAAACAAAGGCTATGGAACTGCTGCGATTAGAAAGCTGCTGGATTATGCAAAATCAAGATACAAGTCTCTGACATGTATTGTATCAGTATCTGAGAATAATGTTAAAGGCCTTTCTTTCTGGGAAAGAGTCGGATTTTCAGCTGATCATGAATTGGAGGCAATTCTCCATCGCGAGGGCACCTCAGGAGTTTCCATTATGAAAAAAGAGATCTAAAGCTTAACAGGTGTTTTATGAGAAGACCTTTGGTTATATCGGCTCTAGCCCTTATATGCGGTATTATACTATCGGATGTAAATAATTCTCACATATGGGGAATTATATCTCTAATTATTTGCCTGTCTATTTTTATTCTCCTTTATAAAAAGCTAAAAGCGGAGTCCTCTGTATTTGTTTTACTGGCCATCCCCTTATTAATATCAGGCTATTTTATACACAGCATGAACAGAGACTATTATTATAATGCCTGTAAAGAGTGGGAAGGAAAAAGTGTAACGGTAATTGGAGCCGTGTCTGACCAACCAGAGTTTTTAGAGGGGAAAACCCGGTTCACCTTAAGGATTAACTCGGTAGATGGGAGAGCAATAAAATCTGCAAGAGGTATAAAGCTTCAGGTTTCAATTTATGATGAGGACCCTTTGCCGGATCTAAAATATGGCTCAGTGATTCGTTTATCTGGTGAGATAAAAGTACCTCAGGGACGAAGAAATATAGGTGGATTTGATATGCAAAAATTCTATGCATCCCGCCAGATCTCAGGTTCCATGGGTATTCCGTCCAAGTCATTGATGATAGAAAATGGATGGCAAGGCTCATGGCTAAAAAATACCGGGTACATACTGAGGCAGGGAATGATCAGAATTCTGGATAAATCTCTGCCCCCAAAAGAATCATCAGTTATTGCAGGAATGCTCATAGGATATACATCGAGGATGCCCGAGGAGATGGAGGAGGATTTCAGAAGGGCGGGATTATCCCATGTGATGGCAGTATCCGGTGCGAATATTGCTTTTTTACTTGCACCATTGCTTGTAATACTAAAAAAGATTGGTTTTAACCCCAGGTGGTCATCGGCTCTTTCCTTTCCATTGATGATGTTCTATGTCTTTGCTACGGGAATGGAGGCATCAGTGGTAAGGGCTGCAATTATGGCCGGAGTTACCCTGACCGGCATGATTTTGTGGAGAAAGACCGACATATATTGCTCCATGGCATTCTCGGCATTGGTAATTCTATTAAACAACAGCTTTATGCTATATGACATAGGCTTTATCCTTTCCTATGCGGCCACCCTGTCCCTGGTTGTTTTCTATAAGCCTATCTATGAAAGGCTGCCTGTGAAAATTCCAAAATTCATTCGTGATACCCTGGCGGGTACACTGGCAGCTCAAATCGGTGTTATACCGGTAATAGCATATTGCTTTAATACGTTTTCTCTGGTATCTGTTTTATCAAATCTGCTAATTGTACCTATTACAGGCTTTATAACTATACTGGGTGCGTTGATAGCAATTGTAGGATGCGTTTTTCAATATGGTGCCATGCTAATTGGTGTATTCACTTTTGCTATGGTGAATGTAATGCTTTTTGTTACAGAGTTCATTGCTAAAATTCCGTGGGCTGAAATTACTATTCCCACACCAGACTTAGTCCTGGTAATCATTTATTATATCATTGTTATATATATTCGCTATGCACACCGGAAGCTGCCAAAGGATGTTGGAAGGGCAGTACTGGCCGGAATTATTGCTCTTTGCGGCACTATTATCTTGCTTACTAGTGTTCCTAACCGGGCTTTAAAGATTTACTTTGCCGATGTGGGGCAGGGGGATTGCATTATTATCAGAACTCCAAAGGGAAAGACCATTATTCTCGATGGCGGAGGAAGTATTAATGATACAGATGGCTCATATGTAGGCGAGCGCATTGTGGTCCCGCTTTTATACAATTTAAATATGCAAAATATTGATTTTATGATAGCCAGCCACAGCGATGCCGACCATACGGGAGGATTAAAAACCGTTCTTGAAAAAGTTAAGGTGCATAAGCTAATTGTGGCTGACGCTCCTGATTTGCCTATGCAGGAATTAATCGGCCTGGCAGAGGAAAAAGGAGTGACTGTAACAAAAATAAAAGAAGATGACATTATTTATGAGGAGGAAGGCCTCACTATCAAAGCAATATATCCCTTTAATGAAGCATGGTTAATGCCCGGAGGCAAAAATATCAATGCGAATGATCTGGGGCTTGTAGCAAGATTGGATTACGGAGATTTTAGTGCGCTGTTTACAGGGGACATCGGATTTGTGACAGAAAAGAAATTATTAGAGGATAATTCCGATAAGGAAGAGCTCAGTTGTGATTTATTAAAGGTGGCCCATCACGGATCAAAATATTCCTCAGATGAAAGTTTTTTAGCTGCTGTAGATCCTGATATAGCCATAGTATCAGTAGGGAAAAACAGATATGGTCATCCTAGTCCTGAGGTTATGGATAGACTATCCGAAGAAGGCTGCATAATTTATCCCACTATTGATTTTGGAGGAATTCTGGTGGAGGTCTGGCATAATGAGGGAAAAATGCGGGTTACCACTGTGGTTAACTAAACCTCAGTAGATTAGTCCAAATCTTCAAACCTGAATTATTTAATGATATACTATTATATAATTAAATAATAAAAAATAATCCGGAGGGCAGCATCAAAGGCATAATGCATTATCAAAGATTATAGTTAAGATTAGGATTTAGGAGGCTAAATATATGAGTAAGGCCGATTTGATTTTTATTGAGATGTGTAAGGACATTCTTGAGAATGGTTTTTCTGATGAAGGAACCAATGTCAGACCCCGGTGGGAGGACGATGTCCCAGCCCACACTAAAAAGAGATTCGGAATTGTTAACAGATATGATTTACAAGAGGAATTTCCCATATTGACACTAAGACCTACCAATCTTTCAGCAGCTATTGATGAGATTCTATGGATATGGCAGAAAAAATCGAATAATGTAAATGATTTGAACAGTCATATCTGGGATTCCTGGGCTGATGAACGGGGCTCTATAGGAAAGGCGTACGGTTATCAGTTGGGAATCAAGCATAAATACAAGGAAGGCGAATTTGATCAGGTGGATAGGGTTCTGCATGATTTAAAGAACAACCCTTACAGCAGACGGATTATGACCAATATCTACAACCACGCTGATCTACATGAAATGAATCTATACCCCTGTGCCTACAGCGTTACATTTAATGTTACAGGTGATAGGCTTAATGCTATACTTAATCAGCGTTCACAGGATGTATTGGTGGCAAATAACTGGAATGTTACCCAATATGCAACTTTAGTTTATATGTTTGCCCAGGTTAGCGGCTTGAAGGCTGGAGAGTTGGTTCATGTTATTGCAGATGCTCATATATATGATCGCCATGAGCCGTTAGTAAGAGAGCTAATCTCAAGGGAACCCAAGAAAGCTCCTAAGCTGATTATTAATAAGGATGTAAAGGATTTCTATGATTTTAAAATAGAGGATTTTGTGCTTGAAGGCTATGAAGCAGGCCCTCAGATTAAGAAGATTCCTGTTGCTGTCTAATTAAGGTTTATTTTAATAGGGAGTATGTTAATGAGAAGTGATCTAATTCTTATAGCTTCAGCTGATAAAAACTGGGCTATTGGCAATGAAAACAAGCTATTAAAAAGGATACCGGAGGATTTAAAACGTTTTTCCGGATTTACCAGAGGTAATATTATTGTAGTTGGCAGAAAAACTTTGGAATCCTTCAAGGATAAAAAACCCCTGCCGAAGCGGATAAATGTGGTCATGACCAGGAATGATAACTATACCTGTGATGAAACGGTAATTGCTCATGACATTGATGAGCTTGCGCGAGTTCTTGATAAGTATGAGCAGGAGATTTATGTTTGCGGCGGAGAACAGATATACAGGCAATTGTTGCCGTATTGCAACAGGGCCTTAATAACACAAATTGATGAAGTTTTTCAGGCAGATGCATATCTGCCCAACTTTGACAACGCACCGGGATGGAGTAAAACATACGTTGGCGAATGGCAGGAAAGTACATCCGGGGTTAGATTCAGATATGTAGATTACAGTAAGACGGGGGACAGCTCTGTGTCCTGATGGATGTTAGAAGGACACAGAATCCTCGCTTACCTTGCTGTGTTGCCTCTTGACAAATGGAATAACATATTCTATCATCAATTAAAGCATATTTTACTTGCTATGACGGAGAGGAGTAAGCAATTAACCCATCCCAGAGAGAGGTGCCGTAGCTGGAAGCATCTCATGGCGTTTTTGTTGAAGGTCGCTCCTGAGCATGTATGGTTGAACTTGTACAACAATTTCTGCTGTAAAGCTGTTTAACAGCATGATTTCAAATATGTTGTACTATCATTAGACCATACCGGTTAGGAACCGTTATATTCTTTAAAGAGCCCGAATGGGAATTTTGGTGGTACCGCGGAAGCTGGCTTTCGTCCAAGTTGTTGGATGGGAGCTTTTTTTATATATATAGATAGTTAATAAGGAGAGGATTAAATCGTGATAAGGAAAGAAATCGAAAAAACCTATGATCCTAAAAGAATAGAAGAATCAATTTATAATAATTGGATGGAAAAAGGATACTTCCATGCCGAGATTGATAAGGAGAAAGAGCCCTTTACCATTGTAATTCCGCCTCCAAACATTACCGGACAGTTGCATATGGGCCATGCACTGGATAACACAATGCAGGATATATTAATCCGCATGAAGCGCATGCAGGGCTATTCTGCTCTGTGGCTTCCGGGTACAGACCATGCCAGTATTGCAACAGAGCTGAAAATAGTTGAAAAGATGGCAGAGGAAGGTCTGACAAAAGAGGATGTTGGCCGCGATGGCTTTTTAGAGAGAGCTTGGGCTTGGAAGGAGCAATACGGAGGAAGAATTGTTGAGCAGCTAAAGAAGCTAGGGAGCTCCTGTGATTGGGAGAGGGAACGCTTTACCATGGATGAAGGTCTGTCAGAGGCTGTTAAAGAGGTATTTGTTCGCCTTTATGAAAAGGGACTGATTTTCCGAAGTGAACGAATCATTAACTGGTGTCCTGATTGCGGAACATCAATATCTGATGCCGAGGTTGAATATGAAGAACATGACGGCAGCTTCTGGCATATTAAGTACCCGGTTGAAGGGTCAGATGAATTTGTTGAGATAGCAACAACCCGTCCTGAAACCATGCTGGGAGATACAGCTGTGGCCGTTCATCCCGATGATGAGAGATATAAGCACCTCATAGGTAAAACTGTTATTCTTCCTCTGGTTAACAGAAGTATACCTGTTATTGCCGACTCATATGTTGAGAGAGACTTCGGAACTGGTGTCGTTAAAATCACACCGGCACATGATCCTAATGACTTTGAAATTGGTCTTCGCCATGACCTTGAGCTGATTAATATCATGAATGAAGATGCTACTATCAACGGTTATGGGGGAAAATATGAAGGAATGGACCGCTATGAGGCTAGAAAAAGGATTGTTGAGGATCTTAAGGAATTAGGATTACTGGCAAAAATCGAGCCCCATAAGAATAATGTTGGTTCATGCTATCGCTGCTCTAGCGTAATAGAGCCAAGAGTATCCTGGCAATGGTTTGTGAAAATGAAGCCTTTAGCCGAGCCTGCAATTGAAGCAGTAAGGAATGGAACAATACAATTTGTCCCTGAAAGATTTTCAAAGATTTATTTTAACTGGATGGAGAATATCCAGGATTGGTGTATTTCCCGTCAGCTCTGGTGGGGACACAGAATTCCTGCATACTATTGTGATGACTGTGGCGAGACAATGGTTTTACGGGACGCACCGGATAAGTGTACAAAATGTCAATCAAAGAATATCAGACAGGACGAGGATGTTCTGGATACATGGTTTTCATCTGCGCTTTGGCCATTCTCTACCCTTGGCTGGCCTGAGAAAACAGAGGACCTAGAGTACTTCTATCCCACCAGTGTACTTGTAACAGCATATGATATCATCTTCTTCTGGGTAGCGCGTATGATTTTCTCAGGTATTGAACAAATGGGTAAGGAGCCCTTTAAGCATGTACTCATCCACGGTCTTGTGCGTGATTCCCAGGGTAGAAAAATGTCTAAATCCCTTGGCAACGGAATAGACCCCCTCGATGTTATAGACAAGTACGGAACTGATGCTCTCAGATATGCGCTGGTGATAGGAACCTCACCCGGGAATGATATGCGTTTTTCAGAGGAAAAGCTGGAGTCCAGCCGTAACTTCACAAATAAGGTATGGAATGCCTTCCGTTTTGTCATGATGAACTTCGACGATAATATTGATTTTGAAAATGTTGATGAAAGTAACTATACAGCTGCAGATAAGTGGATCTTAAGCCGTATTAATACAGTTGCAAGAGAAGTCAGCGAAAACCTTGAAAAGTTTGAGCTGGGTATAGCCCTTCAGAAGATATATGAGTTTATTTGGGAAGAATTCTGTGACTGGTATATTGAACTGGTTAAACCAAGACTTTATGACCGGGAGGCTGTTGGCAGACTAGAAGCACTGTATGTTCTTAATAAAGTGTTGAAAGATGCTACGAAGCTTCTTCATCCATTCATGCCCTTTATTACTGAGGAGATTTACAGTCACCTGATTACCGATGATGAGAGCATAATGATTTCATCCTGGCCTGAGTATTCAGATAGTATCATGTATCCTGAAGAGGAAAGGCAAATGTCTTTTATTATGGACTCGGTAAGAGGAATACGTAACCTAAGAGCAGAGATGAATGTTCCAATGAGCCGAAAGGCTAAGGCCATCTTTGTAACCGGAGATAGTACTCTTAAGAATCTCATAGATTCAGAGAAGGCTACATTTGGAAGACTTGCCGGGTTGTCTGATGCCGTACATCAAAGTGACAAGGAAGGTATCGACAAGGATGCCGTTGCCGTTGTTGTTGATGGGGCTGAAATATTTATTCCTTTAGAGGATCTTATAGATATGAAAAAGGAAATAGAGCGCTTAGAAAAAGAAAAGGCAAATATCGAGCAAGAACTGGACCGAGTTAATAAAAAGCTCAGCAATGAAGCTTTTGTTTCCAAGGCTCCAAAGGCTGTTGTCGATTCCGAAAGGGAGAAATTAAAGAAGTACTCTGAAATGTATGACAAGATTGTTGAAAGACTTGAAACACTTATTAAAGATTAAAGTAATAATTATTTGAAACAACTGTCATATTATCAGGTTTTATTATCATGCTAAAAGTGATATCCTAATCATAGCTTCTTTGCTTGGGGGTGGCATTATTATCAAAAGAACAAAAAGGGTAAGAATTCTAATGGCACTTTTCTCGACTATATTTGTCGTGTTTATTAGTATTATGGCTTCACAAAACCTTTCGTCGGGTAATAATATTCAAGGACATGAACCTGAAACTACCACCCCTAGTCCAAGCTATGAGCCTGGATTAGTTCCTAACAATCCTTCTGACATTGAGGATGACGACAGAGTATACCTTACAAATAAGCAAAGGTATTATCAGGAGATTTTCAATCCAGACAGCATAAACATTATGTTATTAGGGACTGAACCGACAGGGTTTAACTTTGATACCATAATGATTCTAAATATAGATAAGGCTTCGAAAAAAGTAACGATACTCAGTCTGCCCAGGGATATATATATAGATTATAGTGATACAGTTCTTGATGCCCTTAGAGAAGTCAACCCTGCATACCTCAAAGAAAAGGGAATGAATCGTATTAATGCGGCACCATCGATTGGAAACTTTATTAAATACAAAGAGGGCGAGGGCCGTTTTAATAAAAGCTATATAGATTTCCTTGCTGATATAATTGGTGAGGTTTTTGGAATCCGTATTAATGACTATGTATATGTAAAGACCAAAGGATTTAGAAATCTTGTAGATTCTTTTGGCGGAGTAACAGTTTATGTTCCTGTCCATATGGAATACAATGATCCCTATCAGGACCTGGATATATATATAGAAAAGGGAACACGAACTCTTAACGGTAAGGATGCAGAAGGATTTGTAAGATTCAGACAAGGCTTTGACGAAGAAGGGAATTTCCACAACTATGGAGACATTTTCAGAAAGAACAATCAGAACAGATTTATCAAAGCGTTTATTTCACAGCATGTAACATTAAAGAATCTGGGTAGGCTGCCCAAGATAGCTGAGATTATCAGCGCTAATGTCAATACCAGTGTAAAGGGCTGGGACGATATAGTTAAGTATGGAGCCCTGGCAGAGGAAGCATTGATCAATGAATATCCGATAGAAAACCTAAGCCTAGAGCTTAATGAAAAGAATATAAATGGTTCTTCATATTTGTTGATTAAATCGAAATAGCCGATTAGCAGAAATAATCATAGGTATATTATAGATATATAATAACTAACACATATATTAAAGGAATATAAAAGCGCAGAGTACAAGAGACGATGCGCTTTTATCTCCTTATTATCAGCTGTTATAAGACTTGATTTAAAAATTTATAAAACCTGTTGACAACTATGCGTTTTGTATTGTACTATATAAAAGCTGCAGTTCAGCTGATTGCTTGAAAAGCGCATAGGAACACAAAA
>JAAYTU010000052.1 GCA_012523705.1 Clostridiaceae bacterium
AAGAGATTCAATAACTTAGCAAACATTACTCCGCCGGCAGTGTCAAAAATGAATGCAACTAATCCTAAAAGCATAATCAAGAGGGTATTCTTTGTCAGAAACGCTTCTGCGTTCATGGTTGTACCAATTGTTATACCAAGAAGGATAGTAACTAAATTAGCTAGAGTTGTTTGAGCTGTTTCTGAAAGCCTGTTAAGAACTCCACATTCTCTGATTAAATTACCGAACATCAAAGCACCGATAAGAGCAACACTTTCAGGTGCAATAATACCTGCAATTACTGTAACAACGATAGGGAAAAGAATTCTTGTTAATTTGCTTACTTCTTTTTGTTGGAAGTCCATACGGATTTGCCTTTCCTTCTTGGTTGTTAAGGCTTTAATTACAGGTGGCTGAATAATTGGGACCAATGACATATATGAGTAGGCGGCAACGGTAAGAGGCCCCATAATACCTTTATCAAGTCCAAAAGCACTGCCTACATAAATTGTTGTAGGACCATCTGCGGCTCCAATTACACCTATGGCTCCAGCTTCCTTAAGACTAAAGCCTAAAGCTAAAGCAACCATCATTGTAGCAAAGATACCAAATTGAGCGGCAGCACCGAAGAACAGCATTGATGGAGTTTGAAATAAAGGCCCAAAGTCGATCATTGCACCAACGGCAATAAAAATAAGGACCGGAAAAAGCTCGTTGGCGATTGTCGCCTCATACAGTGCACCAAAAATTCCAAGCTCACCAGTTACCGGGTTTTCTACAATGCTTGTTAATGGAATATTCGCCAGAATAGCACCAAATCCTATAGGAAGTAACAAAGCGGGCTCATATTCCTTCTTTATCGCAAGGTATATCAATATACCACCAATTGCAAACATAATTAACATTTTAATAATGTATTCAGTAAGTGATGTGCCTTCCGGAAGAGTTTCGAGCAAAGTGTCAAAATTAAAAACCATTTTCGTCCTGTCCTCCTAGATTGTATATATTTAAAAGGTTTAATGTAAAATCGTATACATTATATCATCAGCACTAAACCCAGGCAACATATAAATATACAAATCGTTACCCATGGTTTTTGGCGAAATAGTGGTTGAATTTATTTTTGTTCAATCTTCAAATAGTAGACTCCATCTAGCTTATAGTCCTTGCACTCTACGCTTTCGTTCTCTATGATGAATTTGTTACGGTATAGCTGCTCTGCGAGCTTCCCGTACTCTCCGGCCTTTTTTGCATCTACACTTGAATCAACATATTCATTTAATTCGTTAAATATTGTAATAAACTTACCTAAGTTCTTCAGGTTCAGGTGTTGGTTAATAAAAGCTTTAGCAAAGGCCACCTGATTGTTTTTCCTTTCAATGTCTCCTATGCTTTTGTATTTACCATTTTCATCGGTACCTTGACGATAACGGACAAAGCCCTCAGCATCCTTGCCGCTTAGAGTCTGAAAGCCTTTTTTAATATTAATCTCAAGATTTTGAGTTGGATCGTTATATCTCATCAGATAGGGTACATCAATTTGAACACCATCAAAATAGTCTACCACTTTTCTGAAACTTGAGGGTTTAATATAAACATAATCGTCTATATATATATTAAATACCTCTTCCATTATATCGGCAACGAAATCATATTCGGAATTGCCAAAACGGCCGTTACCGTTCTTGTAATCAACACGCTTGCCTATAACATGACATGCGTTGATTTTATATATTCCCTTCGATTTGGAATAAGAAGGCCAGACCTTTTTCAATTCAGATTTAACCTTATCACTGTAATCTATGTATATATCCCTGGGCAGGTTTATAAGCTTTACCACATTATTTGCATCATCTATGCTTGCAATCATAAGGGTATCATGATTTCCTGCCACCTGGTCGGTTCCGATAACCAATACATTGATATTATCCTTGTCAACTAAGTCTATGGCATATTTTTGATTATTGGTTAAGCTATAAGGACTGGAACCGGACTCCCTTTTGTTTCGGATTGCTTCGGCACCATCCTTTGTGGTGAGAAACTGCCCTAAAAAATCAAAAACCGGCTTATCCTTAACCAGATAGAAATATACACTCATAACGCCTATCAGTATAACAAACAGGACAATTACCAGTGTTAATAAAGTGTTTGTTGTTTTGTTCCTTGGTGTCTTCTTCTTTTTTTTAGCCATATATGTTTGTTCGCCTCTGATCAAAGTATTTTCTAGTTCACATTTTCACACAACATTGAACCTGTGTCAATCTTGTTAGAGTGTTATTCAATATGATATAATGACCTCACCAATTAGCAATAACAAGATTGCTGATAGGCGTCCGTGACCTTAAACATTAGCAGCTTAGAAATCAAAAAAAATAATGATAAAGGGGACAGGCTTATGAAAAAGTTCATACAGGATTTTAAGGATTTTGCAATTAAAGGTAATGTTATTGATATGGCAGTCGGTGTTGTTATTGGTAGCGCATTTGGAAAAATTGTCACTTCACTGGTTAACGATATTATTACACCAGCCATAAGCATGTTAACAGGTAAAGTCAGCCTATCAAACTTAAGCATTGACATATCAGGTGTAAAGGGGACTGATGAGTATGTTGGCATTATGTATGGTCAGTTTATTCAGAACATAATTGACTTTTTGATTATTGCATTTAGCATATTCCTTGTAATCAAACTGATTGGCAAGTTTAAGAGAAAAGAAGCCAAAGTAGAGGAAGCTGCTGAAAAAGTCGAAGAGGAAAAGATTTCAAAGGAGCAGGAGTTACTTACCGAAATAAGGGATATACTAAAAGAAAAATAGAAGAATATTAACAAGAATAAA
>JAAYTU010000053.1 GCA_012523705.1 Clostridiaceae bacterium
CAATAAAAAAAGTCCCGGCTGTGCCGGGAGGAGAGTGAATCAAGATTTGGTTCTCAATCTTATCATCTTCTTATGACAAAAGATGCTATATCTTTTTTAATACCGTTATGGTATTTCCTTCGGTATTAAATTTAATACCGTCTGATAGAGCTTTAACAATATTGAGACCTCTGCCTGATTCATTTAACATCGGTTCACCTTCGGAAAGATTTTTTGATATATATTTTGGTGGTGAGTCGAAGCCATGCCCTTGGTCTTTAATTCTAATTCCCAGGGTCTTACTTTGTTCTTTAAACCATATATCTATATGGATTTTTTTATTGGTATCGCATTTATTACCATGCTTAATGGCATTTTGCAATAGTTCACTCAAAATAATCTTTATATCAAAGCACTGTTCATAGGCCAGTGAAAATCTGTCTGAAAGTTCTCTGAGAATATCCTTTACTTCCTGGCATACGCCATAAGTATCTGTCATAATATCCTGACTATATATCCTCTGGTCCTGACTATAGTCCACAACCATACCATTAATAACCTCCATACATAAGAAACAATAATTATTGTGGCTAAGCTTGCTATAGTTTATATACCCATTTTATTTTCTTAATATCAATCTAAATTTTTCTAATGTCTTTTTTTCTAATCGCGATATGTACATCTGAGAAACATGGAAGCGATTTGCTATTTCCTTCTGTGTTTTGGTTTCAAAGAAACGAAGTCGGATAAACTCCCTTTCGTGTTCATTGAATTTCTCCATAGCCTTCTCGAGAAAATCTAGATTATTGATTCTCTCGAATGTTCCGTCCTCTTCACCAACTGTTTCATGGAGCTCCAGATTATCATCATCATAAACATTCTGATCAAAGGACTGTATATTATAAACATTCCAGGATTCAATGATTTCAAGAATTGTTTCTTCCTTCATTTTAAGATACTCGGCTATTTCATCGATTCTTGCAGCTCTCTTATTCTGCTGCATTAAATATTCCCTTGCCTGGTTTACCTTCTGATAAACCTCATAAATACGCCTGGGAATACGAATAACAGAAGCTTTATCTCTGAAATACCGCTTTATCTCACCTACAATTGTGGGAGTTGCAAAGCTGACAAACTTTACGTTCTCCTTTGTGTCAAATCTTTCAACAGCATTTATAAGGGCAACGCAGGCAACCTGATAAATGTCATCGTAATCAACGCCACGATTAACAAATTTTTTGGTAATGATTTCTGCAAGATACATGTATTTTCTGACTATATGATTTCGTATCTCTACATCCCTGTTCTTAGTATATAATTCAAACAGTTCTTTTTCATTTAAATCGCCAATATTAAAGGCCTCTGACTTGCTGCACATTTCATACTGCCTTTCCAAAATTTTTAACCATGGTAATCTCAGCATTATCAGCCTCTACCTGAAAACTATCCATAAGGGAGCTGATAATTGACAATGCCAATTTATCTTCCTCATCAGAAAATAAAGCCGGCAAACTATCATTAAGTAGTTTTATATTAATAGAAAGACCTTGTTCAGTACAGAGAAAGTCCATGCTTACCCTGCCTGAGGAAGTGCGCTTTTCAATTATTTTAGCTAAAACCTCTGAAAGAGCAACCTTTATGTCCTCAATGGTGTCAATATCAAAACCAGACCTATGGGCAACTCCGGATGCTGTCAGCCGCGCAATACTAACGAATTCTGGTTTTATAGGTATCTGAATAGAAACTGTATCTGTAGTTTTCATTATAAGACCTCCTCAATAATAAAGGCCTTGTCCAACCCGGTTATTTTAAAGAGCTTACGCACAGTGCTTTTGGGATTTCGTATTATAATATTTTTGCCCTTTTCTTTAACACGCTTCAAGGCGCCGACCAGAATTCCCAAGCCCATGCTATCTATGTAGGACAACTCACTGCAATCCAGTATAATATCATGGTCTACATCATTGATCGATTCGGTTAAACTTTCCTTAAAGCCCGGAGCAGAATAAACATCAATTTCACCCTTAATTGCTATGACAAATTCTTTATTGTCTTTGCCATCAGAAATAATATTAACCACTAAAACCCCTCCACTTTCATCGTTTTGGTCAGTATGTTCAAGCTTTAATACTTCCTCGAGAATGATCTTGGAATATCTCTTGTAAACGGCTGGTACTATCTTTCCTTCGGTTTCATCGTTGGGAA
>JAAYTU010000054.1 GCA_012523705.1 Clostridiaceae bacterium
GATTTTCTTACCGATACTGCAAGCTTGTCACTGTTGCGCATCATAACACCTTCTATCAGTGCTGAGCCGCCGACAGAGCTGCAAATTTTAGGTTTATTCCATATTTCTTTATCCATAAAAGTAAGTACCTTTGCCTTTTAGTATTTGATAGAATTATTATATATTATTAGAGACATAATGTAAAAAGATAATCCTCTATTCTGTCTTACATAGAATTCTTCTTAAATAAATATATTTTTTCTGTATAAAAGCAAAAAATCAGTAAATACTCTTAATGACCTCACAATACATTTTGACCCCCTTTAATTGCCGGTATCATAACCGGCACTTTTTTTGTAAGATTAATTGCGTCCAACTTTTCGCAAGGTTAAGTGTATCTACTTTTTTCGTAAGGCTATACTCCCGCTTTTTTGTAAGGCTCATTACATCCATTTTTATTGCCGATATAATATAATAATATACAAGACAGAAAACATGCATAAAAAGCTTAACAAAAATAAGCCGTCCCCTGTCTTGTTAGGGGGTATTATCTTGAAACGAATTAAAAAAGTAATAGCATTTATTTTAATAGCCATGCTTTTGATTCCTTGCTTAAGCCGAGCAAATACGATTAAGAGCTTTGGAGCAGTTTTATCTGCGCCGGAAGATTTTAGCGTAGAGCCATATTCATCATATAATCTTCTTGAATGGACTAATACGAACAAGGTGTTTACATATATCCTGATAGAAAGATCCATTGATCAGGGAGAGTTTTACCCCATTTCTCAAATAAGCGGAAACATAAGTCAATACAAGGATTACTCCATAACAAACGGCCATATATATACATACAGAATAAAGGCCCTTGTTGGCAGAGACTCGAGCGGCTATAGTACCGAAAAAGAAGTAGTCACATTATTTCCTGAAGACCTGGAAATAACAAATGTCTTTTCTGATCAGATCAATTTAAAATGGGATATTCCAGACCTTATTCTTTACAGAGAGATCGATTACAAAATAATCCTGGATCGGATAAAGACAAATGAGAATTCCTGGACTACTATAGCAACTCTTCCTGTAAATGAAACTAGCTATATAGATACTGATGTTGAGCATGACACATATTATCGCTACCGCATAAGAATGCATTTTGGAAATGACAGATACTCCAATTATGTTCCCTCCTCCTATGGAAGAAGCACCCTTACCCCTTATGCCCTTACTACCTCCTTATGGGGGCATGGCCTCTCTGACGGTAAAATAGTTCTCATGTGGGACATGTCAAGAGTCGATGCAGGAGGAAAGGCTTTAATCGAAAGAACAGATCCTACAGGAGAAACAAGACCGCTCATTTCCAGTGCAGATAAAAACACATATATAGATACAGGCCTTATTGCAGGAGAAACCTACACCTACAGACTTTGCCTTCTATCACCTAGGGGCCATAGAAGCGAGTTTACTGAAGAAATAGAACTTACGGCGGAATACCTGCAACCGCCCATAGACTTAACCGCAAACCCTATTTCATCAAATCATGTGGTGTTGACCTGGAATTATCCTTATGAGGAGGAGTCCGGCTTTGAAATATGGAGAAAGGCTCAAGACGGACCTCAGGACACAGGGGGATGGGTCAGGCTTGCCACAGTTCCCAAAAACACTGATACTTACCATGACAGAGCCAGTATAAATGGCGAAAGCTATAGCTATAAAATAAGAGCCTTTAGAGGAGATAATGTCTATTCTGTCTTTTCCCCGGAAATAAGCATAATTAATAAGTATCCATCCAAGCCCCTGCCCATCATTTCCTATACTGACAGAGGATACTTACGCATCTTCAGTAACGACAGGGTACCCCGAGATACCATCTATACTCTGGAGGTTAAGGATGATCCCTTCGGACAATGGAAGGATATAAAGATCCAGACAAATGGATACCTGACATATTCTACAAGATACGACACCTCAACACAGCTGTACTACCGCATACGAGCCAATATTGACACTTTAGAGAGCTACAGTGAAGAGCTTCAGTTCTTTGGTTCCCCTCCTGAGGCACCCTCGGCCATAACTGCACCCCATGTGGGATACGGCCGGGTTGTACTTAATTGGACAGACGAAACTGAGAAGGAAAAGGGCTACAATATTTATCGCACCATAGACGGTGAAAGAACAAAAATCGGCTCGGTGGATAAGGACGAACAAACCTTCATAGATAAATCGCCACAGGCTGGAGTTTATGTATATTATGAGATTAGGGCATTTAATCTTATAGGGGAGTCTCAAAAAGCAGGAATTACAGTTAGAATCCCTGAAAAGGCGATGTATAAAGATATCGGGGGCTATACATGGGCACATAAGGATATTGACACCCTTCAAGGTCTTGGTGCCTTTGGAACCACCCAAAATGAGTATTTTTACCCTCAAAATGCAGTTACCAGAGGGGAGCTTGCCTATATGATAATGAAGAGCTTTAATATTGAATACCATAATTCTGTTATTTTCCCTCTGACCGATATTACCGCCCACCATAAATATTATAACGAGCTGACCACACTTACAGAGCTCGGAATAATGCACCCTGATAAAGAAGGTCGAATCTTCCCTCAAAGATCTGTTACAAGAAAAGAGATTATCCAGGTTCTGAATAATCTACTGGCCCATTTAGACCGGACAATATATCCTCATGATACCGAGATGCTCAAGGAATTTACAGACTATCCTCAAATAGATATAGAGGATATGAATATGCTTGCCTCCTTTGCAGGAGAAAAAATAATAACAGGAAAAAGCGGCCAGCGCCTTGCGCTCTCAGATTACGCTGCAAAAATTGAGGCTACGGCTTTTATTTACCGAACCCTGATTAAGTACCAGTTAATAGGATAAGTATGATATAGACTTATAAAAGCACAAAGACCAGGCAGACACACAGAATCAATGAGAAGAATATGGAGATTATTATACTGATTCTAATCCTGTCTCCTTTGCGTTTAAGGCGTTTTGTGTTTAATACAAATGAAAAAATGCTTATGACGAACTGGATCAATGACAGTACTAAGGCAAAGGTTAGCAGGTTAGCGTCCCAATAGTTTCTGACTGAAATATTGAGTAGCCGGTCAAAGAAGGTCTCCCCGACTGGTCTTGATAATAAAATGATACATAGATTAAAGATGATAAATATCCACAGGCCGATACTTAAAAGGTTGATGGTTTTAACAATGATGTCGGGCCCCTTTCGTTCATCTGTTCTTGGATATCCTTCATCGGAGGTATGGTTAAGATGTGTGTTTTCTGACATATTAATCACCCCTAATAAAGATTTCACCCACCTCATAAGTAAGGGTACGGCTGCTATTAACGGGAGAGGCTACTGTTTAACAGCAAAGGCCTCCGTTCAACAGTAAAGGCTGCTATTAGCAGTAAAGGCTACCGTTAACATAAAGGCTACTGTTCAGCCGTAAAAGAACCCCTATGAACTAGAGTAACATATTAACAAAAATATTAAAAGCTCGTTGTAAATAAGTAGAAAATACATTAAGATATCCATAATACTGCCTGGAGGGAATAGCGTATGAATACAATTGATAAACACCAGATTGAGAATCTGTTAAATGGCGTCCACAAGAATCCCCATAGCATACTGGGTATTCATGAGGAGGGAGAAAAGCTCAGGATTAGAGTTTATAATCCCAACTCTAAAAGCGTAAAGGCAAAGGATTTGGATACCAATAAGGAATATCAGCTTGCGCGGGTTGACGAAAGAGGCCTTTTTGAATGTACAGTTGATGATAAAAGGGAGCCTTTTAAGTATCAGCTTACCCACACAACTCTTCAAGGCACAAATTACACCACAATAGATCCTTATGTTTTCTGGCCCACCGTATCAGACTATGACCTCTTTTTATTCAATCAGGGAAACCACCACAGAATTTATGAAAAGCTTGGCTGCCATCTAATGGAGGCAGAGGGGGTCAAGGGAGCCTCTTTCGCAGTATGGGCACCATCGGCCCAGAGAGTCAGTGTGGTGGGTAACTTCAATCAGTGGGATGGAAGAACACATCAAATGCGCATGATAGGAAGCTCAGGGGTTTGGGAGCTGTTTATACCTGGCCTTACCAAGGGCGATATTTATAAATATGAAATCAAAACTCCCTCGGGAGAGATTTATGTTAAGTCTGATCCCTATGCCCTTTTTGCAGAGAAATCCCCTCAGACTGCCTCCGTAGTCTATGATCTTGACAACTATATGTGGAACGACGAGCCTTGGCTGGAGAAAAGACAGAAGGAAAGCGTTCTCGATAAGCCAGTAAACATCTATGAGGTTCATTTAGGCTCCTGGAAGCAGGAACCCGATGATGATCCCAAATCCGAAACAGGCTTTAAGCCCTATTCATATAGAAAGCTTGCCGAGACACTTATCCCCTATGTGAAAGAGATGGGCTATACGCACATTGAACTATTGCCCGTAACAGAGCATCCCTACGATGGATCCTGGGGCTATCAGGTGACGGGATACTATGCACCCACAAGCCGCTATGGCACACCTGAGGACTTTAAATACTTTGTTGACACCTGCCACAAGAATGATATAGGCGTAATTCTGGACTGGGTTCCTGCGCATTTTCCAAAGGATGCCCATGGCCTTGCCCGATTTGACGGGACTTCCCTTTACGAGTACGAGGATAAGAGAAAGGGTGAGCATTTAGGCTGGGGCACCCATGTCTTTAATTACGGACGAAATGAGGTTAAAAACTTCCTCATAGCAAATGCAGTCTACTGGTTTGACCAGTTCCATATAGACGGGCTCAGAGTGGATGCTGTAGCATCTATGCTCTATTTGGATTATTGCCGCGAGCCGGGAGAATGGATACCGAATGAGTATGGAGGAAGAGAAAATCTTGAGGCTGTTGAGCTGATAAAGCATTTAAACAGCGTAGTTTATCAATACTTCCCGCATGTAATGATGATTGCAGAGGAATCAACGGCCTGGCCCATGGTGACAAAACCCGTTCATGTCGGAGGACTTGGTTTTTCACATAAATGGAATATGGGCTGGATGAATGACTTCTTAAAGTATGTGAGCCTTGATCCTATTTACCGAAGATACAATCAAAACCTCTTAACCTTCTCATTTATGTACGCCTGGAGTGAAAACTATATCCTGGTATTATCTCATGACGAGGTAGTGCACGGAAAGGCTTCAATGCTGAACAAGATGCCGGGAGATTACTGGCAGAAGTTCGCGGGACTAAGATGCGCCTACGCGTACTTTTTTGCCCATCCTGGAAAGAAGCTTCTCTTTATGGGTAGTGAATTCGGCCAGTTCATAGAGTGGAAGTACAAGGAGAGTTTAGATTGGCATCTTCTTGATTATCCCATGCACAAGAAGATGAGCGAGTATGTACAGGCCCTGAATCACCTTTATAAAAGCGAAACAGCTTTTTACGAGGCCGACACAACAAGCGAGGGCTTTGAGCTTATTGACTGCAATGATGTGGACAACTCAATTATATCCTTCATCCGTAAGGGGAAGGATTGGCATGACATGCTGATTTTTGTCTTTAATTTCACACCTAATGTGCATGAGGGCTATCGAATGGGAGCACCGCTATCGGGAACCTATGTTGAGGTATTTAATTCTGATTCCGAGGAATATGGAGGAAGCAATGTAATCAACAAGGAACCTATTATTGCCCGGGAAATTCCTATACACGAAAAGCCCTATTCCATAGAGCTTAGAATACCACCATTAGGAGCCGTGATCCTGCGCCCTGTTTTCGAATAACAACACAAGCAAAGCAGAACCGTCCCCTTCTGCGCACGTCCCCTTGTGTTAAACAAAAAATACTGAAAAAAGGCATGATATCACAGAAGCGCTGGTTTTCTTGTGTTTGCCCGGGTATTAAAACATGTTGAAAGATATATATACATTTTTTGGTCTTGACAATTCTGTAAATACATCGGTATAATATTTGCCCCTCATTGACAAGCTGTGACATATTGTGCTATAATTTTAACAAGTGAGTTTTGAGGTGGAGGATGTATGAATAGAAATTCAATATCGCAGATTCGAAAAGAACTTGAGAGCTGCGTCGGAAAGAGGATAAGGCTGAAAGCAAACAAGAGCCGCAAAAAGACCTACGAAAAGGAAGGCATAATTGAAAATGCATATCCAAGCATTTTTACAGTGTATTTTGAGAATGAATTTAATTCAGCTCGCGTTGCATCATACAGCTACACCGACATTTTAACCCACACAGTTGAGGTAAAAGTTCTTTCTGAAGATTTTAACAATGTAGCACTTTAGATTTTAATCTGTGAACAAACAAAGAGAGACAGCCGTAAAACGGCTGTTTTTTTTGTGCTACCGTACAATGTACCGTCATACATTAGACAAGGACAGCATATCATTAAAAAGAAGAAGGGGATTCTTTGGGTTTTGCCTTGGGGGATGGTAATAAAATTATATGAACCATCCTTCTGAATAACCCATGATTAAGGGAGGTCCTAAAATGCAGATGGAGCTGTTGAAAAAGCCTTTAAAATCATACAGGACTATTGAAATAAGGGAAACAGAGGAAATGCTAGAGAACAGCATTATTGTACCTGACATTAAGCCCGATATCAGAGAAATTCTTATCTCTGATGCCGAATGCTTTGTCACGAATATTGAAAGATCTGGGCGCATGATAGAGGTAAGCGGAGAGATAAGATACCGCATCATGTATAGTGCCGACACCTCGGAGCAGAGGCTTGAAAGTATAGTAACCCAATTCTCGTGGTCATTTTCTGTGACAAAGCCCAAGACTGATGCAGAAATCGGTTTATTTGCAAAGGCACACTGTCAGCACACTGAGGTAAGCATTGTTAATGGAAGAAAAATTGTTGCTCGGTCGGTATGCTCTTTAAGCTGCCGCTTCTACGAAATTAAAACATTCGAAATAGGAAGAGAAATATTAGGAGAAAATGTCTATGTAAAAAATGCACCGGTAAATGCAGTGGCATTAACGGACAATGCTAATATTACCGCTCGTGTATCCAATGTTTTATCCTTGCCCCACGGAAGCCCTGCCGTAAAGGAGATTCTTTTTTCCAGAGTAAATATTGGCTCTACAGAACTGAGTTTTGGAGAAGAGGAGCCTTTCTTGGAGGCAAAGGGGACATTATACATACTATATCGCAGCGATACCATAGAAGAGGCTATAGAATCGGTAGTGCTGCAGTTCCCCATTAAAATGGAGACCGGGGTTCAATCCATTGCAGGTGGTGAAATTCTGGCCGCATGCGCCATAAAAAACTGGGAAATTGATACTGCTGAGGACAATGACGGTCTTAACACCCAGGTGACCATAAGCATGGAAGTTGATGTGGATGTTCAAAACCTGATACAGGAGGAACAGGTAATAATCGAAGATGCTTATGCAATAGGATGCAGGCTGGATTTAAAAAAGAATCCTTTGAACATTATTACCGACGAAAGAGAGCTGAGGGACTCAATTGAAGTTAGGCATAAGATTAGAATAGACGATCCGGACAGACGTTTAACCGAGGTATTGATGGTAAGTGCCAGGGAACAAAATATCGCGTCAAAGCTGGATGAAAAGAATATCATGATTCAGGGGACAGTCGGTGTTGATGTTGTATATTCGACAACTATGATGGATATCAACGGTGCGTTTATCGAGCTGCCCTTCACCCATAGCTTTGCCTTACCGTCTAAGGGTAACTGGCAGATTGTGCAAAATAGCTTTAATATCGAGGATGTAAGCTTTGATATTACAGGCAATGATACCATAGAGATATGCATATACATGGTTGTAAGGGTCCGTATTGCCAAAATAGAGGAAATAATATGCACCGAATCTATAAGTGTCAGCAAGGATGAATCGGACAAAAAGGCTCCTATTGTGCTCTACTTTGCCCAGCCAGAGGATACCTTGTGGAGTATTGCCAAGGAATACCGAGTTCCCATATCAAGACTGGCACTGGACAACAGTATTGACGCCACATCAAAGCTGGATGTGGGAAAGAAAATATTCATCATGTAAGACAGGGGACGCCTCCCTGTCCAGCACAGGAGAACAGAATCCAAGCAACCAAACAATGTATTTTTCGAAAAATATCGTGTCTGAAACGGTGAGTTCAGGCACTTTTTATTGCTCTTTTTGTGTTTTTTGTATATAATATACTCCAACAAGAGGGGCAAGGTAGGGGATGGTTACCTGTCTTGCCTGGAAATTGGACGTTAGATGTTGGACATGGATAGCGACAGGACAGATAACCATCAAGTATCACAGGTAATGCTCGAGTGTTGAATATCTACAGAACACAGAAACATCAAGCTTCGGGGCTATCAATGTCCGAACGCTTAAGACAAAAATAGTCATAGGACAGAGAACCGTCCCCTGTCTTGATATAGGTGTAAGATGAAGGATATTACGCTGCTTATGCCTGCTAAAATCAATCTGTCCATCGATGTTCTGAACAAAAGACCCGATGGCTATCATTCGGTTGAAATGATAATGCAGGCAATAGATCTTTACGATATAGTCAGTGTAGAAAAGCAAAAAAGCGGTATTACGCTGAAGTGTTCACACAATGATGTGCCTGAGGACCAGCGAAATATCGCCTGGAAGGCTGCAGAACACTTTTTTATAGAAGCATCACGAAAGCCGTGGCCATACACAGATAAGGGCGTCAGTATCAACATTGAAAAGAAAATTCCGGTCCTTGCAGGATTAGGCGGTGGAAGCACCGATGCAGCCGGGGTATTAATAGCATTAAACAGACTTTTTAATAATTGTCTGGATGAAAGGCAGATTTTTGAGATTGCAAAGGGTCTAGGAGCTGATGTAGCCTTCTTTTTAAAAGGTGGAACCCAAAAGTCAGAGGGTATAGGCTATGAATTAACCAGTCTCCCGGACTTCGACGGAATAAACCTTGTACTGGTTAAGCCCGATATATCGGTATCCACAAAGTGGGTGTATCAAAATTTTGACCTAAACCAACCGGGAGAGCGTCCCGACACAGATACATTAGTAAATGCGATAATACAAAGGGACATACCGAAGCTTGCCTTAGGCATGCGAAATGTACTTGAAAGCGCGACAATCAAAAGGCATCCAGAAATCAGCATAATCATGGAAAAGATGATGGAATACGGAGCTTTAGGCAGTCGTATGAGTGGCAGCGGACCTACCGTATTCGGGATTTATCCTGATGAGAAAACTGCAAAAATAGCATTATCAAAGCTATTAAAGGAATATACACAGGTTTTCCACAATAAGACGATAAGCAGGGGGTAGAATTAATGGTAAAGGTACCAAAGTTAAAAATGGATAGTTATCAGCCTCTAAGGGATGTCATTTTTGAAACCTTACGAAAGGCAATTGTGACAGGGGAAATCAAGCCGGGAGAAAGGCTTATGGAGGTATCCTTAGCTGAACAGATGGGAGTATCAAGAACGCCTGTAAGAGAGGCCATAAGAAGGCTTGAGGCAGAGGGACTGGTAACCATGACACCTAGAAAGGGAACCCATGTTTCACACCTTTCTATAAAGGACATCATGGATGTTCTTGAGGTCCGTACCGTGCTAGACAAGCTGGCTACTGATCTTGCCGCAAAGCGCATTCAGCCTGTTCAGATAAAAAGTCTTGAAGCGGCCCATAAAGGCTTTATAAACTGTGTGGAAAAGAACAATATCGATGGAGCGGTAAGGAAAGACGTGGAATTCCATGACATTATTTACGCCGCTTCGGGAAATCCTAGATTAATAGCTGTGGCCACTTCTTTAAGGGAGCATGTCTACAGGTTCAGAGTATTATATATGAAGGACAATCTTATCGCCGAGAATGTGTTAAACGAGCATGAGGAGATACTTAGTGCTCTTCGCAAAGCCGAGAGCCAAAAAGCATCAGTTCTTGCTGAAGAACACATAAGAAATCAAATGGAATCCATAATAGATACCGTGAACAAAAAAACAGACGGCGATGAAAAAATCAAATAACTCTTGACAAAACTAATAAGGCCGACAACACCGGCTGAGGTGAATAGATGCTATTTAATTCTTTAGAGTTCCTGGTGTTTTTTCCAGTAGTAACGATTTTGTATTTTCTGATGCCCACCTTGAGGATCAGAAATATTCTTCTGTTAATAGCGAGCTACTTTTTTTATATGCAGTACAAGCCTGAATACGGGCTTTTAATGCTGTTTTCCACTTTAATAAACTATATTGCGGCACTACAGATGGACAAAGCCCGGGACAGAATCACTGACAAAGCCGGAAACAAAGCCGGGGGAAAAGCTGTGGACATAACCGGCCAGAAAAAGCTGTGGATGGCCATAAGTATTGTGGGAACCCTTGGAGTACTGTTCTTCTTTAAATATTTTAACTTTTTCAACTCAAGCTTACGGGGAGTTCTGGCCTGGTTCGATATTTCCTATCAACCCACCGCACTTGATATCATACTGCCTGTGGGGATCTCCTTCTACACATTCCAGACCATGAGCTACTCAATAGATGTGTATAGGGGCGATCTTCCTGCCGAGCGGGATTTTATTGACTTGGCCCTGTATGTGTCATTCTTCCCGCAACTGGTGGCCGGGCCTATTGAGAGATCCACAAACCTCTTGCATCAGTTTAAGACCTATCATGACTTTGATGCGAAAAGAGTCAGTTCAGGCCTAAGGCTGATGGTTTACGGCTTTTTCAAGAAGGTGGTTATAGCCGACAGGCTGGCAGTAATAGTTGACACGGTATATAATAATCCCTCGGGCTACGACGGGGTATACTATATCATTGCCACAGTTGCCTTTGCAATCCAGATATACTGTGATTTTTCGGGCTACTCGGATATTGCAAGGGGAAGTGCTAGAATTATGGGCTTTGAGCTTATGCATAACTTTGACCGACCATACTTCTCAAAGAGCGTTACAGAGTTTTGGAGACGCTGGCATATCTCGCTCTCAAGCTGGTTCAGAGACTATCTGTACTTCCCTTTAGGCGGAAGCAGAAAAGGATATTTCAGGACCCTCTTAAACCTGTTCATCATTTTCTTGGCAAGCGGACTATGGCACGGGGCCAGCTGGACCTTTGTAATTTGGGGGGCCTTAAATGGTGTTGCCATTGTGATAGAGAAGATTTTAGGCATCGGTAAAAGAGCAGGAAAGCCTGGATATATAGAGCAGCGGCGTCAGGAGCGCAGGAATCAGTCAGTATTTGTCAGGTTCTTTAAAGCTTTTCTGGGGATTATCCCTACAGTCCTGACCTTTGTGTTTACTTGCTTTACCTGGGTGTTTTTCAGGGCACGAAGCGTTGGAGAGGCCTTCTATATGCTGCCTAGATTTCTACAGGGCTTTGATACCTTTGACTTAGGAAAACTACTCGGCACCAGAACCATACTGGGCCTTGACTACTGGGAGTTCTTCACTGCCATAGGTGTTGTCATTTTACTGTTCATGATAGAGGCTTTGCAGGGAGTAAAAAGCCCCGCCAAGGCCTTGGACAGAATGCCAACACCCATGAGATTGGTGGTATATTCTCTGTCTTTGTCGCTGGTAATATGGCTTGCCTGGACCGAAACCCAGACCTTTATATACTTTGCATTCTGATTGATTCGTAATAACATCACAAAAAAGAGGTAAAAGCGATGTCAAATAAAAAGCCACAACGAAATAAGGGAAAAGAGCTGGGCCTGTTTTTAATAAAAGGCCTGATAGTACTTGTTCTGGCCCTTTTGCCCGGAGCTTTTGTGATGCTTAAATTTGATCCATACCTGTATTTAGGGACCCAGCCAGATCCTAGGATTTATGTTCCCATTGAGCGCTATCAGATACCGGGAATGGCCAAGCATGAGGACTATGATATTGCTGTACTAGGAACGTCTATGATAGAGAACTTTTCGGACAGCTACCTGAGCCAGAAGCTTGGTGCAAAAACACTTCGACTTCCCATTAATGCCTCATATATTACCGAACAGATTGCCGTTCTTGATGTTGTCAAGGAATACAAGGACGCTAAAACTATTATCTGGGCCATTGATTACCGGACGGTTGATATTGAGGAAGGCGCCATATACTCCCTTAACTACACAAAGTTCCCTGAATATATGTACGATAAAAGTGTCTTGAACGACTGGAAATACATTGTGAACCACAATAATTTCTATCTGGCTTTAAAGCAGTTCAGGATGCGAAGGACAGGTGTGAACCCCTTTGATTATTTTGTCACCGATACAGAGACTCTTAACACCTGGAACTGGCGAAGCTTTAACGCAAACCTTATCAGGCAGGATTATAAGGATCTTTATACAGAAAAGAAAAATTTGTATGATAAGATAAACAATCTGCCCCTGGATACTGTTAAAAGCACAATTGACAATACCCTTATAAAGACAATAGAAAAGTATCCGGATACACAGTTTAAGCTATTATATGCCCCTAAGGGAATACTGTGGTATAAGCTTTTAGATCAAAGGGGGGTACTGGAAAAAAAGCTGGATGCGCTGACATATATTGTTGACAAAGTTTCGGAGCTGCCTAATGTGGAGGTCTACAATTTCCAGAATGTATTTGAGCTGACCGAGGATTTGAACATTTACCATGACATTACTCATTTCAGCAATAAGGGCAATTACTATATGGCCGATTCCATAGCTGAAAAACGGCATATTACAACACCTGAAAGCTTTCGTAAAGACTGTGAGGAGCTGCTTTTAAGGGTTCGCTCAGAGGAGATTGATAATCTTGCCGCAGATGCACTCAAATGATATAGTTATGTAAGACATGAGACAGCGAAAACTAAGACACGGAACCGTCCCCTGTCTTGCAACTAAGAGACAAAATCCTTCCCTGTCTCGCTCGGAGGAGCTGTTATGAAGCAAAAAAAATCTAACAGAATAGTACTGATCTTTCTGGCCCTTATTCTAATTCTGGCATTAGGGCTTCGTTTTCGTGTTTTTTCAAAGCAAATTAACAATATGAGTTTAAGCAATGATCCTAGAAACTATTGGGAGATGTCTCACCGAATGGTAGATGAAGGCATATACCGCTATTCCTATGATAAATCGACTAATGAACCCAATGCCCGTGTAACGCCCGGATACCCACTTTTCCTAGCAGCTGTTTATAAAGTGTTAGGAGATAAATACCTGCAGATTACCGTAGTCAGGATTTTGCAGATTATCATGAGTACCGTATCAGTGCTGTTGGGCTTTTTAATTGTCAAAAAGGCTTTTAAAACCGACTTGGCCGCACTATTGACGGCATTCTTTATGGCGATCTATCCTACCTATGCTATGTCGCCTGTTATGCTGTTAACAGAGACCATGGCCCTTTTTACAATGCTCTTGTATTTTTATCTGATGCTATTTGCCTTTGAATCGGGCAACAAGCTGATAAACTTAATAACCGGAATAGCCTTCGGCGTTCATGTTCTGGTAAGGCCGGCACTTTTGCCCCTTTTCATCTTCCCGTTTATCTTTTGTATATTATCCTCAAGAACCAGTAAAAAAGCCTTTGAGGAACATGCCCTGGCACAATCATACTTTAATCGTAGATATTCTGATAAGCGCCAGAGGACTAATAACAGAAGGCCCTACCTTGGAGCACTGGCCTCGATGTTTGTGTTTCAATTGATTGGCCTGATTATAGTTATGGCTCCCTGGTGGATAAGAAATGTTGCAGTCTTAGGCGAATTCACACTAACCGCTAAGGGTACGGGGAATCCCTTTCTGGCAGGAACATACCCCTATTTCCAGGAGTATTTTTTGGATGTAAGTGAAGAAATCAAAAACAGTAATGATTTACAGATGGCCCACGGTATACAAAGACTTATTGAAGGACTTAAAACAGATCCTGTTTTGTATATAAAGTGGTATACACTAGGAAAAACAGAGTATATATTTAATCAGCCCTATCTGAGCAGATTGTTGATGAACTCACAGACACCATCGATAGTAATACATTTCTCGGTACTCATACCCGGCATACTGGGCGTTATTCTTCATGCTATTAAGGGCATGAAATCCTTCTGGTTCTATTTTTACGGTCTTACCATATTAGGGCTTCAACTTATGTTTGTACCAGACCCGAGGTTTGCTTATTTAATAATGTTCTTCATAATTGTGGGTGCAGCATATTTGATAAGCTCCATAATAAAAGCCATAGGAACAAAAAAGGGAATACAGGGAGATGTTTCTCCTGTGCCATGAAACATGAGAAAGGCTCACTATCAAAAGAAAGGTACAATTAAGGGCATGAAGGCATTAATCATTATTCCAGCATACAACGAGGCAGAAAATCTCCCGAGACTTTTTGAGGAGCTGGATGAGGTTGCAAAAAACGCTGATTACACAATAGATGTGCTGATTATAAACGATTGCTCAAAGGATAACACCCTTGCCGTATGCAGGGAGCATGGTGTAAAGGTGGTAACCCTGCCTGTTAATCTGGGGATAGGCGGGGCCGTTCAGACAGGGTATCGTTATGCTTTTTATCATAAATATGATATCGCTATTCAAATTGACGGGGATGGTCAGCATGATCCTCAGTTTATACCTTATCTGATAGAGCGCATTGAGCAGGGAAACCATCTTTGTATAGGATCACGCTTTATAGAAAATGAGGGCTTTCAATCCTCAAGAATAAGGCGTGTGGGAATCCGATATTTTTCCTGGCTTATCTGGTTTTTGACAGGAAAACGCATAACCGATCCAACCTCAGGCTTCAGGGCCTGCGGAAAGGAGGTTATACGCCTGTTTGCTCAGGATTATCCTAAGGATTATCCCGAGCCTGAAACCGTAGTGACTGTTCTTAGAAATAAGCTTAAGGTAAGCGAAATGCCTGTTATTATGAGGGCCAGGGAGGGCGGAAAATCCTCCATAACAAACCTAAAGGGCATTTATTATATGATAAAGGTAACCTTGGCTATTATGATTGCATCCATCTCAAGAAAGGCGAGGTAAGAGAAGATGAATATAAGCAGTACTTTGAGAACGGTTCTGATAATTGGCTCTGTCCTGTTCTTTATATTTATCATTAACATGGTGAGAATAAAAAAACTGGAATTAAAATATGCTCTTATCTGGATTCTCACCAGCGTGAGCTTCATAATCATGTCTGTTTTCCCCCAAACAGTGTACGCCGTGGCAAGGCTCATTGAGGTTGAGGTAGCCTCAAATGCACTGTTCCTGTGTATCATATTTTTACTTCTTCTTATGGTTTTTGCACTAACGGTAGCTATATCAAGACAAGCAATCAGGACGAAGCGGTTAGTTCAGGAAGTGGCTCTGTTAAAGGCAGAGTTGGAGGAGAAGATCCGGAACCATGAGACAAAGTCACAGTCTCCGTGACCTATTAACAATAATTAATAGGACGCAAGATAATTATTATTTAATTGGCCTCAAGAGGCTTAGCTTTAAGTGAATGTGGTGCATGGTTAACCCAAATTTCAAAAAACGAGAAATGAAATTATCTTTAGCCATCCTTATAGTACTTGTCACACAAATTTAAACATTTCTAACTTTAATCAGCTCTCATAATGTGTTAAGATGAATACAAAATTACGAATCATTTTACAGTAAAAGAGGTTAAGAAATGTCTAGCAAAAGCAGACGACTATATACCGAGAAGACAAGCAAAGTTGTCCTTCTACCCATAGCCTTGGCTATTTCAGTAGTACAGCTGATAGTTTTTATGAAAATAGACTGGCTTAGTGAATTAGTGAAAAACAATTGGTATGGTGATGATTATTACGCCGATTTCTTCAGCTATTATAAAAGCAAGTGGGTTATTATTTTTACTGTTGCAGCTATAGTTTTTTTCCTGGTTTACTCACTTGTAAAAGGCTTTAAGTTTAATAAAAGCTTTCTATACATACCGGCCGCTGCTTATGCATTGTTAATAATCATATCTACAGTTACCTCTGAACATAAGGAAGTTGCCTTAAATGGTTTTGTTGCGCGCTATGAAGGAATGTGGGTCCTTTTGTGCTACCTGATACTTATGGTGATTACCTTTAACCTCGTAAAGGACGAATCCCAGATTAAATTTCTACTAGGTGTACTTCTTATATCTGCGGCTATTATAGCCCTTATAGGCACATTCCAATTTTTCGACATGGATATTTTCAGGACAGACCTCGGAAAACTTGCTATTCTGCCCAAAGAATTCAAAGCATCCAGAGAGGGGTTGGAGTTTACATTCGCAGAATCCAATGTGTATTCCACATTCAGTAATCCCAACTATGTCGGAAGCTATGTAGCATTACTTTTACCTATAGCTTTTGTGGCTTTTCTAGTCTTCAAGAAGATTTATATGAAAATTGCTGCTGGGCTATTAATGATAATCCTGCTGATTAGTCTTATTGGCAGCAGATCCAGTGCAGGAATTGTAGGAGTGATATTTTCTGGCATCTTGGCATTGATAATATTCCGAAAGGAAATATTTAAGAGGAAATGGATTCCTATTACTGTTGCTGCCGGTGTGATAATAGCGTTTGTTGGTGTGAATTTAGCTACTGGCGGAGCGGTGGTTAGTAGGATTAAAGGAGAAGTCAAGAATGCTTTCGATGGGGCTCCTTCATTTGATTTGCAGGATATAATCTTTAAAGACAATTCTGTTGCTATTGTTACGGGAACAGAAAC
>JAAYTU010000055.1 GCA_012523705.1 Clostridiaceae bacterium
GTTTCAAGAACCATACATAGCAATAAAGGTTCAGTACACTCAGGGGTTAATGGGATACAACCTTTTAATACTAAAAGAAGAGGATGCTAAAGTAATAACCGATCTTATGATGGGAGGAGACGGTCAGGGTAATGTTGAAGCGACTTTGAATGATCTTCATTTAAGTGCTATCAGTGAAGCAATGAACCAAATGGTTGGGTCGGCTTGCACCTCCTTATCGTCAATGTTTGAAAAAAGGGTTGATATTTCTCCTCCCGAGTCATCACTGGTATCATCCAGTGACGATGTGGAAAGCATCAGGATAGATAAGAATTCAAACATAGTAGCTATTTTATTTAAATTACAGGTTGGCGACTTAATTGACAGTGAGATCATGCAGCTACTACCAATTGACTTCGCGAAGGAATTAGCTAGTAATTTATTGAAGGCTGAGGAATCTAAGGAGCCAATGGCAGCGCCACCGTCTTTGGATATGCCAGCAACACCGCCGCCGACACATCAGCCACCGGTAATGGGGCAGCCGCCACAGCAGCAGATGCCGCCGCAATATCAGATGCCTCCTATGCAACAGTCCTATCAAGCGCCACAGATGCCTCAATTTCAGGCTGCGCCTCCAAGAAGTGAGTATCAACAGCCTGTAAACGTTCAACCAGTTCAGTTTCAGACATTTGATGACAGCTTTATTAATGTTGAGCAAAAGAACATTGGACTACTAATGGATGTACCCCTCCAGATTGCAGTTGAGCTTGGGCGTACAACCAAGAAAATAAGAGAAATCCTTGAATTTGGGCAAGGCTCCATAATAGAGCTTGATAAGCTTGCAGGAGAGCCGGTCGATATATTGGTCAACGGTAAAGCTATTGCAAAGGGTGAGGTTGTTGTAATCGATGAAAGCTTTGGTGTAAGGATAACTGATATAATCCACCCCTCAAAACGCATTTAAAGAGTAGAAATTAAGGAAAAAGCTTTTATTTTGTCGTAAAATTTATTATAATTGATATAAATTGATTCTTTAGTGGTATAGTTTAATTATGTACAATTATATTATAGAGAGGATTTGACCTATGGCTAGTATACTGATCGTTGATGATGCTGCTTTTATGCGTATGATGATCAAAGATATCCTTTCAAAGAACGGTTTTACCGTTGTGGGTGAAGCAGAAAATGGCATCAAAGCAATTGAAAAATACAAGGAATTATCCCCCGATTTAGTAATTATGGATATAACAATGCCTGAGATGGACGGCATTCAAGCTGTTAAAAAGATTAAAGAGATTAATGATTCGGCAAAGATTATTATGTGTTCTGCGATGGGCCAGCAGGCAATGGTTATTGAATCTATCCAGGCAGGGGCAAAGGATTTTATTGTAAAGCCATTCCAAGCGGAGCGAGTAGTTGAGGCTGTCAAAAAGGTTGTAGGCTGACTTCTCCCTTGTATGAAAGGTGATTTTCGCATGCGTGAGGTATTTGAGATTCTAGGTTTAATACTTGCATTTGGATTGATTTTACTCCTTTGCTATTATACAACTAGATTTGTTGGCCGAAAATTTACAGGTCAAACCAATGCCCGTACTAAGAATAAACGCATGCGAGTAATCGAAACCCTTCCCTTGGGTTTGGATAAGTGTTTATATCTTATTCTCATAGGTAAACAATACTTTCTTTTTATGTCAGGGAAAAAAGGCTTTGAACTAGTTTCAGAAATTGAACTAGATGAACAAACAGAACTTAGTGAGGGAGAAAATGCCGAAAGAGGCATTTTTGACTTTAAAAGAATATTTGATACATATTCAGGCTTAGGCAACAGAACTGACAAGACAAAGATTTCAAAACAAGATGATGAAGCTCAAGATGTACATGAAAAGGGAATTCTGGGCAGTATTAAGAAACTAAAGAAAATAAACAGCAATAACCGCTAAAAGGGTATACGCTATGCATAAGAAAAAATTATTGGTTTGTATAATATTGGTTTTGATTTGTTTTGGATTATCCAGTACTGTTGCTTTAGCGGCACCAGGTATCTCTATTTCAGATGAGGGGATCACCATTAATTCCACCGATGATCCTGAAGAAATCAGTACCAGTATTAAGCTGTTGCTGATTCTGACAATCTTAACTTTATTGCCTTCTATTCTGATAATGATGACTTCATTTACACGAATTGTCATCATATTTTCTTTTTTAAGAAACTCTATGGGCACACAGCAGATACCGCCCAATCAGGTGGTTATAGGCTTGTCCCTTTTTTTATCGTTTTTTATTATGTCCCCTGTAATTAATGATATTAATAATGAGGCGTTACAGCCCTTTACCGAAAATCGCATTTCAATAGAACAGGCCACAGAAAATGCTGAGGACATTATTAAAACCTTTATGCTCAAGAATACAAGGGATAAGGATTTAGCCTTGTTTGCAGGTATTGCTGATGTAGAAGCCCCTGAAGAACTGACGGATTTACCTCTTACCGTTGTAACTCCTGCATTCATGATAAGTGAGCTTAATACTGCTTTTCGTATGGGCTTTATGTTGTACATTCCCTTTTTGGTTATAGATATGGTGGTCGCAAGTACGCTTATGGCTATGGGAATGATGATGCTACCACCAGTAATGATATCTATGCCATTTAAAATACTGCTTTTTATTATGGTTGATGGATGGAACCTATTAACCGAGACAATTATTAAGTCTTTTATCAGATGATATAAGGTGAGGGATTATTTTGGAACAATACTTACTGGATGTTGCTCGTGATACTATACTAACTGTATTAAAAATAGCTTCTCCAATCCTACTTATTGGATTGGTAGTTGGCCTTCTTGTAAGTATTTTTCAGGCCACTACACAGATTCAGGAGCAATCTCTCCATTTTGTTCCTAAAATTCTGGCAATGTTGATTGCTTTACTTCTTCTTGGCTCATGGATGCTTACAACACTGAGCGAATTCGTCTTAATAATGTACGAAAACATGCTTAGATTTATTGAGCTATAAGGGCAAGACACAGAACCGTCCCTGTCTTATGTTTTACATGAAAGGAGAATAAAGGGGCTAAAAATGACTATTATTCCCTTTGATAGTTTTCAGGATATTTGGACCATTTTCTTGCTTGTGTTTGTCAGAATCACAGGCATGTTCTTCTTATCCCCTATTTTCGGAAGAAGTAATATTCCCAATTACTACAAAGCGGGCTTCAGCCTGGTTTTTTCAATTATAATGGCAAATTCGGTTCCTGCTCTGGACCTTTCATTATATACATCATTGTCATCCTATGTTGTGCTAATAGCAAAGGAGCTGTTGATTGGACTAATGCTGGGATTTATATCATACCTGATTTTTTCTTCGATCTATATTGCGGGGCAGATGATAGATGTGCGAATAGGCTTTGGTATGGTAAATGTGTTTGACCCCCTTTCAAATGTCCAAATCCCCATAACTGCTGATTATTATGCCATTATAGCAACAGTTATGATGCTTATAACAGATGCGCACCATTTATTAATACATGCCATCAGTGAAAGCTATACAATACTGCCAATTGGCGAGGTGATTTTTAGTGATGATTTAGTGATGCAAATTGTAAAGCTTTTTACCAATGTTTTTATTATAGGCTTTAAAATAGCGGCACCAATAACGGTAACAATCTTGGTAACCGATGTATCCCTTGGTATTATTTCTAAGAGCATGCCACAAATGAATGTTTTTATGCTGGGTATGCCAGTAAAGATTATTATGGGGTTATTGATTATAGTTATTACATTGGGTGCTTTTAAAGGAATAGTAAACACTATTATTCAGCGCACCTATGAGGAATTTTATATCTTTTTAAGACAGGCGAATGGCCCATGATTTATATTAATTTACAGCTTTTTGCTGATAACTCTGACAAAACTGAAAAAGCTACGCCTAAAAAGAGGCAAGACCTTCGAAAAAAAGGTCAGGTGTTAAAGAGCAAGGAGCTCCCATCAAGCCTGCTTCTGCTCATTCTGTTCATCTCAATAAAAATACTGGGGAGAAATGTATATAATAGATGTGTCAGTATTTTCAATATGTTCTTTTCACAAACCTCCGAGTATAATTTGCAGGAACCCATAGAGGTAATGAAGCTGCTTACTTTCGTAATTCTTGAAATTGCAAAAATCGTTGCCCCTTTCTTTATTATCGCCATTATAGTGGGAGTGGTGTCAACTGTTGTTCAGATTGGGTTTCTGTTTACAACTGAACCTATAAGGCCAAAATTCTCACATCTTAATCCTATAAGTGGTTTAAAGAGAATGTTCTCAACTAGGTCCTTGTTTGAGTTACTGAAATCAATAGTCAAGGTAATAATAATCGGGTGGATAGCATGGAACTCTATCCAGGCCGAGTTCATTAATTTGACTAAGCTCATGGATCTATCAATAGGTCAAATCGCTGCTTATTTAGCCGATACAGTGCTGGGAATCGGCATAAAAATCTGCTTTGCTCTACTGGTTATTGCTGGTGTAGACTATTTCTTTCAATGGAGAAAGTATGAAAAGGATATCAGAATGAGCAAGCAGGAGATAAAGGAAGAGTATAAGCAAATGGAGGGAAATCCTGAGATAAAGTCAAGGATTAAACAGAAACAGAGAGAAATCTCCATGAGACGAATGCTAAAGGATATACCCAAGGCAGATGTAGTAATCACCAACCCGACACATTATGCTGTCGCAATAAAGTATGAACCCGATAAGATGCCGGCACCGTATGTTCTGGCAAAGGGCGTCGATTATATGGCTCAGCGAATTAAGGAAATAGCAAAAGATAATAATGTACATATGACTGAAAACGTGCCTTTGGCTCAAGCCCTGTATAATACAGTTGAAATAGGGGAAGCCGTTCCCCCCGAGCTTTATAAAGCAGTGGCAGAGGTTTTGGCTTTCGTTTACAGCCTGGAAGGGAAACAACCGGTATAAATATGCTTTTCATTACTCTCTACAAAAGAATAATGAACTATGCTAAAATACAAATTATGTTTTACCGTGAGGAGGATTAATTTGAGTACTATTCCGGACCATATTTATAAAACAGTGGAGCTTTTAGAAAGTCGGATTGGCTATGTATATAAGAAAAAGGAGTATGCCATTAATGCGTTGGTACACAGCTCTTTTTCGAATGAGAACCGCAACTTTGCAGGGAAGCATAATGAGAGACTGGAATTCCTGGGCGATGCGATTCTGGATTTCGTAATGAGCCTTGCATTATATAATAATGAGCACAATTTTACAGAGGGTGAAATGAGCAAAATGAGAGCTCTGATTGTTTGTGAGGCCTCTTTAGCTTCATGTGCCAAAAAAATAGGTCTAGGGGATCTCATTATGCTTGGCAAGGGCGAGGAAGCCAATGGCGGAAGGAAGCGTCCTTCAATACTTTCAGATGCCATGGAGGCGATAATAGGGAGTATTTATCTGGACGGCGGAATAGATGAGGCTGAAGGATTCATAATGAATATGCTCGATGACATATATCATAAGGCAGTTGAAGGAGAGCTTTTTATGGATTATAAAACAGCTCTTCAGGAGGAATTGCAGAAATCCGGTGATGCCGAAATTCAATATAAGCTCATAGATTCAAAAGGTCCGGATCATTTAAAAATATTTACAGTCTCGGTATATGCCAACGGTACTTCCATAGGAACAGGTACCGGAAAATCTAAAAAGAACGCCGAGCAAATGGCAGCTAAGGCAGCCTTACAGGCGCTTGGAGTAAACTATGGAGATGAAGAAAAATGAACGAAAGTCGACATATAAATATTCCGATTTTTGTTCCCCACATGGGCTGTCCCCATGCCTGTATTTTTTGTGATCAGAAAAGGATAAGCGGTACACTGACAAAACAATCCCCTGAATTAGCCAAAGACATATTAATCAAAAGCTTTTCAACTATAGAGGATGGAAGTGAAGTAGAAATCGCATTTTTTGGTGGCAGCTTTACGGCAATTCCCGAAGATGAGATGATTGCCTATCTCGAGCTGACCAAACCATATATCGGATCCGGAAAAGCTTCTGGAATACGTCTCTCCACAAGACCGGATGCCATAACTCCACACATATTGGATATTCTCGAAATGTACAAAGTCTCGACAATAGAATTGGGTGTCCAGAGTCTTGACGAGGAGGTTCTCCGTGAGAGCCAGAGAGGGCACGGGATCGAGGATGTTCATAGGGCATGTCAATTAATAAAGCAAAGAAGGATAAGTCTTGGCATCCAAACTATGTTGGGTTTGCCTAAAGACAACTTCCAAAAATCCTTGGCTACTGCAAAGGCAGTAATTGGGCTAAAACCTCAAATGGTAAGAATATATCCAGCAATAGTGCTTAAACATACAGCCCTTGAGGATTATTATTTGAAAGGTAAATATACCCCATTAAGTGTAGATGAAGCAGTGGAATGGTGTGCAGAAATCCTACCTCTTTATACTGAGAGTGGAATTAGGATATTGCGAGTGGGTCTTCAAGGCTCGGATACTTTGGAAGACGCTATTGTCGCAGGCCCTTATCACCCGGCCTTTGGCGAGCTTGTGGAGTCACGGATTATTTGCAACCAGATAATAAAGAAGCTAGATAAATCAGTATCAGTCGATTCCAATAAGGGCTCAAAAGATGGAAAGAAAATCACCATAATTTCAAATCCAAAACTTATCTCTAAGATAATTGGACAGAAAAGAGCTAACATTAAGGCTATCAAGAAAAGATACAACCTAGATGAAATAGTTATAAAGCAAAACCCGGAGCAGGAAGGGTTTTTGATTAAATGAGACTGTTTCTCAGTCCCACGATAACTAGACTTCCCCAATAAAATAGAATAGAATAAATTACGATAGAGCTACAACCGAGGAGGTCTCCTATTCCATGAAAGAAATCAATATATCGGACATAATAAATGCTGTGGAATCCTTATGCATAGAAGCCAATTTGTACTTGAACGAGGATATCAGGGATGCCCTTAAAAGAAATACTCAAGTCGAGGAATCTGATATTGGATGCTCTGTTTTAGAAAGTCTTATAAAAAATGCTGATATTGCGGCAGATGAAGGGCTACCTATTTGCCAGGATACAGGTATGGCTGTATTATTTGTTGAATTGGGCCAAGAGGTGCATATTAACGGAGGAAGCCTTGAAGAGGCATTGAATGAAGGAGTCCGCCGTGGATATTTAAAAGGGTATTTAAGAAAATCAGTTGTTGAGGACCCTATTAGGCGAAAAAACACAGGTGATAATACTCCTGCCGTAATCTATTATGATATTGTTCCCGGGGACAAGCTAATCATACATGTTGCCCCTAAAGGCTTTGGCAGTGAAAATATGAGTGTGATTAAAATGCTGAAGCCCTCTGATGGTATTGAAGGCGTAAAAAAAGCAGTGTTGGATGCTGTGAGTGTAGCCGGAGCCAATCCCTGTCCGCCCATTATTGTGGGAGTTGGTATTGGCGGAACAATGGATAAAGCAGCCTTGCTAGCTAAAAAGGCACTTATGCGTCCAATAAATGAACACAATTCCGATTCATATTACAAGGCTCTTGAAGAGGAGCTGCTAGAGAGAATAAATCTGCTTGGGATAGGCCCTGCTGGGCTTGGCGGAAGGGTTACAGCGTTAGGTTTAAATATTGAGACATATCCCACCCATATTGCAGGATTGCCTGTGGCCGTCAATATAGGATGCCATGCCACAAGGCATAAATCTGTAACCCTGTAAAATGTGACAAGGGGGCGTGTGATAAGGGGACGGGTGTGCTGTCACGTTTTTGACAAACCTTCCTGATACTAACACCTTAAGCAATCAAGTCACAAATAATCGAAAAGGCATTAGCAAAATCTACTACTAATACTTGGAGCATTGGATGATGAAAAACTTCGGAACTCTTTATATTGTTGGAACGCCTATAGGAAACCTTGAAGATATTACTTTCAGAGCAGTAAGAGTGTTGTCTGAGGTTGATTTGATTGCAGCCGAAGATACAAGGCATTCGATAAAGCTATTAAATCATCTGAAAATTAAAAAACCCCTTATCAGCTACCATGATAATAACCGTATCTCAAGAGCTTATGAACTTGTTAAGAAGCTGAAGGAGGGAAATACTGTTGCCCTTATCAGTGATGCGGGAATGCCGGGCATATCAGATCCCGGTGAGGAGCTTATTGCACTTGCCATCAAAGAGGGAATTAAAGTGACGGTGATTCCCGGATGTACAGCTTCAATCGCGGGACTGATTCTATCGGGCTTACCTGCGGGTCGCTTTGCTTTTGAGGGCTTCTTGCCCCAGAAGCGGTCAGAGAGAATTAAGCATCTTGAATCAATTAAGTACGAGGAAAGGACCATCATCTTTTACGAAGGGCCGCACAGGGTAAAGGATATGCTGAGGGATTGCCTTTCAGAGTTAGGCGACAGGTCCTGTGCCATAGCCAGGGAAATAAGCAAGATTCATGAACAAGTAATAAGAGGCAGTATCAGTGAAGTTTTGGCTCATTTTGAAGCAAATGAGCCCAGGGGTGAGTTTGTAATAATAATAGAGGGTTCTAAAGAAAAGGCTCCCGATACTCAAAAGCCTGACTTTTCACAGTTTACTATTGAAGAGCATGTAAACTATTATATGGGTCAGGGATATGAAAAAATGGATGCAATGAAACTCACCGCAAAGGACAGAGGGATTTCAAAACGCGATGTGTACAGGGTCATAAATAGCTGATGCAAGGTACCACAACTCACAGTTAATAATGATGCCATGGTTGTAAAGATGTTCTTCCAGACGAGAAGTTATGTGGCACAACTGCCGGGAATCGTCATAATTTCTGTCTTACTATCTCCCAAGAGCTCACTTAAGCGTTTGTTAAAAGAGTTTGTAGAATTATCAGGACTTTCACCTACAACAATCAGCTGAGCCTGATAATGCTCAGCAAATTGGGAAATAGTCTCCGGAATTTTATTGGAGTTAAGTATAGTTAATTCAGCTCCGTAGGATTTAGAAAGAGAAAAAAGGTACTCCATTGCTTCGCCATCCTTGGCGTTATCAACAAAATTCCATTTTTCTTTAGTAACGTGGATAACATAAAGAGCTCCGTTTTTCTTTTTTAACTCAGCGGCGGCTCTAATAAGTCTTTCGCAGGCTTTTTGCCGGGTTACGCAGACTAACACAGAGTCATAAGCGCTCAAATAAACCATCTCCGAAATAAATAATTAAAATTGTAAACTTCAATTGATATTATATCAGATTAAAACTAAAAAGTCTTTAATCTGATATCGTATTTTTTGACATTTTAATGTCTAAACTGTATCATCATGTGTAAGATATTTTAAATAATAAGGCAGGTTAAACATGAATATAAAGCACATTGTCTGGGATTGGAATGGAACCTTATTAAATGACGCAATAGCAAGTGCAAAGGCTATTGATGATGTTCTGAACAAGAGAAATTTAGGCCGGGTTCCCCTGGAATTATACCGTCGTAAGATTGTGTTTCCGGTAATTGATGTATATATTGAATCGGGACTAGATTTCGAAAAAGAGAGCTTTCAGGATATTTGCGATGAATATCTGAATAATTATCTCAATGAGGCCGCCAATATATCCTTGCATGATGATGCTGAATTTGTGATTAAGGAATTTCAAAAAAGAGGTCTTATCCAGCATATAGTGTCAGCCTCAGATATTGGGGTACTAAAGAATCAGATTAACTACTATGGCTTGGAAAAGAATTTTGATAAGGTCCTGGGTCAGGACAATAACCGGGCCGACAGTAAGGTTAATCTTGCAAAACAGCTGCTTACGCTTGTTGATTGCAAGCCAGTGGATATGCTCTTTATAGGTGATACGATTCATGATTATGAGGTAGCCAATGAGGTTGGAATGAATTCTGCCTTAGTATCAAATGGACATTGTAATGAGGAACGCCTGAAAAAAACTGGAGCCCCTGTTTATGATAATCTTACTGCGTTATTAAATTCATTATCTCAAGACAGACGATTATCTTATACTGAGAAATAAAAAAATTACCAAACATATGTTCATTTCATTTGTGGTATGCTATAATAATCAAAAAGAACATATGTTTGGAGACGCTCTATGGAAATATTGGATAAGCTGAAAATTCTGGCTGATTCAGCCAAGTATGATGTATCCTGTTCGTCAAGTGGAAGTAACCGCAAAAATAAAAAGGGACAGCTAGGAAATGCTGCAATTTCAGGAATATGCCATAGCTGGGCCGATGATGGGCGATGTATTTCCCTTCTTAAAGTGCTATTCTCCAATTGTTGTATATATGATTGCAAATATTGTGTGAATCGTGCCAGCAACGATCACAAACGGGCAACCTTCACTCCAGATGAGTTATGCGAGCTTGCCATAGAGTTTTACAGGCGAAATTATATCGAAGGGCTTTTTTTAAGCTCAGCGGTAGTAAAGAGTCCTGACTATACCATGGAGCTGATTATTTCTACATTAAAAAAGCTCCGCTACGATTTTCATTTTAATGGCTACATCCATATCAAATCTATTCCCGGTGCAGATCTAAAGCTAATCCATCAGGCTGGTCTGTTAGCTGATAGAATGAGTACTAATATTGAGCTGCCATCGGTACAGGGGCTTAAACTTTTAGCACCACAAAAAAGCCACCAGTCAATAATTAAGCCCATGGCCTTTGTAAATGAACAGATTCAGGATTCCAACGAACTGACCATTTACCGTAAAAAGCAACTTTTTGTACCAGCAGGGCAGACAACCCAGCTTATAGTAGGAGCTACACCTGACAGTGACTTAACAATATTAAACTTGTCTCAGGAGCTATATAACAGATTTAGGCTAAAAAGAGTGTACTATTCAGCCTATGTACCTGTAAATGTGGATACAAATCTTCCTGCCATAACCACCAGCCCCCCTTTACTCAGAGAGCACAGGATCTATCAGGCAGACTGGTTGTTGAGGTTCTATGGATTCAATTCCCATGAGCTTTTGGACGAAAAGCATCCGAGCTTCGATATTGGTGTAGATCCAAAGTGTGACTGGGCGCTTCGAAATCTTGATAAATTCCCGGTTGAAATAAATAAAGCCCCCTTAGAGATGTTATTAAGGGTGCCGGGAATAGGGTACAAAATGGCTCAAAGGATTGTAATGGCCAGAAGGATTGCTCCTTTATCCTATGAGGATTTAAAGAAGATGCGCGTAGTCCTGAAAAGAGCACGATATTTTATTACCTGCAAGGGTGTTTATTATGGGGGAGTAGATATCGACACTGAGGTTCTGTATCCTATTCTGGCAGATAAAACATCGTCAAAAGTTATGCAGGGGCAGGTATCAATCTTTGATGCTTCGTAGGGGGAACTCATGATTTATGTAACTGATGGCAGCTTTGAAGGAATTTTAACAGCTGTTTTTGAAGCATATGTGAATAAAGAGGAGCCGGAGAGTATTGTATCAAAGGAATTTTTCCAGATGCAGTTGGGTAGTGAGGTCAGGGAAATTAAAACCGATTCTGAAAGGTCTCACAGGGTTAATAATGCAATAAAAAGCAAGGTATCACAGGATGCCCTTGAGATTATATACAGAGCATGGCTAAGTGAACACAATGATGTAGGGGTCGCAATTTATAAATATATAAAGCTGGGTTTACAAATCGGTAGTAGGGTTGTTTCATTTCTACAAAATCCTGATATTCTTATGGTTAATGACCTTTCCCAAAAGGTTTTTCAAGAATATCATTTATTCTTGGGAATCCTGAGGTTCAAGAAATTGAAGAATGGCATTTACTACTCAAAAATTGAGCCGGATAATAACATAATAATGCTTCTTACAGTCCACTTTGCAGAAAGAATGGCTGATCAGCCATGGATTATTCATGATGCAAGGCGCAATATATCAGCACTTTATAATACAGAAGAGGTTGTTTATACTATGCAAAAGGAGATTCGGATTTCTGAAGACATCTGTGAAGATAGCGTATTTGAGACTCTTTGGAAGAATTATTTCCAGTCAATTGCCATAGAAAGCAGAAAAAATTTACGTCTTCAAAGAAGCTTTATGCCAAGACGATATTGGAAGAACTTGCCTGAAAAGCAGCTTTAATTTTTATGATTAATCTGATCATGTATTTGCGTGCATTAGCCGGAATATAAATTAATATACCAGGCAATTTTAACAGTAATTAGCAATTACTACATGTTGAGCGCTGTTGTGAAATATGCTATACTAATATCAGTTAAAGGTATCCTGAAATGTGCGAGATGTCTAATATTGAACCTGCTATATGACATACGGGAGCTCGATTGTTTTTGCACGTAGCATAGGCCACAAGCTAATTCCGTCAAGCAGCATCAGCTGTTTGCAACGGCGGTGGAAATATGAAATGCAGAATAGGGCACCCACCTGGTAAATGCCAGGTGTCACGTATAGGCTAACGGCATTTTGGGTCAGGACTGTTCGAAAGAACAGTCCTTATTACTTTTCAAGTGTGTTCTGCGCTCATTTTATTCCTTGGTGTCTTTATAGTTTTTTCTTATTATTCATAATCATATTATTAATTTCATGGACTATTATATCGGGTTTACTTATATGAATGTATTCGCCGGCTTTTGCAACTTCCAAAGATGTAGTTTCCGGGGTAAGGTTGATTAAGTCGGAGGAATACTGTTCATAAACCCTTTGTAATCGCCGTGAAGAATACTCGTTTATACCAGATCTGACGAAATCCCGGATAAGAGGTTCGCTAGCTGGATATAAAACTCTGACAGGTATCTTTGGAAAGGGATCTGCATTATTAATTTCATCAATAATGTCATTTATGGCAGATGTTTCGAGTTTCATAGTTTCATAGTTTTCAACCTTGGAATAATGCTCAATAATATGCTTGAGGTAGCGCCTGTCAAGCCTGTATCCTTTGTAGGGTGAAAGCATTCTAAATAAGCCTTTAGTGGCCTTGCTATAATTCTTGTCAATTATTTCTAAAGGATCGGGGCATTCATCAATATCCTTAATATCATTAATAAAGTCAGAATAGCGCAGGGGGAAAGGATTTACAAGAATCATTCCTGCGACATTTTCCGGAAATGTTTTAGCATAATAAAGGGCAAGTAAAATACCTGTATGATTAGCAACAAGAATAACTGGCTTACGAATTTTCTTGAACTTTAGTATTATGTTCAACTCTTCAGCTGTCGCCTTTGCTGTGTCTTTTTGATTTAAACTGTCCCGGTGCACTTCTTTAGAGGATCCTGACAGATCCTTCCTGCAGCTTCGGTTGTAGCCGGTACGATCCCAGGTAATCATGCGATTTCTCAAGCCAATATCGTTTTGGATTTTCCACCATTCGGCTTGTGAGCTTCCAATTGCGTTAATTACCACAACGGTAGCACCGTTTTTCCCCTTTTCTCTGTAGTATAGCTTCAGGCCCTTAAAATCTATATAGTTTCCCTCGGCAGGTGGTTTGTTATACCATTTCTGGTTTTTTAAGCCGCTTAGAAGTGTATATAAAAATCCTGATGCAATTACTAAAGCTATCAATAATAAAGCATAGATTAAGAATTTCATTCGGTGTTCCTCTTCAATGAATAATTATTGTATGTTACAATTCTTACCCTATGCTAACATACTGTTCAGATGGCTTCAAGGTTTATATTAAGGTCTCAGGATTTCTCTGATTGTGTTTTCCAAAAAGCCGATACGGTCTTCTAAGGCCCGAATATGCTCATGAAGCTGATCCCGGTCTTCATCCTCATTATTATTTTTTTGCATTGCCAGAGTTTTTAAGTCGAAAGGAAATTTTAACCCACTACCAAAAAGCATGGGGGTAAAATCACACCTGAAATCCTTATCCTTCTTAAAGTTAGATTGATATTTGCATTTCAAAGGGATTTCTCTGCCTGACAAATCGATTTTAGACTCGTCAGCTACAGTCTTTAAATCCCTGCTTATTCTTGCAAACAGAAAAGATGATTTTAGCGAGCGCACGACATATGGTGTGTTTCTGACCAGAATCAGGCTATCACTACCATGACCTGATGAGGCATTATAGACTTCCAGGCTTTTGGAAAACTTATTTAATATGGGGTCAAATTTGTATATAACACTGTTATCGTTACCCTCGTCGGAGGATGCAAGTATGTAAATAGGTCCGTCCTTTGCCATGACGGCCTGAAGCCTAAGGGATGGACTATAAGGGAAGGGGGTGGTTACAGGTTTTGAGGCTCTTCCATCAGATATTTTTCTATGCACCAAAAGGCTGATACCTTGAACATCGGTTACAAAGAACAAGTGAATATCTGTTTCGTCAGCACAAACGGCGAAGTTTTTACCTTCTCGTATTATAACCCCTTCTACTTCTGGCATCTCATTTCGGACTCCGCCTATTTTTTGATATGTTAAAAGCTGTTTCCTGTTATGCGAAACCACATAAAAAGCATGAATAAAGCTATCTGCCTCAACCAAACGGACATTATATGGATAGGTTCCACATATGAGGCTTTCCAACAGTACAATGGGTTCCTTTTTTTCCTCACAGGCATTCATGTATAGGAGTCTGCCCCCATAGTCTACGAAGCAGGTACAGATGTCGTCGTCAGATTTAAGGAGAGCCGAAAAGTCAGGAGTTGTATTATCGGACAGTAAAAATGGAGGCCCCCACTTGTTATCGCTGTCAAGCATACTCATGAAAAGCCCATTCTTATACCATATGCATGTGGTTACTCCCATACTGTTTCTAAATATATGTCTGATATTTTCGTTCGCGGGCACACTGAACAACCCCTTTTAATAGAATGAAGTATACAGGCTTTACTAATTATTATTTATGTCCTGGACTTATTATTACTCTCTGTAACCAAATCAACTAAAAGGCATATTATGACAATGTGAAGGCAATTATTCTGAAATGGAGGACCGATAAAATGAGCTGCAAAGAACAAGTGGTTCCAGGGCTTATTAGCGGCGAGGACATATGCAAATTACGGGAAGCAGTTTGCGTTCATGTTGAAAAGGTATATGACAATTGCCGTGAAAAGGATTGTATAGAGGACGCGGTTGTTGATTTTGTTGACAATGTGCAGGACCTCATCAATAATGCAATCAAAGTAAAGACAAAAGATGCAGAAGTAGTGGCAGTGATGGCAGATCTTGAAGATGTACCCTTTAAGAGAGGATTCTTTACTGTGAATGTACGCTATAAGATTCGTGTGGTGTGCGAATTCTGTTACAAGGATGTTACAGGAAATATTGTAAACTCATCACCAAAGGTAGGCTATATATGGTTTTCTAAGACAGTGATTCTCTTTGGATCTGAAGGAAAGATTAAGATTTTTAAGAGCATTGACTTAAATCACCCTATGCCTCCGCTTTGTGATGGATGCAACGACAGCTGTACAGGATTAGTAGAACAAGATAACCTTCCAATTATTAAGGTGGAGGTTGCAGAGCCCCTAGTTTTAAATACCAGGATTAAAAAGGTGCATGATAAGCACCATCATTGGGGATGCGATGATGAGAAAAATGATGTAAAAGCCATAATTGGACCTCAGAGACGAGTTGTGGTGACTGTAGGTATTTTCTCAATCATTAAGCTTGTGCGCCTTGTTCAGCTTTTGATTCCGGCCTTTAATTTCTGCTATCCTCATAAGGACTGCATTACATCAACAGATGACAACCCATGCGATATCTTTGATACAATCGAATTTCCATTGGATCAGTTCTTCCCGCCTCAAAAATTTGATTTTCCGGGCGCAGAAGAACATAGATGCTGAAAGGAAGGACGAAAGTCCTTCCTTTATTGCATAAAGTAAAAATAATCTGTAAAATGATTATTAAGGTAATATCCAGGTTAACAAGTTGATTAAAAGCCTAATGAATAATTAAAATTAAAAAATAATGCTAGTTTTTTAATTATATTGATTATAAGTGCTATATTTTTGAAAAACAGTGGTACTAATAATTTAATGGATTTAATACATTGGGAGGGTACTAATGGAAAAGATTCTTCAAGGTATTATTCAAAGTGAAGAAGAGGCACTAGGACTGGAAAATGAGGCAAAACAGCAGGCATCGGTTATTATAACCGAAGCCGAAAAAAAGGCCGCCGAGATCTTGGAAAAGTCAGTTCAGGAGGGGGAAACCTTATCCGGGGAGTTACTTCAAAAAGCCAGAGACGAGGCAATCAAAGAAAAAAATCTTCAAGCCCATTCAAAAACCCAATCACTAGAACAGATCAGAATTAAATCCAAAGAGCGGCTGCAAAAAGCCGTTGATTATATTGTTGAAAAGGTCGTGAATTAATATGGCAGTGATAAAGATGAATAAAATCGCTGTCCTGGGGCTGAATGAGGAACGATCTGAATTATTAAAAACTCTTCAAAAGTTTGGAGTTTTAGAAATAGATCTTAAGGAGCCCGAAGAGGGACTAGGAGATAAAACATATAATTTAAGCGTTTTGTCAGACTTGTCAATCATAGATGATTGCATCTCTGAGCTTGATGGTGCAATCGATATCTTAAGCCGTTTCGCACCAGTTAAAAAGCCGCTATTTTCTGCAAGACGCGTTATTTCTGAAGCAGAATACAATGAAGTAATCAAACAAAAAGACAACATGATAAATCAGGCGAGACAGATTAGAAGCACCTACAATGATTTGGAAAAATTAAAGTTGGAAGAAAACAACCTTAATAGCCAGTTGGCTTCAGTAGAGCCCTGGCTTAATCTTGACATACCACTGGAGATGACAGAGACTCGACATGCTTTTTTCTATACTGGTACTCTGCCTGCCAGGATTGACATTAATGCTTTAAAAGACAGTCTCAAAACTGAAATTCCTGAATCAGAGCTTTTGCCTGTAAAAATCGACTCTGATATTTACTATATCGTTGTTTTTGGAATGAAGGATGCTGAAGCAGAAATATTAGAGCATTTGAGGAAATGGGAGTTCAGCCGCATAAGCTTCCGCGAAGGGCAAGGAACTGCAAAAGAGAGAAGGCTTCAGTTAAAGAATGAACTAAAGGCTCTTGATGAGGAGAGGGAGAAGAAAAAATCTCTCATTATTGAATTGGCCTCTAAAAGAAACGAACTGGAAACTCTGTCTGATGCTTTCCGGACTGAAAGAACCGAAGTTGAAGCAAAAAGCCGTCTACTTACTACCGACAGAACCTTTTTATTAACGGGCTGGGTATATGCAGAGCATTCTGAAAAGATTGAGGAATATATTAATAAGCATTTTTACTGTGCGGTAAGCATAGAAGAACCGGCAGAAAATGAGGAATTCCCTGTCCAATATAAAAATGGCCCGATTATTGAGGCAATAAACCCGGTTGTTGAGATGTACGGCGTTCCGTCAAGCTTAGAGATAGATCCAAGAGGGATAACTCTTCCGTTTTATGCTTTCATCTTTGGACTCATGCTGGGTGATGGAGGCTATGGACTAATTCTAGCTTTAGGAGCAGGAATTGCTCTGAAGAAATTCCGTATGGAGGATAAAACAAGACAGTTTGTGAAGCTGCTATTTATTTGCGGCCTTGCAACCATACTTGCGGGTTTTTTGTATGGCAGCTGGTTCGGGATTTCGTCTCTGACAAAATATGCATTGTGGATTGTTCCTACAGAGAATCCTGAGCTGATGATGAGCTATGCAATATTAATTGGTATTATTCATATGTTTACCGGTATTGTCATGAAGGGATTAAACTCTATACGAAGGGGTAAGGTTTTCGATGCCATTTGTGATTCTGCCTTTCTAATTATAATGTATAGCGGCTTAGTTATGAGTCTTTTGCCTTTTGCCCCCGGATTATCCATCACTAATGACAGCCCCATTGTTCAGGCCGGATATAAAGTATTTATAGCAGGGATAGCTTTAGTTCTAATTACCGGAGGAAGAAAATCAAAGAACATCTTTGGAAAGATATTTGGAGGTTTGCCTGGACTTTATGACATAGTCAGCTTTTTCAGTGACTGTCTCTCATACACCAGAATATTAGCTTTAGGACTTGCGTCAGCCTTAATTGCAGATATTGCAAATAACCTGGCACTGTCCTTCGGAGGCTTCATTGTCCTTCGTGTGATATTTGCAACGCTCATATTAATCTTTGCACATACATTGAACTTTGGGCTTAACATACTTAGTGCCTACGTTCATTCATGCAGGCTGCAATTCCTTGAATTCTATGGCAAGTTCCTTGAAGGTGGTGGAGAAGCCTTTGAAGCATATAAAGCAAAAACCAGATATATAGTGGTTAATTACGAATCCTTAAAGCTTTTTAATTCCGGTGTAAAAAGCGGAATATAATAAAATTTATAATATACGGAGGAAATAATTATGGATTTACATTTTGTCGATTTATTCCTAAACCCCAAGGTATATGCATTTTTCGGTGCAGTTATCGCGTTTGCTCTTGCAGCCTTAGGCTCATCAAAGGCTTGTGGAGCAGCAGGTCAAGCGGCTGCTGGAGTTATTACCGAGGAACCCAGCAGATTTACGCAAACAATGATTCTTCAGGCTCTCCCAGCAACTCAGGCTATCTACGGATTTGTTATTGCATCTATGATACTTGGTAAGATATCAGGTGTTGAAACCCTTGAAAATGGATTGGCTCTATTGGCAGTAGGTGTTCCTATAGGCGTAGTCGGTTATGTTTCTGCCATATGGCAGGGGAAGGTTGCCAATGCGGGTATTAATCTTGTTGCCAAAAGGCCTGAAGCACTTTTTAATGGAGTTATCTATGCCCTTATGGTTGAGATGTCAGCAATCCTGGGCCTTGTTGTTTCCATTCTAATGTTAAATCAAATATAATCTAGAAAGGGCTATGAAATGAATGGAGCCGAAAAAATAAAAGAAAGAATATTATCAGATGCAAAAAAACTTCATAATAAAATTGTAGACGATGCTAAAGCACAGGCACAAAGCATTATTGCTGCGGCTGAGAAAGAGGCATTTCAGAATATCTCATTGATGACAGAACAAGCCAGGCAGGAAGCCATTCTCATTAAAGAGCGCTACCAGGCATCAGAAAGTATGGAGGACAGAAAAAACATACTCAAGGTACGCCAGGAGTGTATTAATGAGGTATTTGATGCGGCATTAAAAAATCTGTCAGAAATGCCTGCTGACAAATATGAGCAATTCATACAAGCTATGCTTCTTGACGTTGCAAGGAATGAGCCAGGAACCATAGCTTTCAACGAAAAAGATAAAGGGCGTTTAGGTCAACGCTTTATTTCTTCACTAAATGAAAAGCTCAAAACAAAAGGTCAATCGGCAAAATTAAGCATGGCTGAGGATAGCCTTATTTCATCTGGTGGCTTTATTCTTCGCTATGGTGATATGGAAATAAACTGCACCTTGGAGGTCATCTTGAACATGAAAAGACCGGCATTAGAGTCCGAGGTAGCCAAGATATTATTCAATGAGGAGTAAAGGAGTTTGTATGGCCAGAATCAAACAAGAGGATTATGTCTATGCTATAGCCCGTATACGCGTCAGAGAGACAAAGCTTCTAACCTTAAGCAGATTAGAGCGTTTATTGGACATCTCAGATTCGGCCGAGGCTACGAAGTTTTTGGTTGAAGCAGGCTATAGTGCTGGAAATTCCAGTGGCATAGAAGGTATGGATGATATAGAACAACTTCTTACCTCAGAACTTAAGAGCACTTATGCCTTTATTGAGGAAATAATTCCTGAGCAATTGGTATCCGATCTTTTTAAGAAAAAATATGACTATCTGAATGCAAAGCTCATATTAAAGGCTGAGTTTTTAAAGATTAATGTATCAGACTCATTATCTGATATGGGTACAATTGAGCCGGAGAAGCTTCTTAAGATAATAACCGACAGAAAATTTGATGAAGTGTCAGAAATATTCTCCAAAGCGGTTTTGGACAGTTGCGAATCCTTTAATAAAACGGGTGATCCGCAGACAATTGATTTCATTCTTGATAACGCCAGCTATGCTGAGATGATTTCAGACGCAGAGGAAAGCGGGGATTCAGACTTAATAAGCCTGGTAAACTTGCTTATTTACACCGCAAATATTCGTATATTTATCAGATCTAAGTTCCTTAATAAATCAGATGATTTTATACGCAGGGCTTGGATAAAAAGTGGAAGCTTTACAGAAGAGATACTTGAGAAAATGGTGGATTCTGATTTCGACAAACTTTTTGCTGTGCTTAAAGACACAGGATATGAAAAGCTTTCACCTAAACTAAAAGATGCGATAAATCATGATGACGGAATAACAGAGGTTGAAAAGGTATTGGATGATTATATTTCACAGTATCTTAGACAAAGCAAATATGCCATTATGGGTGTTGAGCCTGTTGTGGGGTATTTGTATTTTAAGGAGACAGAGATAAAAAATGCCCGCATGATAATTACGGGAGTAAAAAATAATGTTTCAAGGGAAACCATCAAGGAAAGGCTGAGGTTAGGCTATGCATAAGATTGCGGTCATGGGAGACAAGGACAGTATCCTTGGATTTAAGGCTATTGGGTTTGATATTTATCCCACTAATAATAAGAACGAAGCAGCAAGCACGCTTCATAGTCTTGCTGACGATGGATATGCCCTTATATATATTACTGAAAATTCCGCCAGTGAAATAATGGATGAGATTTCAAAGTACAGAAACCGATATTTCCCGGCAATTATTCTTATCCCCGGAAGCACTGGCTCGCTGGGAATTGGCATGAAATTTGTTAAAGAGAGTATCGAGAAGGCAGTTGGGGCAGATATTCTGGCTCAAGATGATTAATAAATCAATTAAATCGGTGTCAGGCAGCGTTAGGGCAATAATTAGATTTTTACCGATGATTTGAAAGGAATGGAATGATGATGAATCAAGGCAGAATCGTCAAGGTGTCAGGACCACTGGTCGTGGCGGAGAATATGCGTGACAGCAATATGTTAGACGTTGTTCATGTATCAGACATGAAATTGATAGGAGAGATTCTGGAAATTCATGAGGACAGAGCCTCCATTCAGGTCTATGAGGAAACCTCAGGGTTAGGCCCTGGAGAACCAGTAGTATCGACTAAGGCTCCCTTAAGTGTTGAATTAGGCCCAGGTCTTATTGAAAATATATTTGATGGTATACAAAGACCTCTGCAGGAAATGCGTGAGGCTTCTGGCAATAATATAACCCGAGGCATTAAAATAAATGCATTGAACAGAGAAAAGAAATGGAGATTTGTCCCCACTGTAAAATCTGGTGATAATGTTTCCGGCGGAGATATTATTGGAACAGTTCAGGAAAACGAGGTTTTTGAGCATAGAATACTTGTTCCAATCGGAATTGAGGGAACAATTGAGTCAATTCAAGAGGGCGACTTTACCATAGAAGAGACCGTAGCTATGCTGAAGGATAAGAAGGGCAGTATTAAAGCACTGACAATGCTTCAGAAATGGCCTGTCAGAAAAGAGAGACCATATAAGGAAAAACTGTCGCCCACAGAGCCTCTAATTACAGGGCAAAGAATAATCGATACCCTGTTTCCGATTGCTTCGGGAGGTGTTGCGGCTATTCCTGGACCCTTTGGCAGCGGAAAGACTGTTGTTCAGCACCAGCTGGCTAAATGGGCCGAGGCGGATTTAGTAGTGTATATAGGATGCGGTGAACGTGGAAATGAGATGACAGACGTTCTTATGGAATTCCCTGCACTGAAGGATCCAAAAACTGGCCACCCCCTTATGAAGAGAACTGTTTTAATTGCAAACACATCGGATATGCCGGTTGCGGCCAGAGAGGCTTCAATTTATACCGGAATTACAATCGCTGAATATTTCAGAGATATGGGTTATACCGTAGCTCTGATGGCCGATTCCACATCCCGTTGGGCTGAGGCCCTTCGTGAAATGTCAGGCCGACTTGAGGAAATGCCGGGTGAAGAAGGATATCCAGCATATCTTTCATCAAGATTGGCTCAGTTCTACGAGAGGGCAGGTAAAGTAAAAACACTGGGCTCAGATGACAGAGTTGGCGCCATCAGTGCAATAGGTGCGGTATCTCCACCTGGAGGAGATATATCAGAGCCTGTTTCCCAGGCTACACTGCGAATTGTAAAAGTGTTCTGGGGACTGGATTATAATCTGTCATATAAGAGACATTTCCCTGCTATTAACTGGCTTCAGAGCTATTCATTATATCAGGACAAGCTGGCCGATTGGTATAAAGAGAATGTATCCAGAGACTGGACAACTTACCGTGCAGATATGATGCGTATTCTTCAGGAAGAGGCAGAGCTGCAGGAAATAGTTCAATTAGTTGGTATTGATGCCCTGTCTCCTGCGGACAGAGTAACATTGGAGGCCGCAAGGTCAATCCGTGAGGATTACCTGCAGCAGAATGCCTTTAATGAGCAGGATACTTATACCACGCTTATTAAACAATACAGAATGCTCAGGATTATTCTTAGCTTCTATGAAAAGTCACATGATGCAGTGAATAAGGGCGTAGAGATTAATGATCTCTTTTCAATGCCGGTAAGGGAAAGAATTAGCCGTATGAAATATATTTCCGATGATGAGGGAAGCAAGCCCTTTGATGAGATTGAGGAGGAGCTTTCTAATCAGGTTCAGACCCTTATTGGTGAAAAAGACAGATAGTTTATCTGTCCTACAGGGAGGAGAAAGGCATTATGCTTAAAGAATTTCGTTCAATAGCCGAAGTTGCAGGACCTTTGATGCTGGTTCGCAATGTTGAAGGTGTAACTTATAATGAATTAGGTGAAATAGAGCTTGCCAACGGCGAGATAAGGCGTTGCAGAGTATTGGAGGTAGACGGCAATACCGCTTTGGTACAGCTGTTTGAGAATGCTGTTGGAATTAACCTTTCTAATAGTAAGGTCAGGTTTTTAGGCAGAAACCTGGAACTTCCGGTTTCTGAGGATATGCTTGGCAGGGTTTTCGACGGTCTGGGTAAACCAATTGATGGTGGGCCGGAGGTCATTCCTGAGGAAAGAATGGATATTAACGGACTTCCTATGAACCCTACTGCCAGAGACTATCCTAATGAATTTATTCAGACGGGCATCTCTGCTATAGATGGACTAAATACCCTTGTAAGGGGACAGAAACTTCCGATTTTCTCAGCATCGGGCTTACCTCATCCTGAGCTTGCTGCACAAATTGCCAGACAAGCTAAGGTTTTAGGAACAGACAGCAAGTTTGCCGTTGTTTTCGCCGCTGTTGGAATTACCTTCGAGGAAGCAGACTTCTTCGTCAATGACTTTAAGAAAACCGGAGCAATAGAGAGAGCGGTTCTTTTCATGAACCTTGCTAATGACCCGGCAATTGAGCGTATTGCTACACCACGTATGGCCCTTACAGCTGCTGAATATCTGGCCTTTGAAAAGGACATGCATGTTCTTGTTATAATAACAGATATAACCAACTATGCAGAGGCTCTTCGTGAGGTGTCAGCGGCTCGTAAAGAGGTTCCAGGGCGCCGTGGATATCCGGGATATCTGTATACTGACCTGGCTTCCATGTATGAAAGGGCAGGTCGTATGAAGGGTAAGGATGGCTCCATCACGTTAATACCCATACTCACAATGCCTGAGGATGATAAAACCCATCCAATACCTGACTTGACTGGCTATATTACTGAAGGACAGATTATCCTTAGCCGTGAGCTTTACAAGAAGGGATTAACACCACCTATAGATGTATTACCCTCTTTGTCACGACTAAAGGATAAAGGCATAGGAGCGGGCAAGACCCGTGAGGATCATGCAGATACAATGAACCAATTGTTCGCCGCCTATGCACGTGGTAAGGAAAGCAAGGAGTTGGCAGCCATTTTAGGTGAGGCAGCTTTAACCGATATTGATAAGATGTATGCAAAATTCTCTGAAGAATTTGAAAAGCAATATGTATCCCAGGGCTACGAGACAGACAGAAGCATTGAGGACACCCTGAACTTAGGCTGGGAGCTCTTGTCCATATTGCCTAAGGCTGAGCTCAAACGTATCAAGACTCAGTATATCGATAAGTATTTCCCCAAAACACAGGGGTGACACAGGGGGACGGTTCTTCTGGGGACGACACAGGGGGACGGTTCTTCTGCGTGATTATGGGCACGGTTGTTATAACCAAAATAAAGGAGTAGACCATGGCAAGGTTAAATGTAAATCCAACCCGTATGGTGCTGACAAACCTGAAAAAGAGGCTGAGAACAGCAAGACGGGGACATAAGCTTTTAAAGGATAAGCGGGATGAACTTATGAAGAAGTTCCTTGGCATTGTCAAGGAAAATCGGAAAGAGCGTCAAATAGTTGAAAAGATGATGTCTGATGTGTATTCGCGCTTCATAATGGCTAGGGCACTTATGAGCGATACACATCTGGAGGAAGCATTGATCTTCCCAAAGCAAAAGATTACTTTAAAAGCGTCTTCAAAGAATATTATGAGTGTTGAAGTACCTGTTTTCGAGTTTTCAACCGAAGGTCAGACAGGTGATGATATATTTCCTTATGGTTTTGCCACCACCTCAGGTGAGCTAGACGGTGCCATGATGGCACTGCAGAAAGTCACACCCCATCTATTGAAGCTGGCTGAGTTAGAAAAAACTGCCCAGCTCATGGCTGACGAAATTGAGAAAACCCGCCGTCGCGTCAATGCGCTTGAATATGTTATGATTCCGAACCTTGAAGAAACCATAAAGTATATTGTAATGAAGCTTGACGAAAATGAGCGCGGTAACCTGACTCGTCTTATGAAGGTCAAGGACATGATGCTTGAAGAGGCGCATCATTATAAGGAAAGAATGGCGCAGCAACCATAAAGATTATATAAGATTAATGAATAGCTTTTTAGTTCTTGGCAGATGGTCGGTTAGATTATCTGCCGGTTTTATTTATATAAATATCTCTTCCTTATAACTATGCAGAACCTAAAAGACCAATCCCAACTTGGAGAATCCAAAATGCTTTTAAACATGCGTGTAAAAAGGCAAATATTAATTCAAAAGCCACAGCGCATAGGATTCGCATTTTTTGCCACACTTTTGCTGGAAAGTGGTGTAAATTTTAGTGGACATTTAGTATCGATAGAACTGAACAGTATGGTATAATATTGAAAAGTATCGATTACCATATTACCCGACTCGGTGTGAAGGATTAAGTAGTTTATGATTATTACATAAGGAGAAAGCATTATGAGGTCAATTGAGTCAAACTATTCATAAATGCTCTTAACAACGGTGCAAAATAATTTCTATTTAGGAGGCTTATAGATGAGTTGGAATTCTCAGCAATATCTAAGATTCAAAACTGAGCGTACACAGCCGGCCATTGATTTAGTCAATCGCATTAATATGGATAACCCTAAAAGGATAATAGATATAGGTTGTGGCCCTGGGAATAGCACCCAGGTGTTAGCAAGTAGATATCCAAATGCCTACATACTTGGGGTAGATAACTCAGAAAATATGATTGAAACAGCTAAAAAGAATTACCCAGGCTTAGATTTTAAGATTTGTGATGTAAGTGTCGAACTATCACAATTTGACAGTGATTTTGATATTGTCTTCTCAAATGCATGTATCCAGTGGATACCAAATCACAAAAATCTTATAAAAGAATTACTATGCCTACTAAATAAAAATGGAGTTTTAGCAGTACAAATCCCAATGAATTCTGAGGAGCCAATTCATAGAATTATTAGCGAAATGGCCACCTCGGAAAAATGGAAGGAATACTTCACAGATCCAAGCGTTTCTTATACACTTAGCCAAGGAGAATACTTTGATATTTTATCTGAGCTATCGGAGGATTTTGGTATTTGGGAGACGATATATTGTCATGATATGAAATCTCATAATGACATCTTGGAGTGGTACCGAGCTACAGGTTTACGACCTTACCTTGAGGTTTTACCTGATGATAAGAAAAACGAATTTGAATGTGATATAATGGAAAACTTGATACAAAGATATCCTAAGCAAAAAAACGGCGATGTTATTTTTAGGTTTCCGAGGTTCTTTTTCACAGCGCGCTCGTAGAATAGATGACCATTAGAAGGCCCTAAGGAGAAATAATCATGAGCAACCAGTTTGAAAAAGCAGCAATAAATGAGAATAATCCGAAATGGGAAAACTCGGTTCAAAGGCAGGAGGAACTATATAGCAGGGAAGACGATATAAGAACTCCCTTTTCCAGGGATTATAACAGAATTCTGCATTGTAATGCCTATAGAAGACTTAAACATAAGACTCAAGTCTTCTTTGCTACTAAAAATGACCACATCTGTACTCGCATTGAGCATGTGAACCATGTTTCCTCGGTAAGCTATACAATCTCAAAGTATCTTGGTCTAAATACAGAATTAACTACAGCAATAGCAACAGGCCATGATTGTGGCCATGCACCCTTTGGCCACTTTGGAGAAACAGTTTTAAAGAATATTGCTAAAAATGATCTATCCGATACATTCTGGCATGAAAGAAATAGCCTCAGATTTGTTGATAAATGTGAAACATTGGCAGGTCCTAAAGGGGAAGAGCATAATTTAAATCTTACATACGCGGTCAGAGACGGGATAATATCCCACTGCGGCGAGGTCGATGACAAATCTCTTTTCCCAAGGAATGAATTTATAGATTTAGAATCAATTGAAAGACCGAATCAGTATGCTCCGTATACATGGGAGGGCTGTATTGTCAAGATTGCAGACAAAATAGCATACCTGGGAAGGGATATTGAAGATGCATTGGATTTAAAGATTCTAGACTCAAAGCAAATTAAAGAATTGTTAAAAATAGTGAAGGCTCATACCGGTCAAAGAGTATCGGATATAAACAACACTTTAATAATGCATAAATTTATTATTGATATATGTAATAACAGTACTCCGGAAAAAGGTATCCGGTTTTCACAGGATTATTTTGACCTGATGAAGGAATTAAGGGAGTTTAGTTATAATTATATATATCAACATGAACGATTGTCCACTTATCAGAAGTATGCACAACTGATAATCGAATCCATATATTTGACTCTTAAGAAAGCATACAAGGCACAGGACACAATAAACGAGCTTGAATCAGAGTATGGGGGCATATTTCCTGTTTTAACCCAGCGCTTTGCCCAATGGCTTAAGAAGTATACTCGAGATTATCCCGGATTTACAAGGGATAAAAAGTATAAAAATAAAGTATTATATGATTTAAATTCTCAGGAGGATTATCTGCAGGCAATTATAGACTTTATTTCAGGAATGACCGATAATTTTGCTATAGGTCTTTTTGAAGAATTAACTACATTTTGATATTATTCTAAAGCGTTATAAAGGGAGTATACTGGCAGAGAAAACTTGGCAAAAACAACTTTATTGCATACCAGGCGTCAAAAAGGGGCGGAGTATTAAAGGTGGAGGTAAACGGCGATAGAGTTTTGATATCAGGAAAA
>JAAYTU010000009.1 GCA_012523705.1 Clostridiaceae bacterium
CGTCTCACTGTCTCGCATTGACTTTTAGAGCGAAAAAAGATAATATTAACATTAAGATACTGTATTCGGAGGAAAGTTACAAATGGGTGAGGTTATAGTCATTACATCGGGAAAAGGTGGCGTTGGTAAAACAACAACTACTGCTAATCTCGGAACAGGACTTGCATTGCAAGGTAATAAGGTCGTTCTTATTGATACCGATATTGGTCTTAGAAATTTAGATGTGGTAATGGGCCTTGAAAACAGGATAGTATATGATATTGTGGATGTTATAGAGGGAACCTGCAGGCTAAAACAAGCTCTTATTAAGGACAAAAGATTTGACGGCCTATATTTATTGCCTGCCGCACAGACCCGTGACAAGAACTCCATAACCCCCCAACAGATGATGGCTCTTTGTGAGGAAATAAAAAGTGAATATGACTATGCAATTGTGGATTGTCCTGCAGGCATAGAGCAGGGTTTTAAAAACGCTATTGCCGGAGCAGACAGAGCATTGGTGGTTACAACCCCTGAAGTCTCGGCAGTACGTGATGCAGACAGAATCATTGGTCTTTTGGAAGCAAATGAAATAAGAAATCCGCAATTAGTAGTAAACCGCGTTCGTGGCGATATGGTCAAGCGTGGAGACATGATGTCTATTGAAGATATTATCGATATTTTGGCTATTGGCCTTATAGGTGTTGTTCCTGATGATGAAAACATAATTATATCAACCAACAAAGGCGAGCCAGCTGTAAACGATAGTAAGTCTATGGCAGGACAAGCATATAGAAACATTTCCCGAAGAATAGCGGGAGAGGAAGTTCCATTATTGGATCTAAACCATTCAGAGGGGTTTCTTACAAAGATGAAGAAATTTTTTGGCTTTAAGCCGGCATAAGGAGTAAACGGGACATGATTGATTTATTCAAGTTTTTCAGAAAAAAAGAACCATCAAAGGATGTCGCCAAGGAACGCCTGAAACTGGTTTTGATTCATGACAGATCAAATGTATCACCTCAGTTTCTTGAGATGGTAAAAAGCGAGATTATTAGAGTGATACAGAATTATATGGAAATTGATGAAGATGCTTTAGATATCCAATTAACCAAAACTAACAGTGATGACGGGGAAAGAGTCGTACCGGCTTTAGTGGCTAATATCCCGATTAAGAGCATGAAAGACGCTGGAAGATAATTTTTCCGAGATTAGGAGGAACAAATGAATATAGCTCTAATTGCTCACGATACTAAGAAAGAGCTAATGGAGGCCTTTTGTATTGCCTATAAGTTTATTCTTTCTAAGCATAAGATTTTTGCAACAGGTCGTACAGGGGCAATAATTGCTGAGTCATCAGGGTTAGAGGTTTTTTCTCTGGCGTATGGCTCGCTTGGAGAGCAACAGATAATTGCCCGAATCGCATATAATGAAATGGACTTGGTTATATACTTTATGGATCCTGATAATGTTTCAGAGAGTGGCTTGATGGAAATCTTAACACTTTGCGACCAAAATAATATTCCTGTAGCCACAAATCTTGCTGCCGCTGAAGTTATGATAAATGGACTGCAGCGTGGTGACTTTGAATGGCGTGACCTTATTGCCCGATAGAAAATAATCATATCTTAAGTGTTATCCTTCATAAGATTTATCAGTAATCAAATGAGGGATAGATTAAATGGATCATCAGGTTTTTGAAAGTGAAAACAATTATAAATATAAGAGTTATATTCAAAGGCGGCGGGTAGGACAAATTGAGCCCCCCGGGTTTGATGCTGAAATCCCGGAGAAAAAAAGTGATGAAAGTCCAATAACAGAGTTGGATGACGAAAATCTTTTCAAAGATTTTAATATCAGCAAGAGTTTTAATTCCAAAAAGACTGATAATAATGAAGAGGATTTATTACCCTTATACGATATAAATGATGAAAAGGATAATAATAAGTACGATTATGAACCAAAGGTGTTCGAAATACCATCCCCGTCAAAAAGCGCCTATAGAAAAGACAGTGTATCATATAAGCCCAACTTTTTAAGAAAAAACAATGGTATTGACAGCGCTCCTGATGAGGATAATAAGGTCGCAAAGCTTTCTATAAAAGTTATAAAACAGGCATTGGCTTGCTTTGCAATATTGGGTTTAATAGTATTTTTGCAGCAAAAACATGATGCTTCCCCGATTTTAGACTTTTTAAGGACAAACATTGTGGATAATCATACTGATTTGGAGGGCTTAACAGCGGGAGTAAGAGATATAATTACAGAATGTACAAAGCTGTTTAACGGCGCACCATAAACGGAGTGGCGCAGATTACGACAATATAAGGAGACAAAAATAAATTATGAACATCGAAACCATATTAAACAGAAGAGAACGAATCCTGAGAAAGGGGATTTATCCTGCATTAGAATTTGTAGTCCTGGAAGACTGCACAATGGGTGAACTGGTAAACAGGCTTGACTATGACCGATTTCACACCATCTACATTCTTAATAAGGACCTAGATATTATGGGGAAGATTACAGAAACAGATATTATTAGCGTGGCAGACAAATGTAGCACAAAAGATAGAATCGGAGATGTGTTTAAATCAAAGCTACGATAAGGTATCTATTAAAGCACATAATTAGAGTGGGCTGATTTACAGGAGTATATCATGGATATATTTATTGAAAAGATAATAAAGAGACAAAAGAAGTTCCTTGACTTTCTGATAATTGGAGGAGCAATAGCTTTAGCTGTTTTAATAGCTGTTTTCTTATTTCTTAACGCATTTATTTTGTTTATATTATTCACTCCGGGGCTTATTTTTCTTATCTATTACATAATCACATTAAGGAATATTGAATATGAGTATGCAGTTACTAATGGAGATCTAGATATTGATATAATCATTAACCAGAGCAAGAGAAAGAGACTGTTCAGTGCTAGCTGCAAAGAATTTGAAGCAGTTGCAAGAGTAGATTCACCTCAATATACGCAGAAAATTAAAAACTGTAAGAATGTGAAGGATTATTCATCCCGCAAAGAAGGCTCTGAGGTATGGTTTGCTTTTACGAAACAGGAAGGAAAGGACCTTGTTATTCTGTTTGAGCCAAGCAAAAAAATGATCGATAATTTTACAATCTATATCCCAAGAAAGGTCCATAGGGACATTTAGCAACAATTATAGTCATTTCTATATTTTCTTTAATAATCAGTGTGTTTGTATTGTATAATAGTAGTGATTTACGTCTCTAGTGACGGTACCTATAAAGCTTATTATTCAGGATTTACCTGATGGATGCCGTCGGGCAAAGAGAAGTATGGTGGGCTTTTTTGTTGTACCCACACTCCTCAATAGTGTAAGAGCTACACAAGATAAGGACCTTACTTTATTTTTTAGGGGGCTATATGAAGAATAAAAGAATACAGGCCATTGCGGGAGCCTTTGTGCTTACGCTTATCGCCGCAGGAATTCTGGCGGTTTACATAGTAAAAAATATGCCTAATAAGAATATGGTAGAGCCTTACGACATTCCTCAAACACGCCTTGTAATTGGGGATAAGTGGTTAAAGGACACGGCGCCGCCTTTTCTTGAGGGTAACCAGATTTTTCTTCCCTTTGATACCATTAAGAAATATATTGATAACTATATCTGGTATGATGATGTGCTTGACAAGGTAACCATAACAACCAAGGACAGGGTTATCAGAATGAAGACCGGGAGTCTTGAAGCGCTGATAAATGAAAGGCCAATGGAGCTTAAGTTTTCAGTCCAGAGAAAAAACGATATTCTATATGTTCCGATAGATTTTTTAGATGATTTATATGGAATAAGCCTCAATTACATAGCAGAGAATGATGTAGTTACAATTGATTATAATAACATGGTTTACAGGACAGCCTGGCCAAACGATGCCAGAACCTATATCAGAACAGGCGAGAGCATCAAAGAGCCCATTGTTAAGAAGTATAAGGGGCAGGGTAAGGATGAACTGGAGCTGCCTCGAAGTTCCCAAACAAGTCTTATTGTATTTGAAGAAAGTGAAGAGTGGTACAGGGTTCGCACATATGATGGGGTATTAGGTTATGTAAAGAAGGACGAGGTAACAATCTCAGGAAGCCAGTATACTATAGAGACCGAAGAAGAGAAAAAGCCGCCGGTCCTAACAGATGGCAAGATTAATCTTGTTTGGGACATGACATATTCCAAGAAGAATATTCAGCTATCTGCTGAAAAAACTCCGGGAATTGACGTGATTTCACCTACATGGTTTGAGATAATAGATCGAGAGGGAACCATAAAAAACAGAGCAACACCCGAGTACATGGAGTATGCTCATAAAAACGGATGGCAGGTTTGGGCCCTGTTTTCTAACGCATTTAGTGATATTGAGGGTACAAGTATTATCCTGAATAATTCCGATTTGCGACAGGAGATTATCCGTAATGTACTTGCCTATGCGTCAATATATAAGCTGGATGGAATAAATATAGATTTTGAGAATATTTATAAGTCCGATAAGGATGCTTATACCCAATTTGTCAGAGAGTTTTATCCATTAGCAAAGGAACAGGGATTATATGTGTCTGTGGATGTATCAGTTCCAGATGGAAGTGATACATGGTCTAAATGCTTTGATAGAAAGGCCTTGGCAGAAAGTGTGGATTATGTCTGCCTCATGACATATGATCAGCATTGGGCAAGCAGTCCAAATGCTGGTTCTACAGCTGAGCTAAGTTGGGTGGAGGAGAACCTGCAAAAAACCTTAACCGAGGTTCCGGCAGAAAAACTCCTCTTGGGAGTTCCATTATACACAAGGCTATGGAGCCAATCGAAGGAGGATGGAAAGCTCTCTTCTGTGGCACTTGGAGTACAGAGTGCATGGTCAAATGTAGAGGACAATGAAGCAGTTGTTGCCTGGAATGATGTTTCGGGACAGTATCAAACCAGCTATGAGAAGGAAGGAACAACCTATCAGATGTGGATAGAGGACAAGAATGCTGTGAACATGAAAACATCTTTGATCCATAAATATGACCTGGCAGGAGCATGTGTCTGGGCTGCAAACTTTGCTGATGAAAATGTATTCATGATTTTTGAGCGCAATCTAAAGCAGGTGGATAGTTACGAGGAATGGCAGACCTATTATAGTGAGCCTATTATGGATAAGTAATGTAAAGCCTGAATATTGCCTATGTAGTTTTGCTATGCTAAAATAATACTAATTGGGACGATAGGAATGAATATATGCAAACCGAAACACAGTCAAGTCCAATGGACTTTATACTATTGCCGGGCTGGATCCATAAAAAAATATCGGTTAGATATAAAAGTCTGTTATTAGCCTTTTTATTTGTCGGAATATTTGACATGGTTTTTTATAAAAACCTGCTTGAATCGAACTTTTTTAAGGGCAGCCAGGAGGAGCTTTTACTGAAGTCTGTTCTCTTTATTATTCTTTCTGTTGTTTTAGGGGCAATAGATGTTATTTGTGCTATGGTTCCGATTTCTGAGCTGGCGGCATTTATCGGAAAGCGAAGCGAAAAGTTTGTAGGCAACAGAATTTATGTAATAATGATGAAATCCTATGCGATTTCTCATTTAATCTTTTTAATACCTTACTCAGTGTATGTGTATTCGGGAATAGGCTGGGAAAACATTGATTTCAGTTCTTCTTCTCAAATAAAGCTTATTTACTCTATTCTGACTGTATTTATTATTATATTGCCCTTTGTTCAGCTTGGAATCTTATACAGAACTCTAAGTATAAGAACTCGGATTGAGCGCTTTGGAAAACTTATTCTAATATTGGCCACATACTTTTGGATGCAAATCTCAGGTGGGGCAATAACATATGTAACAGGATTGTTTCACGAGATTATAATAAAAATAGTGGAATCAAAAGCTCTTTTAAGCTTTCTTTAGCGTAGGGCAAATCTGCCTTTCCTGAACCGGGAGTCTTCGTGGGAACTGTCCAGGGAATAGCCTTGAAACAATTGGTCAAAGACTGTATAATTAAATGTTGAGGGGAACAATGTACGGTAAAGGAGTTTATCAAAAAAACCGGTTGTCGGGCTCCTTCTTATACAGAAACATGTCCCGTTAGTCTAATGGATAAGACAATGGATTCCGGTTCCATTAATATGGGTTCGATTCCTATACGGGACGCCATCTATTGAGTACAGACTATCAAAATCGGTCTGTGCTCTTTTACTATATATTCATGAGGAGTGAAGCATGGATATTCGTTGTGGAATTGACATCATAGAATTAGAGCGCATATCACGGGCATTACAAAGCTCAAACAGTTTTAAGAAAAAGGTTTATACCGAGAAGGAACAAGCCTGTTGTGAGAATAAGGGAAAGGGAATGCTTCAGAGCTATGCGGCCCGTTTCTGTGCTAAGGAAGCTGTGGCAAAGGCTCTTGGTACAGGCATCTCAGAGGGGATATCCTTTTTAGATATTGAAATTGTAAATGATGACAAGGGAAAACCTGTAGTGAATCTATCCGGTCAGGCTTTATTGCGCTATGGGAATATGGGTGCAAGGGCTATAGACATAAGCCTTACTCATTGCAGAGATTATGCCCTTGCTCAGGCTGTGATTCTAATAGGGGAGTGACAATAATGGACACTGTTAAATTCGTGCACTGCGCCGATATACACCTAGATGCACCTATCAGGGATAATGGCATTGGTACATATTCTGATATTAGAAGAAAAGATATACGGAATGCTTTTTTACGCATTTTAGATACAGTAAAACAGGAAAATGCTCAGCTCCTATTGATTAGCGGGGATTTTTTCGAGCAGAAAACAACAGGTAAAAGCACTATGGAATGGCTGTATATGATGCTTTCACAGCTGCAGGTTCCCGTAGTTATTATTCCCGGCAATCACGATCCTTACATCTTAAACTCATGGTATAGATGTTGGGAGTGGCCTTCAAATGTTACCGTCTTAACTCCTGAAAACCCATCACTAATTATTGAAGAGCTTAATTTACATATATATGGAATGGGATTTTCCACATATAAGGAGGATGCCCCCGATTTATCTGTTGTCAGTCCACCTGTTAAGGACAAGTTTAATATTTTCATGTTCCACGGGACTCTGGATATGAATTTTACAAACCAGGCATACAAGCCCGTTACATCCGCTGATCTGGAAAGATTGGGTTATGATTATTATGCCCTTGGCCATTTTCACAGGAGCTGTTCTGAGTATCCCTTGAAAAATGCATATAACCCCGGGTCTCCCGAGCCGTTGGGATTTGATGAGCAGGGCGTTCATGGAATCTTTTTGGTAACTATGCGAAAAGAGTACAATCGGGTGGTCACTGAGGTTAGCAAGATTAAAACAGCTAACCGTCAATATCATGATACTGTTCTTGATGTAACAGGGTGTAAAACCTTAGATGAGGTAAAAATAAGAATTTTGGCATTACTGGAGGGCTTTGATCCTGAAAGAGATATAATACGCATAAAACTGAAGGGAAGAACAGGATTTTCTTTAGAGGAGGAGGTACTCTCCACCTTCATCAGCCAGGACTGGCTTTATTTAAGAATTGATAATGAAACCAGAAAGGCTTTTGATTTAGAAGAGCTGCTTTTGGATAATTCCCTTGCAGGTGCTTTTGCAAGAGAGATGAAAAAGCTTATTGACCAGGCACGGGAAGAACTAGAAGGGGATCCTGAAAATAAAGATTTGCAGCAGAAGGAAGAAAAACTAGACCTTGCATTGAGCTTTGGTCTGGAGGCCCTTTCAACGGGAAGGATTGAATGGCCCGGGGAGTTTTAGGAGAACGCTTATGAAAATAACTTTATTGGATATTAAGGGATTTGGAAGATTCAATCAAAAAAAGATTGCTCCCAAGTATGGCTTTAATATAGTTTATGAAAGCAATGAATCGGGGAAATCAACCCTTCAGGCATTTATACGGGCAATGCTGTTTGGTCTTAAGGGTGGAAGAAAATCGAAGGACGGAAAGCTACCACCTTTAAAGCAATATAAGCCTTGGGGTAATGATCAATACGCAGGGATAATGGAGTACACCCTGGACAACGGAAAATCATACCGAGTAGGCCGTAATTTTGAAAAAGGGACCGTCAATATCTATGACCAGGGAGCAAATAATCTGACATCTGAATTTCCTCACGAGAGGGATAGGGGTCCTAAATTTGCATATGAGCATTTAGGTATTGATGCTGAAGTGTTTGATCGCAGTGCATTTATAGGTCAGCTTCAAACCATTATTGACGCAGAAGGAAAGAAGGGTCTTATTGAAAGACTCTCCAATCTGGGCACAACAGGTAATGAGGATATGTCCCTTGACAGTACCATAAATGCGTTGGAATCCACATTGCTGGAGAAGGTGGGGACAAAGAACTCAACAACAAGACCATTGGACAGATTAAATAATCGTATTTCGGCACTAATACAGGAAAAAGAAGAATTGGAGGCTCAGCGGGAGAAGTACATGGATACAATCTCGCAGCTTCACATGGATAAAGAGGCTCTGGCGAAATTTGAGTCTGATTTAGCTTTCTTTAAGGCTCAGAGAAAAAGCACCGAGAAAAGAGAATTACTAGCGTTACAAAGGGAATCAGAGGGGCTGTTAAATAAATTAAATGAATTGGATGAGGGAATAAAGCAATGCCATCAGGAGCTTATAAATTTAAAGGAATACGAGAATTATAATCAAGAGGAATTAATCGAAATATCAGGCATGTTGGAAGAAGTTAAACAAATTCAGGATTCTCTATTAACAAAGCAAACAGAGCTTAGGGAAGTTAAGGAGAAGTGTGAAGAAATAACGGATACCTTAGATCCTGATGAATTGTTTGAAAAGAAAACCACCGATGTTACTGAGGCTATTAAAGAGTATAATGAATCAAAGCAGGAGGGGGCTAGCAGCTACTCTTCTGCTGGAACTGGTGCTGGCAGGCAAAAACCAAAACGGGACTGGAGACCCTTTCTAATTTCTGCCGGATTGATTTCAGCCATTTTGCTGACAGTACAATTTTTCCAGTCTCAAGATCCTTTATCTTTAGGAATAGCAATTGTTGCAGCCGTTTTTTCGATTACAATCATTCTGCGTAAAAAGAATAAGGATCTTGTAGGTTCCGGAACCATGACCGAGGCCGACAGGCTTAAAGACATACTACTTAAGTCTGGCTTTACAGACATGATAAACTATATCCATTACAGAGAGTCCCAGATAAAAGGAAGAGAGAAAAAGGAAAACTATAGTCACCAGATAAAAAATCTGGAGGAAGAGATAGAGCAGCTTATTAAAAGAAAGGATGCCATTTTACGGAGCTGGGACAAATTTGCCAGCCATCATTACCTTAATAATGATTCTCATAAGGAAAAACTTATTGAGTCTATAAAGCAGGGTGTTGAAGCTATAAAAAGAGCTAATGAAAAAAAGCAAAGGCTCTTACTTGCAAAGGACACCATTTACGAGAAATTCCAAATAGTATTAAAGGAAGCTTCATTAATGGCAGGAGAAAGCTTTGAGGCAGTAGATGATTTGAGCAGATACATTATGGGCTTCGATAACCAGAATGGAACTGATAGTCCACAGGTATCAATGTCACAGATAGATGAGGAAATGAAGGCATTAGAAGAAAGAATAAATGAAACGAAGCTCAGGATTGCCTCTTTAGAGGCCCGTGCGGAAAATGCCCCGGACCAGAGTAGAATATATAGCGTAATAGAGGAATTAGATAGCCTTATTGAAAAGAAGAGCAAACTGGAGCTGCGTGGCGAGGCCCTAGCTTTAGCCAGTCAGACTATAAAGAGTGTTGCGACAAGCATGCAAAAGGACTATATCCCTAAGCTTAACAGCCAGATGAGCAAGATGATGGAAAAGCTAAGCGACAAAAAATACACAAAAGTTATGACCAATGACGAATTAGTCATTAATGTAGTGTCTCCTGAAACAGAGGAGCTAATTAGTGTAAACAGCCTCAGTGGAGGAACAATAGATCAGATTTATTTAAGCATGCGTTTAGCTGCTGTAACACTTCTGGAAAAGGGCAGAGAAAGTATTCCTCTTTTCCTGGATGAACCCTTTTCCCAATATGATGAGAACAGAATAACAAAAGCCTTTGAGCTTTTAAAGGACATATCAAAGGAGCGCCAGATTTTTTTCTTTACATGTCGCCAACGAGAATATGATCTTGCCCTGGAGGTTTTCGGCCAGGATTTAAATCGAATCAGCCTGCAGTAAGACAGGTAACGGTTCAGCGTCTTGTTTTTCATTTCTCATGGATATTCTTTATGACTTTTAGACAGAATATCCTTGAGGTGATAATTTCATGAGAATTTCAAAAGTTAAGGAAATCACAAAAAAGGGTAGGAAGAAGGTTTTATTCACAGTATCCTTAGTTTTTATTATGTGCTTAGCCTTTGTTGTTCCCAAAAGTACAGGTGCATCGGGCCAGAGAACAGACGATGTTCAGCTTCTGGCACGAGCAATAAACGGCGAAGCCAGAGGTGAACCCTATGAAGGCCAGGTGGCCGTAGGGGCTGTAATCCTTAACAGAGTAAAATCTGCAAGCTTTCCAGATACAATAGCGGGTGTTATTTATCAACCGGGGGCCTTTACTGCCGTAACTGACGGTCAGATTAATGTTCCAATTGATCCTAATTCAACAGTGGTAAAGGCTGCGAGAGATGCCTTGAATGGATGGGATCCCACCTATGGATGTCTTTATTATTGGAATCCATCCACTGCAACAAGTAAATGGATCTGGTCCCGGGAGATAGTTGTCAAAATAGGAAAGCATAATTTTGGAAAATAAATAGACTTGTGATTACTCATATGGATTATCTCAAAATAGAAAATGAAAGGAAGTGCTGCTTTCATGTTTAACGAAACAGAAAATGATTTAAAGGAGAATCTTCATCAGGAGCGCAAAGAAAATCAAGAGAACAGAAAAGAATTAAGACAATCCCGGGCTAGAAACAGGGCTAAAAATGTAGTAATTGCAATTCTTTTGGTTACTACACTTTTTGGAGCATATCAGTATAACAGGGCGGTCATGTTAAGAAGGAAGCTTGATAATGCATATAACAGAGCCTTTTACGAGTTGGTTGGGTATGTGCAGAATGTGGAGCTTATGCTTATGAAGGCTCGAATGACCTCTTCACCGGAGCTTACCGCAACCACTCTGAACGATGTCTGGAGAGAGGCTACTGCCGCAACAAGTAATTTGAATCAGCTGCCCATATCAATGGGTGTACTAACAAACACAGAGAAATTTCTCAGCCAGGTGGCTGACTTGTCAAGGACTATAGCCAAACAAAACTCGTATGGCATACCCATTAATGATGAGCAAATGGAGACTCTGGCAAAGCTACACACCTTTGCGGTCACTCTGGAGGAAAGCTTAAGTGACTTACAAAGCGATCTTAACAATGGAAATCTCAAGTGGGAAAAGGTAGCCAATGAAAAAATGGAGGAAGAGTCCACTACAGACAGCACTGACCAGCAGGAAGAAAACACGACCGCTGTAGCAAAAGAAACTAACAATAAAAAGAATGGTGCCGGCAATACAAACGACAACACAAAGAGCAAAGATGCAAATGGGGCGAATAACGGCAGTGAAGCAGATAAGGAGATGCAAGAAGCTAACGAAAAATTGCCCAACACCTTTTCAAGTATTAATGAAGGATTTGAAGAGATGCCAACCTTAATCTATGATGGCCCTTACTCGGAGCACCTACAAAACAGAAAGGCCCTGGGCCTGACAGGCGAAAAAATAACAGAGGAGCAGGCAATCGAAAAGCTGAAGAATTTTATCAAGGACAACAGAATAAAGAACATCAGTAAGCTGGCAGATAATAATAACGGGATAATAAACACATATAATTTTAAAATGGATATAGAGGAAAACGGGAATAAAAATGTTGCTGAGGCCGATGTATCGGTTATAGGCGGTCACATAGTATGGTTCTTATACAATCGTGAAGTGGGTGAGGCCAAAATAGACATTGAAGAGGCTATTAAGATAGGGAAAAAGTTCTTGAGTGACAGAGGATATCCTGATATGAAGGATTCATACTATCTTCGAAATGATGGTGTAGCAACTATTAACTATGCATATACAAAGGATGGCATCACATACTATCCCGATTTGATCAAAGTAAAGGTTGCTTTAGATAACGGTGAGATTGTAGGATTTGAATCTAATGGATATCTTATGAATCATAGGGACAGAAATTTGGGGGCACCTCAAATTACTCAGGCTCAAGCACGAGAAAAGATAAAACGGGGTGATAGAGTCAGTGAATCAGGACTGGCTGTTATTCCAACCGATTACGGCAGTGAAATTCTTTGCTATGAGTTCACCGGCAAATTAGGAGACAGAGACTTTTTGGTTTATATAAATGCCAACACGGGTGCAGAGGAGGATGTTCTGATAATAATTAACTCTGAGGAAGGCATACTGACCAGATAGATATCAGATATTGGATGATGCTAGATATCCGATGATGGATGGTATTGGATATCAGATGTTAGATAAAGCAAGAGAATTGATGTTAAAGATTCGATGTAAAAAGACAGAGGTTGGAAACGGAAAATCAGACTTCAGAACTATAAAGTGATTTCCTCCAACCTCCTGATTTCACCTCTTTTTACAAGTATTTATTAAACCTGTTTGCAGCATCTGCCAGCTTATTAACGAGCTTACAGGCCTGGCTTGTATTTTCGTCGTTGATATCTATCATAGAGTTTACTTCTTCAACATTTGCGGTGGCTTGCTCACTCAAGGCAGATATCTGAGTTATGCTTTCGATTACCTTATTGTTAGAATCAACTATTTCAGAGATCCGCTGTGCTATATGGCCCACATCACCCGTAAATCCAACCATTTTTTCATTAAGATCTTCAAATACATTTTTTGTACTACTGATAAGCTCGGTTTGAAGTGTATTTGTCTCTTTCAAGGCAACAACAGCCTCAGATGTCAGTGCTGCCTTATCTTCAAGGTCTGCCAGGATGCTTGCTATGGCTGTTGCACTTTCCTGACTTTGTATAGCGAGCTTTCTTATCTCATCGGCAACAACTAAGAAGCCCCGACCGTTTTCTCCGGCTCTCGATGCTTCAATAGAGGCATTTAATGACAGCATATTTGTCTGCTCAGATATTTCAGTTATCATATCTGCAATGTCCTGGATCTCAGAGGCTTTTTCAATCAGCTCTTGCATTCTGTCATAGGCATATTCACTCTTTTCATTAACAACATCTGAGTTTTCGCTGATTTCCCTTACATGGCCCACACCGTCGTTCAGCGCTTTAAGAGATTCCTTAGCAAAGGAATCCATATTGTCAGAGAACTCCGAGGTATCAACTATTAATGAATGTATGTTCTTTGACATAACAAGTTGTCCCTGAATGCTTTCTGCGGTATCTAGCACGCCGGAGCTGATCTCATTGACAGCTGTGGAGATAATTTGGGAGCTTTTTGTCAAATCACCAACTATAGTA
>JAAYTU010000056.1 GCA_012523705.1 Clostridiaceae bacterium
CTGAGCTTGACTGTATTCCCCCAATTTTGTGGTTTAAGCAACTTCAGCTTTTTTGGATTTGTTCGCCTAATTTAAGAAAGCTGTGCATTGAACCTAAGCTGCATAATAATGTGATCATTCTTTATCTTCGCAATCAGAACTATATTATTGAGGCTATCGAGGTATTAAAGCGTCTTATTGAAAAGGCCAACACCTCTTACATAATACAAGATCATCTAGCCTTTTCAAGCAATCTTAAAGAGCTAATCTTGTGATTCCGGCTTAAGTCTTCGCCTTATTCCAATAAAACAGCTTCATTTTAACATTCCAGAATAATTATGGGGCGACCTTATCAAGGCCGCCCCGACCAGAGGTAACTGGAAAGTATAAGGACTTATGCTAATTACCTTTTAGGTAAAAGTCTGTCTCTTCCACCCATCCACTTTCTTAGTACTTCGGGTATGATAACGCTTCCGTCCTTCTGCTGATACTGTTCAACTATTGCCGGGAGCACACGACTTGTAGCAAGTCCGGAGGCATTCAGAGTGTGGGCTAATTCTATCTTTTTGCTGTCCTTTCTTCTGACACGGATATTGCCTCTTCTGGCCTGATAGTCGTATGCATTTGAGCATGAGCTTACCTCTTTATAAGAATTCATGCTTGGGATCCAGATTTCTATATCATAGGTTTTTCCCATACTTGCACTGCAGTCCTGAGCTGCCAGCTTGGTGACCTGATGATGCAGGCCCAGGCCCTGAACCAATCTTTCAGCTTTATTTACCAATTCTTCAAATGCTGCCTCGGATTGCTCGGGCAAAGTGTATTGGAACATTTCAATCTTGTTAAACTGGTGTCCTCTGATCATTCCCCTCTCGTCGGCTCCATGGCTGCCTGCTTCCTTTCGGTAGCAAGGAGTATATGCAAAATACTTTTTCGGCATCTCATCTTCATTTAGTATTTCGTCGCGATGGAAATTAATGAGTGCTGTCTCTGCAGTGGGCAGAATAAACTGCATTCTGTCACTTACCTCGCCTGTCTCTATTTTGAATACATCTTCTGCGAATTTTGGAAATTGTCCTGCTGTATATCCGGACTGATAGTTTAGTATATGAGGAGGCAGCATAAACTGGTATCCATCCTTTAAATGCTCCTCAACAAAATAGTTTAACAGAGCCCACTCTAAAACAGCTCCATCCCCAGTGTAAACCCAGAAACCATTGCCGCCGAGCTTTACGCCGCGCTCATAATCTATAAGGCCTAAATCTGTAACTATATCTACATGATGCTTAGGCTCAAAGTCAAATTCCGGTTTTTGGCCAAAGGTACGTAGAACCTGATTATTTTCCTTTCCTCCTGCCACAACATCCTCAGCAGGGATGTTTGGAAGGCCTGACAAAAAGCTTTTGATATCAGCTTCCACTGCTCTGAGCTCATCATCCATAACCTTTATGCGGTCTGCAATTTCCTTCATTTCTACTTTGAGGTCATCTACATTTTGACCGTTTTTAATAAGTCGGGGAATGTCTGCTGAGACCTTGTTTTTCTTTGCCTTCAGTTCCTCTGACTCACTAATTAGGTTTCTCCTTTTTTTGTCCCATTCTAAAAGTTCAGTAAAATCAACATCCACCAGCCTTTTCTTAAGTGCTTCCTTTACCTCTTCAGGATTATTTCTTATTTTTTGAATGTCTAGCATAGAGATTCTCCTATCTTTATAACATTAAGTTTAATTATTTTATCAAAGTGCTGCCCCTTGAGCAACGCATTCGTTCTGTATAAGAGCCTTGTTAAGTGCTTCTTTTTCCTGTTCTGAAAGCTCCTTATTTGAGATTCCGTTAATTATTTCTTTTGCATACACATAGGAGTTTTCCCGTGTATAGATTCCAGTAATCAAAAAACCATCTTTTTTATCATTTAATGCTGCAATCGAAAAGCTCATATTATTTCCGATGTTTTCAAATGCATTGTATGTAGTCATACCGAAATGTCTGAAGCATGAAGGGATTTTATCTTCTAGGGCTTTGATCCTTCTTTTCATATTATCTTCGATATCATTTTTTACTTTATACATTTCTTCCGAATAAGAGATCATTAACTTCTCCACATCTTTATCGCTTAGTCCTTTTATTAACAGTTTATATTTTTTTGATAATTTGCTTAATCTAATGCTGTTTATCAATAATAAAAGTAAGCAAAGAAAGCTCAGACCTGCACTTCCATAAATAATTATATCTTCCATTTTTCCCACTCCCGGCATTAAGTATTTCGGCTTTATTAGCCCTATAACTCATTTTAACAATTCTATAGGATTATATATTGCCTGGTCTAAAAAGATTAAAATAGGGGCATTTTAGACTGTCCAAGTTTATCCATTTTCTAGTAGTTTTTCTATTATTCTGTCAAACTCTTCTTCAGAGTAAACTTCGAACACTACTCTGCTTTTTTGCCTTCCTTTAGTCAGATTTACCTTAGTACCGTAGGAGGAGCTTAGCTGATTTTCCAGATTAGTGAGTTCTATTGATTCTTTTGAAGGAAGCTTTTTGATTGATTTTTGCTTTTTCTTTTTACCCTCGGCATTTACCAGCTTTTCAACTTCTCTCACGCTTAGATTATTATTTACAATAATAGTAGCTAACTCTTCTTGGCGTTTTTCATCTGCAACTGCTACCAAAGGACGGGCATGTCCACCTGTTAACCTGCCGTCTGACAACATTTCTCTTATAGATTCTGTAAGATTCAAAAGTCTTACCGAATTTGCAACAGCAGCCCGGCTTTTTCCTACTGTCTTTGCTACTTCCTCCTGAGTCAGGGAATAGTCCTCCATTAGCCTTTGAAAAGCCTCGGCCTCTTCTATGGGATTCAGATCCTCCCTTTGAAGGTTCTCTATAAGGGCTATCTCCATGACCTCACGGGATGAAATATCTTTTATTATTACAGGAACCGTTTTTATACCGGCCATTTTAGCGGCTCGCCATCTTCGTTCTCCTGCAACAATAATATAGCCGTTCCCCTGACTTTTTACTATAATAGGCTGAACAACACCATGCTCCTTGATTGATTCAGCAAGGGCTTCAAGCCTCTCTTTGTCGAAGACCTTTCTCGGTTGTTGGCTATTGGGCTCTATTTGAGTTATCTTAAGCTCAAGAACACTATTCCTTGCTTCTTCAAGAGAATTTGTTGAACTGATTAATGCACCTAACCCTTTTCCTAGACCTTTCTTCATTTATATTTCCTCCGAGCTCATTATTACTTCTTCAGCCAAGTCCATGTAGCATTCTGCGCCTCTGGATTTTTCATCATACAGTATAATAGGAAGTCCATGGCTGGGAGCCTCACTAAGGCGAACATTCCGCGGAATGATGGTACGATATACCTGATTTCCGAAATACTTCTTGACCTCTTCAACCACTTGTATGGAGAGGTTTGTCCGACCATCGAACATTGTTAAAACTACACCCTCAACCCGAAGATTTTTGTTAAGATGCTTTTGCACAATTTGAACTGTGTTCATTAGCTGGCTCAGGCCCTCAAGTGCATAATATTCACACTGGATAGGCACAAGAATTGTATTTGCAGCAGTTAAGGCGTTTACTGTTAACAGGCCTAATGAAGGAGGACAATCGATAATTATGTAATCAAACAGATTTTCAATTTCCTCAAGAGCCTGTTTTAATCTCGTCTCTCTAGAAAGCACAGAAACTAGCTCAACCTCAGCACCTGCAAGATTTATATTGGAGGGTGAAATGTATAGTCCTTTAATCTGTGTCTCTAGCCAGGTATCCTTAATAGGATATTCGTTAATAATAGTATCATATATTGAACTATTAATGGTGTTTTTATCTATGCCAAGACCACTTGTTGTATTGCCCTGGGGATCAATATCAATAACAAGAACCTTCTTGCCCTTTACCGCCAGACAAGCACTTAAATTTACTGATGTTGTTGTTTTCCCAACACCACCCTTTTGATTGGCAATTGCAATAATCTTAGCCATATAGCACCTCATTATAATAAATTCCAGAATAGAAATGATATATCTGCCCTAAGCATTACTTTTAATTATACCACAATTATTATTACAAACAACAATTGTAGGGGAAGATTGTTTCACGTGAAACAATACACCATAATTTCTTTTATAACAACGTGGAAAAAACGGGCAAAGACTCTTCTTTTGCCCGTTTTTCTATTTTTGTCGGTTTCTTTTCTTCGTCTTTACTTCGTTTATTGCAATAGCTAATAAAATATTTGTATTCGTGTTGGGTGCTGCGTTTTGTTACATTGAATTAGTAGTATATTATTCTACATTAAATTACAATATTAATATTATTGTGTCTGA
>JAAYTU010000057.1 GCA_012523705.1 Clostridiaceae bacterium
ATTATACCTTACTTTACAAAAAATACAATAAAACATAGTGACGAAGGACTGGGTGAAAACCCTGATAATCACAATCATTAACAACCGATAGTTTTTTTAGTTATGAGCGGAGTGCCTGCAGTAATTCAATCTTCATTTATTGCACCTCTTTTTATTTTTTTACTAGTCTATTATACTTTAAAACTGAAATAATTAAAATGAATAGTGACACATTATTAAAATGCATATAAAATGAATCGTAAAAAGGAGAAGTAAAAATATGAGACTATTTATAGCACTAAATTTTCCTGACGACGTAAAGGCCCAAATAAAAGAAATAATTGATATAGTCAGGTTAAACTCTGTTCAAGGAAGATTTGTAAGTGAGGAGCATATACATCTTACCCTTGAGTTTTTAGGAGAAATAAATGAGGACAGAGTATATATGATAAAAGAATTAATGGATTCTTTAGAATTTGAGAATTTTGCTCTGGAAGTGACTAAACCGGGTTATTTTAAGAGTCGTGAAGGCAAAATATACTGGTTAGGCCTAGAAAAAAATGATGCTCTTTTCAGATTGCGTCAAAGCCTGCACCATGGGTTATCAGATAAAGGTTTTAAACTTGAAGACAGAGAGTATAAGCCCCACATAACTATTGGCAGGAAGGTTGTATTAAAAGATGGCTCTAGGGATGAGGAAATAAAAAAGAGTATGAGCAAAATACTAATTGACATAAACAAGGTAGACTTAATGAAGTCAGAGTTCATTGATGGGAAATTAGTATACTCTATACTCTTTTCTAAGCATTTCTCTGATAGAAATAACTAAAAATATTAAATATCTTTTACAGCCTCTAATATACTTTGCAGTTGTTCAGCTGAATGGTGAAGCAAAGCCAGCTCGTCTTCGGTCATGCTCAAGTCCATTACTTCCTTGACACCATTTGAATTTAGGACTGCTGGAAGGCTCAAAGCAACATCGTCAATACCATATTTATTATTAATGACTGAAGATACTGTTCTGATTGTATTTTGATTTTTAAGCAACGACTCTAAAATAGTATTTACTGAAATTGCAATAGCATAATAGGTTGCACCTTTTTTCCCAATTATTTTAGCGCCTGCACTCTTCACCTTCTCAATAATTTCGCGTCTGTATTCTTCTGTAATGCCGTATTTCGGATCGTCAAAGTATTCTCTGATATTTTTGCCTGCGATGTGAGTTGCACTCCACAATGGCAATTGTGTGTCTCCATGTTCACCTATAATATAGCCATGGACATTTTTAACATCCACATCAAGCTTTTCGCTCAAGAGATATCTAAACCTTGAGCTGTCTAAGACTGTACCTGTTCCTAAAACTCTTCCTTCGGGAAGGCCGGACCATTTCTGGATTTTATAGGTAAGGATATCAACCGGATTAGATACCACAAGAATTACCCCGCGTGTATAATGCTTCATTACATTGTTTGTAACTTCTTTAGCAATAATGAGATTCTTCTTAGCGAGATCGATTCGCGATTCTCCCGGCTTTCTGTTTACCCCTGCAGTGACGATGATGGCGTCACAATCCGCACAGTCCGAATAATCTCCATCATAGATATCCATCTGTCCGATAAAGGGAAGACCATGATTGATGTCCAATGCTTCTCCTGCAGCCTTATCTCTGGCCACATCAACGATTACCATTTCATTTACTAGCTGCTTCATGGCAAGGGCGAATGCTGTCGACGCTCCAACGAAGCCTGCTCCAATAATTGCTACTTTTGATCTGTTCTCACTCATAAATTTAAGCCTTTCTTACCTATTCTCTAAAACAGTGTAATTTATTATTTGTACCTTCATATTCCAAGCATTAAATGCTCATAACTATAACTTCTACAAAATGCAAACAGTATATACAATATCAAAACACAACACCGATATCCATATCATTATTGCCCGACCTGATAACTTTATAAGCATAAAATCTTGTGCATGTTAACTATTACCATCGGTTGCCCCATTATATTTGTAGATGAATGAGAGTGATGGAGTTCTTAGAGAGGCCATGCCCTGAAAACTCAAAACACTTATAATCAAGGGTATACAAGTCTCCGGCAGTAACACCATTTTATATAAGGCATATTATGAAATGTGTTTAATACTTTACTTCCGGGGGTGTCTGTGTGAGCAATCTCATAATCACCGGCGGTTCAAGGTTAAGCGGCATAATTGAAGTACCAGGTGCAAAAAACGCTGTCCTTCCAGTGCTTGCCGCTACGCTCTTGAATAATGGTATCAGCATACTTGAGAATTGCCCGGAGTTGGACGATGTCTTAACGATGCTCGAAATACTGTCGGCTTTAGGGTGTAAAATTCAGAAAAAGGGATCGAGAATTGAAATAGATGCATCCAGTCTTACCAGTTCAAGTATTCCCGAACAACTTGCCAAGAGAATGCGGTCATCAATAATAATTCTAGGAGCTGTACTGGCCAGGTGTAAGGAAGTGCTAATCTGTTACCCTGGTGGCTGCGAGATTGGAATGAGGCCAATTGATATGCATTTAAAAGCATTAAAGCAGATGGGAGCTGAGATAGACGGCCTTAAGCATGGAATGCTGAGAGTCAAGGCCGATAATCTTCAGGGGTGCGAGATACTGCTCGATTATCCAAGTGTAGGTGCTACTGAAAATATTATGCTGGCAGCCTGTGCAGCAGAGGGAGAGACAATCATAAGGAATGCAGCCAAAGAGCCTGAAATAGAAGACTTGCAGGAGTTTCTTGTAAATTTGGGTGTTAATGTTGCAGGAGGCGGAACAGGTGTGGTGCGCATAAAGGGAAGAGGGGAAATAAAGACTGAGTCGGTTCACAAAATTATTCCCGATCGTATTGTGGCAGGAACATATCTGTCTGCAGCAGCAGCCGTTGGCGGGAGTATTGTGCTCACAGGAGTTGAGTATGACCATATCGGATCAATAATCTATTATTTAAGACGAGCAGGCTGTAAAATTAAGAATTATGCCGGGGGAGTGGTTACTATAGAGTCTGACGGGGCTATAAATGCTCTTGATCTGGTAAGAACGTCCCCTTATCCCGGATTTCCCACAGACATGCAACCTCAGCTTGTGGCTTTATTAGCCAGAGCAAAAGGAACCAGCGTAATAGTTGAAACAGTTTTTGAAAACAGGTTCAGATACACAGAACAACTTCAAAAAATGGGATCAGACATTAATGTTCAGGGGCGCACTGCAATAATCAGAGGCGTTGACAGGCTGAAGGGTGCATCGGTGGAAGCGAGAGATTTAAGAGGTGGAGCGGCCCTTATTATTGCCGGGCTTGCTGCCGAGGGCGAAACTACTATTAGCCAGGCCGGATATATTGACCGAGGCTATGAAAGAGTCGAAAATGTACTTTCAAAGGTGGGCGCAAAAATCAGAAGAGTTGAAGACTGAGCTTTGTATTGATATAATTTATCTAAGCTTTTGAATTACAGACAGGAAATGTACACAATAGTAATAGTACAGGAGTACATATGAAAAAAAAGAAGCGGTCCAAAGCAAGGTTTAAAATATTATTAGCTCTTTTGGCGCTGGCCTTTGTTTTGCTTTTCCTGATGTTTGCTCCTATATTCAACATAAAGTACATAGAGGTTATAGGAAGCGAAAAGTATACAGACGAGGAAATAATTGCCGCCTCAGGAATTAGAATAGGTGATAACGGCTTCAGAAAGCTAAAGATTACACCTGAGTCACTATTTGAATTTAGAATTCTGGATAGCGAAGAAGGAATAAAACGGCTTTCCTATGTTAATACATGTAAGGTGAGCATTGTATTTCCCGATAAAGTGCTGATAAAAATTACAGACAGAAAACCGGCGGCTTATCTTGTCTATTTTGATAATTTCATAACAGTAGACGAGCAAGGCTTTGTGTTAGAAGCCGCCCACAGCAAACCTGTCGGTGATTTGAAAGAAATTCGGGGCATTGATTTCAGTAGGTATGTTCTGGGAGGCCAATTGGAAACATCGAATATTACGCTGATAAGGGTTGGTGTAGATATTATCAATGCCATCAACAGATCGGATGAGAATTCTGATATAAAGCTTGCAGACGTATTAGACTGGGTTGATATAATAAATGAGAACGATGCTATGTTATCATTGGACAATAGAGTTATTGTCCGCTTTGACCCTAAGGACAAGCTCCAATATTATATTGACTTTACCAAAGAGATTTTTTTCAAAAAAATCAGCACGCAGGAGAGTGGAAGGTTGGAATTCTCGGGAGACCAAAACCCGAGCTTTATTCCTGACTAATATACATTAAACAGGAGGGGACGGCTATGATGATAGCCATACTTGGACTCATAATAGGATTATTAATAGGCATTTTTGTCCCGATCCATATACCGCAGGCCTACTCTAACTATGCAGCGGTAGCTATTTTAGCAGCGCTAGACTCTATAATGGGAGGATTTGCAGCATCTCTTGAAGGGAAGTTTAATATTAGAATATTTCTCTCAGGGTTTTTCGGGAATGCGTTGATGGCTGCACTCCTAGCCTATATAGGAGATAAATTGGGCATACAGATTTATTTAGCGGCCATATTTGCCTTTGGTAATCGCATATTTTTAAATTTTGCCACAATCCGCCGGAAGCTTCTAAAGCTGGAAGAAGAATAATAACACCATATGTGCTGCCTTCTTTTAGCTTTGATTATATTAACCCACAATATATTGGGTTTTATTAGCTTTGGATTCAAGAAAATTATTGCTTTTATATATAGTTGTTATATAATAAAAATATAATATAAAATAAGTAACCGATTTATCTTATTATTACGCAAGCTAACTCGTAAGGAGGATACAAAAGTGTTGGAATTCGACATTGATATGGATAGTTTTGCTCGTCTGAAGGTTGTTGGAATTGGTGGCGGTGGAAATAATGCTGTTAACCGTATGATATCAGCTGGTCTTCGAGGAGTGGAGTTCATTTCAGTTAATACTGATAAGCAAGCATTATTCCTTTCACAGGCTACTACTAAAATTCAAATAGGAGATAAACTTACTAAAGGATTAGGTGCCGGAGCTAATCCAGAGATTGGTGAGAAGGCTGCAAACGAAAGCCGCGATGAAATTGCAATGGCAATAAAGGATGCAGATATGGTATTTGTCACCGCTGGTATGGGCGGAGGAACGGGAACAGGGGGAGCCCCTGTAGTTGCACAGATAGCCCGCGAAATGGGGATTCTCACTGTGGGTGTTGTAACTAAACCCTTCTTATTTGAAGGCAAAAAACGCATGATGCAGGCTGAGGCGGGTATTGAGGCTCTGAAGGATGTAGTTGATACACTGGTTACAATTCCTAATGACAGGCTGCTTCAGATTGCGGATAAAAAAATGCCTCTTGTTAAAGCATTCAATCTCGCAGACGATGTACTGAGACAGGGTGTTCAAGGTATTTCGGACTTAATAGCTGTTCCAGGCCTCATTAACCTTGACTTTGCCGATGTAAAAACCATTATGCTTGATACGGGTATTGCCCATATGGGTATTGGCAGAGCGTCAGGTGAAAACAAGGCTGAAGAAGCTGCAAAACAAGCAATAGCCAGCCCATTACTGGAAACAACTATTGATGGAGCAAGGGGAGTTCTCTTAAATATCACCGGTGGAGTAGATTTAGGATTACAAGAAGTTAGCATGTCTGCCGAATTAATTCAAGCCGCCGCTGATCCCGATGCAAATATTATATTTGGTGCAGTTATTGATGAAAACCTGAAGGATGAATTGGTAATAACAGTTATTGCTACAGGATTTAAGGATGATGCTGTAGTTAAAAGGCCTACCCTTTTAGGTCATAATTCAAATAAACAAGATAATGAAACAATTTCAAAGAATCCTATCATCATTGATGACGATCTTGAAGGTCCCGAAATACCAACCTTCTTGAAACGCAAAGGTTTTAGATAGTACATATTAGCAAAATGTCATCCAACTTATATCCTTAGATTTACGAGACAAATTATTATTTGTTATATAAGTGAGTTACAAAAAGGATATTTCGTGATAGCGGAATATCCTTTAAATATGCATTCCTGTTGACATCACATTTTAGTGATTGTAAAATAAAAAAGCATTAATATGCTGGTGTGGCACAGTTGGCAGCGCAATTGATTCGTAATCAATAGGTCAGGGGTTCAAATCCCCTCACCAGCTCCATTTTAAAGGCCTGTGAACTATAATTTCACAGGCCTTACTTTTCATCAAACTGTAATTCATTACAACAAGGTATAAAGTATTTCAAGGACAAGATGCAGGAAAGCTAGTCTACGATGATTCCTTCAATTTCTTTGATGAAGGCATCAGCGTCGTCGCTATGCACGTCAACTTTAATTGACTTGGAAAGATCAAGGCTAAAAATACCCATGATAGATTTAGCATCTACGACATAGCGCCCTGAAGTGAGGTCAACATCAAAATCGTATTTATTTACGATGTTAACAAAGTCCTTCACATCATTAATGGATTTTAGTAGAATATTAAATGATTGCATAAAATAGATTCCCCTCTCTTGCTGATGTATTATTAATCATAATGAGCATTACGCATATGTTCTATTTTATATAGTATAACAAATAATAGGAAGTACTTCAAATGAAAGAAAGCAGAAAAGTTGCATTTATTACATTAGGTTGCAAAGTTAATATTGCCGAAACTGAAGGTATGAAATTACTATTTAAGAATGCTGGCTACGAAATTGTAAATCATGATGAATGTGCTGATGTGTATGTGGTAAATACATGCACAGTTACAAGCATGGGCGATAAAAAGTCACGTCAGTTATTAAGAAAAGCTCATTCCTTAAATCCCGATGCTATTGTCGCAGCAGTGGGCTGTTTCGCACAGGTATCTCCCGAGGAAGCCGCTAAGATTCAAGGAGTTAACCTGGTTATAGGGAATAATATGAAGCATAGGATTGTGGAACTAGTAGAAGACGCCGGGGCTATAGAGAATAAAAGCTTTGTTATGGAGACGAAGGCTTTAAAGAAGTATGAAGAGTTACCTGTAGAAAGCTATGAGGGCCATACCCGTGCCTTCTTAAAGGTTCAGGACGGGTGTAATCAGTTTTGTTCCTATTGCATAATACCCTATGCCAGGGGGCCAATCCGAAGCCGGGGTTTAAAGGAGGTTGTTAATGAGGCAAGAAGCTTTGCTGCTCATGGATTCAAGGAAGTTGTGCTCACAGGCATTCATCTTACCTCCTATGGTACCGAAAAAGAAGGAGCAGGGCTGGCGGAGCTTATTAAAGAAATTCATAAAATAGACGGAATTGAAAGAATCCGTTTAGGTTCCTTAGAACCAATGTTTCTTACTCCTGAGTTAATAGAGGATTTTAGTAGGCTTCCCAAACTTTGTCCGCATTTTCATCTTTCTTTGCAAAGTGGCTGTAAAAGAACTCTGAAGCATATGAATCGTAAATATACTCCTTCTGATTATCAAAGAATAGTTAGTCTCATGCGAGAAAGAATACCTGATGTTACCTTTACTACCGACGTGATGGTGGGTTTTCCCGGAGAAACTGAGGAGGATTTCAAGGAATCCTACGATTTCTGCCGTCAGATAGGATTTTTGCGGATGCATGTATTTAAATATTCCCCACGAAAAGGCACTCCTGCAGCGACATTTCCTGGACAGGTAGAATCCAGAATAAAGGAAAGACGAAGCAAGCTTATGATTGAGCTTGCAAATCAGATGAGAAATGAAGTATTTGAAAAGTATTTAGGCCATAATGTGGATGTGATTATTGAACAGGAAATCGGGGCTGGTAATAAAACCGGGGACAAGGATGAAAAATGTAATGGGGATATAGATAAATGTGGTAATAATGATACAGATAACCTTATAGACGCTGAAGGGTTAACCTCTAATTATATTCCCGTGGTAGTAAGAACCGGGAAAGATGAAATTGGCCAAATTGTTACTGTAAGCCTTGGAACCATTGAAGGAGAGCGTGTTAGAGGGAACTTGCGCAATAATTAGATTTCATGTTATTGCTTGATTTACAGGGCGCTATGTATTAATATTATTATAGATCTCAATATTCCGGTCTTGTTCGGAAAGAAAGCGGGTATATCATGAGTTTTGGGACAATGAAATTTGATTTTAATAAGGATAAATGTAATCAGGCCCGTGAGATTTTGCTTACTGTATACGAAGCACTTCAGGAGAAGGGCTATAATCCCATAAGTCAGATTGTCGGATATATCATGTCGGGCGATCCGACATATATCACAAATCATAATAATGCAAGAAGTCTTATTAGGAAGATTGAGCGTGACGAGCTCCTTGAAGAGCTTGTAAGACATTACTTGCTGGATGACTGATAACACAAGGGGACGGTTCTACTGTGCTGTGGAACGAGCAAGAACACAGCAGAACCATCCCTTGCAAGATTTTTCGGGGAATTATAATGGAGTACAGAGAACTTGGAAATACAGGCCTGATGGTATCAAGGCTTTGTTTCGGTGGACTTGTAATTGGCCCTCTTCAGAAGAATTTAACTGTAGAAGAGGGTGGAGAGGTCATAGCCGAAGCATTTCGATTGGGAGTCAATTTTATTGACACTGCTGATCTTTACGGGACATATCCACATATCAAAAGAGCAATGGACATTTCAGGCATCAGACCTATTATAGCTTCTAAATCATATGCATATGATAAAGAGGGTGCTAAAAAGACGGTTGACAGAGCTCTGACCGAGTTGGGGCTTGACAGTATAGACTGCTTTCTAATGCACGAGCAGGAAAGCGAGCATACCATCCGAGGACACCGGGAGGCTTTGGATTATTATCTTGAGCTCAAGCAGCAGGGTGTAATTAAAGCTGTCGGTATATCTACCCACCATATAGCTGCGGTGAGAGCTGCTTTAAATATTCCTGAAATTGATATTATTCACCCTATTACCAACATCAATGGGCTGGGTATTTGTGACGGTACCATGGATGAGATGATAGGGGCTATATGTGATATATATAATCAAGGTAAGGGTATTTATGGAATGAAGCCATTTGGTGGCGGAAATCTTTTACACTCATTTAAAGAGTGTCTGGAGTATGTAGCTTCTATACCGTACCTACATTCAATTGCTGTTGGAATGCAGAGTATTGAAGAGGTCAGAATGAATGTTGAGCTTTTTAATAATCTGGATGAGGCCGGGGATAAGGTGAAGGATTATCATCCTGAAAACGCAAAGGCTCTTCATGTTGATTTCTGGTGTGAAAAATGCGGGACATGTGTTGAACGATGTAAGCAAGGGGCGTTATCCCTTGAAACAGGTGAGCTTATTGTTGACTATGATAAATGTGTATTATGCGGATACTGCTCCGGCTGCTGTCCGGCCTTTGCCCTAAAGATGTATTGACAATGCTGCCCGCATAAAATATAATTGTAATCAATTGAATACAGTACAATCTTCAGGGCAGGGTGTAATTCCCTACCGGCGGTAATGTGGCAAGCCACTAGCCCGCGAGCATTATGCATGATCCGGTGAGATCCCGGAGCCGACAGTAGAGTCTGGATGGAAGAAGATTATTAAAGTTGCTTCTATAGTTCCCTGAGATCTTCAGGGAGCTTTTTTAATACTCTAACCCCAGATTGTATTGGCAATAATAATTACGGTGGAAAACCATCAAAGGAGTGTTGTTTCTATGAAATTTGGGGCAAGAAAAATGTGCACCATGGCAATTTTATCGGCTTTATCAGTTGTTCTGATATTTCTTATTCACTTTCCTATTTTACCTGCAGCCCCTTGGCTGGAATACGATCCGGCCGATATTCCAATATTACTGGGCGGCTTTGTGTATGGACCAGTAGTAGGTATAGTAATTACCATAGTTGCTTCTTTAATTCAGGCGCTGACTGTAAGTGCATCCGGCGGATGGGTCGGGTTCGTGATGCATGTTATTTCAACGGGAACCTTAGTCCTGGTATCTTCCCTTTACTATAAGCATGATAGGTCGCGCAAGGGTGCCCTGATTGCTTTATTACTGGGATCCCTTGCCATGACGGCAATCATGATACCTACAAACCTTTTCTTCACAGTCAGGTTTTGGGGCCAGCCCTTAGAGGTCGTTAAGGCAAGTTTAGTTCCAATAATCATACCTTTTAACCTTATAAAAGCCTTAGGGAATTCATTGATAGTATTTTTAATCTATAAACCACTGAGAAACTATATAAAATGAAACAGATGGCGGTAAGACAGGGAACCATTCCCTGTCTTGTTTTTTATCTTGCATAGTGTGCTAATTTTTGTTTAAAATAATATCCATGAGCGTGCCTGTGATTTGAAAAATGTAATATAAATCTTAAGAAAATTAAGCTTGGTTATCTTTACAACCAAGGTGTGTTGAGGTATGCTATAAGGTGGTTATTAATTTAACAAACAATGGAAAGGAGTTTATAATATGAAACAATATCTAGAAATCGAAGATGTATTTGCAAGAGAAATTCTTGATTCCCGCGGCAATCCGACAGTCGAAGTGGAAGTAATTGTAGAGGGTGGCTTTATTGGTCGTGCAGCAGTTCCTTCCGGAGCATCAACTGGTGCTTTTGAGGCCGTTGAATTACGCGATGGTGACAAGGGCCGTTATCTTGGAAAAGGTGTATCAAAGGCAGTAGACAATGTTAATGATATTATCGCTGATGAGATTGTTGGAATGAACGTATTAGACCAGGCTCTCATCGACAAAACCATGATTGAATTAGACGGAACCCCTAACAAGGAAAAACTTGGTGCAAACGCTATTTTAGGTGTTTCCTTGGCGGCTGCTAAGGCTGCGGCAGAAGCATTAGGACTTTCTCTATACCAATATATTGGCGGAACAAACTCTAAGGTTCTTCCAGTTCCTATGATGAACATTATTAACGGCGGAGAGCATGCTGATAACTCAGTTACAATCCAGGAATTCATGGTTATGCCAGTTGGCGCAGATTCCTTTAAACAAGCTCTTCAATGGTGTGCAGAAGTATTTCACAATCTTAAGAGCGTTCTAAAGAGTAAGGGCTACTCCACAGCTGTAGGCGACGAGGGTGGATTTGCTCCTAACTTAAAATCTGATGAGGAAGCTCTTCAGGTTATTGTTGAAGCTATTGAAAAGGCTGGATTTAAGCCTGGCGAACAGTTCCGTATTGCTATAGACGCTGCTGCTACTGAAATGTATGAGAAGGCTAAGGAAAATGGCAAGGAAGGCATGTACTACTGGTGGAAGATTGACAAGTACATGTCCAAGGAAGAAATGGTTGCCTTCTGGGAAGAAATGAGCTCAAAGTATCCAATTATTTCAGTTGAAGACGGCGTTTCAGAGGAAGACTGGGATGCTTGGAAGCTTCTTACAGAGAAGCTTGGAAACAAGATTCAGCTTGTTGGTGATGATTTATTTGTTACCAATACAGAGCGCCTCAAGAAGGGTATTGAGCTCGGCGTTGCTAACTCAATCCTTATCAAGGTAAATCAAATAGGTACTCTTACTGAGACCTTAGAGGCTATTGAAATGGCTAACCGTGCAGGTTATACCGCTGTCACATCCCACCGTTCCGGTGAAACAGAGGATGCCACAATTGCAGATATTGCAGTTGCTACAAACTCCGGACAGATTAAGACTGGTGCTCCTTCAAGAACAGACCGTGTTGCTAAGTACAACCAGCTGTTAAGAATTGAGGAGGAACTTGGTGAGATTGCTGAGTATCCTGGAATAAATGCATGGTTCAATCTTAAAAACAAATAATTAATTAGATACAGATAACTTAGGAAGACCGCATACTGACTGATAGTATCCGGTCTTCTTATTATATAATCCCTCATAATACTACAGCTTTAGCCGACTGCTTAACAGACTTGTTTATTATTTTATTAATTAAAGGGGAAGTTAACCATGGCTAATACTTTAAGGGAATTATCTCTAACTTTAGGATTAAAAAATTATGGTGCATACTATTATGGAGACTATCAGGGATATGTAGTTACCTTGACAGAAAAGCTTACAAAT
>JAAYTU010000058.1 GCA_012523705.1 Clostridiaceae bacterium
ATATTTTATGTATAATAAAGAAAAGCAGAGATGATTTGCAAAAAAAAGCTTAAGGAGGCTAAAGCATGATCGAGAATTTGAATGGGGAATTGAAAAAATATTTGGAGGGAAAACCTGTAGTATCTGCTCTTCTTAGTTTTGACATGATAGTTTTATATGTTGCCGCAGGGTTAATGCTTCTAAACCTGATAACACCACTGGGAGGATTTGTAAGCGGGCTGCTTTTGTATGTCTTACTGCTTGGTGTTGTTTTATGTCTTGCAAACAATAACTTTACCGCGTTGATGATAGGTCTGGGAGTAAAAGCCGGAATAGAAATTGTCTACCTGTTAATAAGCATCTTTGGTAAATACAGAGCATTTAGCTGGAGCTCATTATATGCTGCCGTTATATTTGGCTTCTTTGCGTTCTTAGCATATAAAAAGACCTTCTCAAAGTAAATACATAATAGCGAATCTCAAAATGAACATAATCGCCAGAACCAGTAACTGATGGTTCTGGCGATTGTAACTTATAGGGCTCGAGGTTGGCTGTATAGGTCAAAATTAAGCAAAATAGGTATTGAGATTTTCAAAGATATGTTCTATAATAGTTTTTGTCTGTTGTCGGGGTGTAGCTCAGGTGGATTAGAGTGCTTGCTTGGGGTGCAAGAGGTCGCACGTTCAAGTCGTGTCACTCCGACCAAGTTAGAGTGGTCTTACAGGATTTGTAGCACAATTTCCTGTAAGGCCACTCTTTTTTATCGAAATTGCAGTTTCAACCTTCAATATATTTACATAAAAAGTAAAATAATTGGTATCAAATTCTCAAAATTACTTAAATTTATATATTTTTCTATTTACATTCAGACAATATATGATATAATTCAAAAATAATCTATTTTTTTATTTAGGAGGGATCTGTATGAGGGCCACCGGTTATGTGAGAAAGTTAGATTCTTTAGGCAGAATTGTACTTCCCAAATCATTACGCAAAGAGCTGGATATTAATGAAGGCGACGATATTGAAATGTATGTGAACCAAGAGGGCAATGTTATCCTAGATAAGTATGTTCCAAGATGTATTTTTTGTGACCAATCAAAAACTGAGATTGTTGAATTTAGAGGTAAGTTAGTCTGCGATGATTGTATACGAGATATGTAATATCTGATATATATATAATCTTTAATATTTAAAACGGCGGTATTTACCGTCGTTTTTTTGGGTATAAACATATTGAGTCGAAATGTTTTTAACCGGATGGTTGGAGGTGCCCATGCAAATTCGTGAGTATTATGAAGCTATGGAGGAAAAAAATCTATCTGAATTCGCATGCCTGAGCAAAAGAAGTAAGGGCCGGGAAAAAATTGAGAGGCAATGTGATATCCGGACCGTTTTTCAGAGAGACAGAGATAGAATTATCTATTCTAAAGCATTTAGGCGATTAAAGCATAAAACACAGGTTTTTATATCTCCCGAAGGAGACCATTATAGAACGCGTCTTACTCATACCCTGGAGGTTTCACAAATTGCCAGGACTATAGCCAGAGGCCTGAGGCTTAACGAGGACTTAACCGAGGCCATTGCCCTTGGACATGATTTAGGACACACTCCCTTTGGACATGCAGGGGAAAGGATCTTGAACCAGGTATGCACCCTCGGATTTAAACATAATGAGCAAAGCGTCAGAGTGGTTGATGTATTGGAAAAGGACAGAAAGGGCTTGAATCTGACATGGGAGGTCAGAGACGGAATCTGTTGTCACACAGGGAACGATATGCCATCAACTTATGAAGGCTGTGTTGTCCGCTTCGCAGACAAAATAGCTTATATCAACCATGACATAGAAGATGCTATACGAGCTAGAATTCTGAGCGAACAGGATTTGCCAAAGGAATGCTCCAATACCCTAGGCAACACCTCCTCACGCCGGATTAACAATATGATTGTAAATATTATAGAGAACAGTATAAAGCATGGGACTATATGTATGAGCCAGGAATTTCAAGAGAGCTCTGACTGTTTAAGAAACTTTATGTTTGAAAATATTTACATTGGCTCCATTGCTAAAGTAGAAGAGTCAAAGGCTGAGAGCATGGTAAAAGAGCTGTTCTTGTATATTTTAAAGACCCCTGACCTTTTGCCTCCTGATTACTATGAGGCTATTGATTCAGAGGGACTTGAACAGACTGTTTTAGATTACGTTGCGGGAATGACTGACAGATATGCCGTGAAGAAATTCCAGGGAATTTACATTCCCGCTTCCTGGTAGCATATACATTTATATGTATATGGCATTAAAAACCATTTAAAATATCGGTTTTTAGAGAAGGAAAAAACGGCAATCTGTCGAATAATAAAGTCTAGAGGTTAATTGGTATATGTATTACCCTGAAGAAGTAATAGAGGATGTAAGAATACGAAATGATATTGTTGAAGTAGCCTCAAGTTATATTAAGCTTGAGCGAAAGGGTAGACGATATTTTGCCCTGTGCCCCTTCCACGGTGAAAAAACCGCTTCTTTTTGTATCGAACCCACTAAACAGTTCTTTTATTGTTTTGGCTGCAACAAGGGTGGTAGTGTTATTCATTTTATTATGGATATCGAGAATCTCGAATTTGTGGACGCATTAAAATTTCTTGCGGACAGAGCGGGCATTACACTTCCCGAGCCAAATGATAATAGGGAAAAGGAAAAGACAAGGATCAGAAAAAAGATTCTTGAAGCAAATAAAGAAGCTGCTCGGTTCTTTTTCTCGAATTTGGCAAGCAGCAGTGGTGTTGAAGCCCAGGGGTATTTAAAAAAACGAAATCTGACAGAAAAAGCAATAAAACAGTTTGGCATCGGATTTGCCCTACAGGAAAAGGATGCCCTTACTAATTATTTACTAAATAAAGGAATGAGCAAAGGCCTGCTACTTGATGCTGGCCTTTCAACAGAAACCAAAGATGGATATCTGATAGACAGATTCAGAGGAAGAATAATGTTCCCTATTTTTGATATTAGGGGCAATACAATTGGCTTTGGTGGAAGGGCATTAGGTGATATTCAGCCTAAATATTTGAATTCTCCTGATACCCTTGCATTTAATAAAAGAAGAGAGCTTTATGGCCTGAATTATGCAAGACTAAGTAAGAGTAAAAAATTATTGATTGTTGAAGGCTATTTGGATGTGATTTCATTGCATCAAGGGGGTATAGATTATGCAGTGGCATCATTAGGAACAGCATTAACTCAATCTCAAGCGTGGTTACTAAAAAAATATGCAGACGAAGTTATATTTTGTTATGATTCGGATACAGCTGGACAAGCCGCCACACTGCGCGGACTGGAGATTCTGGAGAAAAGCGGGTGCAATGTTCGGGTGCTTTTACTGCCCGATGGAAAGGATCCGGATGAGTATATAAAAAATAATGGCTCTGAAAAGTTTAAAAACCTAGTGGAAAGGGCAATATCACTGCTAGAGTATAAAATTAAGGTACAGCAGAGAAAACACAATGTGGACAACATAGATGACAAAATTAAATTGCTCAATAGCATAGCGGAAGTTCTAGCCGAGCACGACAATGAAGTTGAAATAGAGCTGTATACAGAGGCTTATGCAGAGCAATATGGGATTTCCAGAGACTCGCTAGAAAAAGAAATTAATAAAGTTAGAAATAATCAGAAACAAAATAGTGGGAAATATATTCAGAATAGAAGTAATTATAGCATGGGCAATAGACAGCCTTCAATTACCAGTGTTGATCCCCGATATGGTGAGTTGGAATACATATTGTTGTTGACGCTCTGCAATGAAAACCGTTTATATCAAACGGTGTCACAGAGTTACGGATTAGATGACTTTAAGGATAGTGGTGCAAAGCTTGTTGCCAGGAAGGTATATGAAAGATTATCAGAAAATAAGAGTTGTGTTTTAGGGGAACTATTAAATGAACTCGATTCACAGCAGGCGGCATACATGGTTCGACTTTCTGAAACAAAATGCAAATTGGATGACTGCGAAAAGGCTGTGGAACAAATAATTAACAAGCTCCTGCTTTATACGCTTGAGGAGGAACAGAAACTGACATTTGAAAGGATAAAGAATGAGCAGGATGGCGATATAAGAAAGGAACTAGCTGTTGAGTTCAGTGAGCGAGCAGAAAAAATAGCTGAACTAAAAAGATTTGCATAATAATTTACGATAAACCGAGGGGTGGAGAAACAAAATGGCAGAGAAAAAAAAGAAGATAATTGATGAGCCAGTCAAGAATAAGTCTACTACAAGGGCAAAGAAGAAAGAAAAGCCCGTTGATTTGGGGAAAGACATAGATGATTCAAAGGTTATTGATAAATCTGATTTAGAAGAACCCGATAAGAAAAAGACGGCTAAAAAAGGGACCGCTAAGAAGGTCAAGCCTGCAGCAAAGAAAGAAACGGCTAATAAGGATACCGTAAAGAAAGCCGCTTCTAAAAAAGAGCCCACTGATCAGGGGGCGAATGAGAAGGCCAAATCTGAGAAAGATACTGCTAAGAAGGATACAACGAAAGGAGCGACTACAGAGGATTTGACTGATAAAAAAGAACCCATTAAGAAAAATGATGAAGATGTGAACATGGATTCTAAATCTATATTTATTCGCCTTGCCAAAGAGGGAAAACAGAAAGGAATGCTGACATATCATCAAATAGTAGATGCTTTTGAGCGTGTTGAAATAACACCGGAACAAATTGAAAAAATCTATGAATCTCTTGAAAAACATGGGATAGAGGTTGTTCCCGAGAGCCTGGATGACGAATACGATGATATCCCCTTACTGGACAAGGAGGAAGAAGACGAAGACGAAGATGAAGATAAGGATCTTGCTGATGTATCTATTCCTGAAGGAGTAAGCATAGATGACCCTGTAAGGATGTATTTAAAAGAAATAGGAAAAGTGCCTTTGCTCACCAGTGAAGAGGAGGTTGAGCTTGCACAGAGAATGGAGCAGGGCGATGAGGAAGCTAAAAGGCAATTAGCAGAGGCTAATCTGCGTCTTGTTGTTAGTATTGCTAAACGTTATGTCGGAAGAGGAATGCTGTTTTTGGATTTGATACAAGAGGGTAACCTAGGTCTCATTAAAGCAGTAGAAAAATTTGATTATAGAAAAGGTTTTAAGTTCAGCACCTATGCCACATGGTGGATAAGACAGGCTATAACAAGAGCTATTGCGGACCAGGCTAGAACTATTCGCATACCCGTCCATATGGTTGAAACTATTAATAAGCTTATCCGGGTATCAAGACAACTACTTCAGGAACTTGGAAGAGATCCGACACCTGAAGAAATTGCTAAAGAAATGGGCATGACCGAGGATAAGGTCAGGGATATCATGAAGATTTCTCAAGAGCCTGTTTCCCTTGAGACTCCCATAGGTGAAGAGGAAGACAGTCATTTAGGTGACTTTATTCCTGACGATGAAGCTCCCGCACCAGCTGAATCAGCAGCATATGCCCTGCTAAAGGAGCAACTGGTGGATGTTTTGGATACTCTTACCCCAAGGGAGGAGAAGGTCCTTAGGCTACGATTTGGATTGGACGACGGCAGAGCACGAACCTTAGAAGAGGTTGGTAAAGAATTTAGCGTCACAAGAGAAAGAATACGCCAGATCGAAGCAAAGGCTTTAAGAAAGCTTCGTCACCCAAGCCGTAGTAAGAAGCTAAAGGATTTCTTGGACTAAAATCGTAGATTATTTTAGTTATATTCTATTGACAGAACTTGTTTCATAATATATAGTGTTAGTTGGTAATCAAGTAGAAGCTTTGCTTCTCACCTTGTTCGGCAATAGCCGGCGGGTCAATAGCGATATCTGGTATCTGATGTAGATTCGTTAATTGACATAAAACAGGTGGAGCACGGCTTCACCTGTTTATTTATTGTGGGAAACCACATTATCTTTCTATTCGCTTCGGCGGGTGGATATATTATTCGGAGGTGTTTTTTATTAGTAAGGACCATGCACAGATCAATTCGGCTATTCGTGACAAGGAAGTACGACTAATTGATGTAGATGGAACTATGATTGGTGTTGTCTCGGCGAGAGAGGCACAGCTAAAAGCAAACGAAAGGGAATTGGATCTGGTGAAGATAGCTCCTAACGCAAATCCACCTGTTTGCAAGATTATGGATTATGGCAAGTACTTGTATGAGCAAAGCAAGCGAGAGAAAGAAGCAAGGAAGAAGCAGACTACAATTGAAGTTAAAGAGATAAGACTTTCTGCAAAAATCGAGGAGCATGATTTTAACTTCAAGGTCAAAAACGCCATAAAATTTCTTGAAGATGGGGATAAAGTTAAGGCAACTATCCGTTTCAGAGGTCGAGAAATAGCATATTCAGCCTTAGGACGGGAAGTTATGAACAAATTCGCCGAATCTGTCAAGGAATATGGAAAAGTGGACAGACAGCCTTCAATGGAAGGCAGAACCATGTCCATGATATTTTCTCCAATTAAAAAATAATAATAGAGAAGAGGTTAGCTATATGTCAAAGCTCAAAACCCATAGTGGTTCAAAAAAGAGATTTAAAGTTACTGCGACCGGAAAGGTTAAGAGAAACCAAGGTTACAAAAACCATATTTTAACGAAAAAAACAACTAAAAGAAAAAGACAGCTTCGCAGGAGTTTGGTTGCATCGGATGCTAATGCTGCAACAATAAAACAGATGCTGCCTTACGCTTAAGGCTTGATTATTAAAAAGAGAGGTGTTTTAAAATGGCGCGAGTAAAAAGCGGTGTTCGCAAACGTGCGAAGCATAAGAAGATTCTAAAACTTGCCAAAGGTTATTTTGGTGCAAAAAGTAAACTGTATAGAGTGGCAAATGAGGCTGTAATGAAGTCTCTGAGCTATGCATATAGAGACAGAAAGCAAAAGAAACGCGATTTCAGAAAGCTTTGGATTACACGTATAAATGCAGCAGCCAGAATGAACGGAATGTCATACAGCAAGTTTATGAATGCTCTTAAGAAGTCTGGTATTACTTTGAACAGAAAAGTTCTGGCAGACATGGCAGTTAATGATGCTGCAGGTTTCAAAATGCTAGTTGAAAAAGTAAAATAGATTTGATGGTTGGATATATCCCGTCAGGAAATTGGAGTTTCCTCGCACTTTGAGAATTGACTTAAGGTGTGAAGCAACTCCTTTCTTATGTATCCGGAGTGCATTATGAATGAGCCAAGTATAATTACTTCAGCTAATAACCCTATAATTAAAGAAATAAAAGGTTTAAAGACCAAAAAGGGACGAGCCAAAGCGCAAGCCTTCTTACTTGAGGGAAGCAGGCTTGTGCTTGATGCAGTTCATAGTGATGCGCAAATTAAGTATTTAATAGTTTCGGATACCTATGCTGAAAAGGGAGAATATCTCAGTGAAAAAATCCATAAAATCAGAACTATACAGATTCCGGACAGGCTTTTTACAAATATAAGCGAAATTGAATCGCCACAAGGTATTATGGCTATTGCTGAGATACCGCAATATGATGAACATAACATGTTAGAAGGGGCGAGCCGCATTATAGCTCTTGAGAATTTACAGGACCCCGGAAACATTGGAACTATCATTAGAACCTCGGATGCCTGCGGATTTGACGCCGTTATTGTTTCAAGAGACAGCGCTGATATATATAATCCTAAGGTTATCCGTTCAACTATGGGAGCGGTGTTCCATCTGCCCGTTATTGAGGTCCATGATTTTTACGGCACACTGAGAATAGCAAAAGAGAAGGGTCTGTCAATAGCTGCTGCACATACCAGAAAATCAGAGCCCTGCTGGAAGGTTAATCTGGCGAATAATATTGTTATTGTAATTGGTAACGAGGCGAATGGAATAAGCGACAAGCTTTTGGGACTTGCAGATTCAACCATCATGATCCCAATGAATAGTAGGGCTGAATCTTTAAATGCGGCTGCAGCTGCTTCAATACTGATATATGAGAGCATGCGTCAAAGCTGCTTAAAATAAGACATTTTGTATTAATATAATAGCCTGGCAAATGAATTTTGTTAAAATCCTTGAAAAAGGTTTATAATTATTATAAAATTACTTGTGGAATTTGTGATTTTGTTAACAATTTTCAATATTTAATATTTTGGAGGTAAGAAACTATGGCAGTAAAAGTTGGTATTAATGGTTTTGGCAGGATTGGCCGTCTTGCATTCAGAGCTGCTGTCGAAAATCCTAACGTAGAAGTGGTAGGAATCAACGATCCATTTATTGATCTTGACTACATGAAGTATATGCTTAAGTATGATACAGTACATGGCCAATTTAAAGGTGAGATTGCTGATAAGGACGGCAAGCTTGTTGTTAATGGCAAGGAGATTAGCGTATATGCTAGCATGGCTCCCGAGGAGATTCCATGGAGCGAATGTGGTGCTGAGTATATTATCGAGTCTACAGGCGTATTTACAACCACTGAAAAGGCCAGTGCACACTTTAAGGGCGGAGCTAAGAAGGTAGTTATTTCTGCTCCATCAGCTGACGCTCCTATGTTTGTTATGGGTGTTAACAATGAAACATATACAAAGGACATGAAGGTTGTTTCAAACGCTTCTTGTACAACAAACTGTCTTGCTCCTTTGGCAAAGGTTATCAATGATAAATTCGGACTTGTTGAAGGTCTGATGACAACCGTTCACGCTACCACAGCTACTCAGAAGACTGTTGATGGTCCTTCAAAGAAGGATTGGAGAGGTGGCCGTGCTGCTTCTGGTAATATTATTCCTTCATCAACAGGTGCTGCTAAAGCTGTTGGTAAGGTTATTCCTACACTTAACGGAAAATTAACAGGTATGTCCTTCAGAGTACCTACCCTTGATGTTTCTGTAGTAGACTTAACCTGCCGTCTTGAAAAAGCTGCTACCTATGAAGAAATCTGTGCAGCAATGAAAGAAGCTTCTGAAAATGAGATGAAGGGAGTCTTAGGTTATACTGAGGATGCAGTAGTTTCCTCTGACTTTATTTCAGATCCCCGCACATCCATTTTTGATGCAAAAGCTGGTATCTCCTTGAATCCTAACTTTGTTAAGTTAGTTGCCTGGTATGATAACGAGTGGGGTTATTCAAATAAGATAGTTGACCTCATTGCATATATGGCTTCAGTTGATAATAAATAATAACTAAATAGTTGGAAATAGTATCAAAGAGCGGCCTTTCCGGTCGCTCTTTGTTAAAGTTTGCTTATAAACCATATAGTTCTATTATTGTATAACAAAACAACATACAAATTAGCATTATTTATTGAAACCCTATGTATAAATAGGGTAAAATAATAAGGCTATAACCAATTATTCAGTCAATTCGTAGCGAATAATCGTATAAAGGAGCTGTTTTTATGAGTATGAAGAATAAAATGACCATTTCAGATATGGATGTTAAAGGCAAACGCGTCATAGTTCGTGTTGATTTCAATGTTCCCCTGGATGCAGAGGGAAACATCACTGATGATAAGCGTATCGTTGGTGCTCTTCCTACAATTAAGTATGTTATTGAAAACGGTGGAAAGCTTATTCTTGTTTCTCATCTTGGAAGACCGAAGAATGGCTTTGAGGCTAAATTCAGCATGAAGCCTGCAGCTGATCATTTAAGCAAGCTATTGGGCAAAGAGGTTATACTAGCTGCTGATGTTATCGGCGAAGATGCAAAGGCTAAAGCAGCTGTTCTTAAAGAGGGCGAAATACTTATGCTGGAGAATGTCCGCTTCCACAAGGAAGAGACAAAGAATGATCCTGAATTTGCAAAAGAACTTGCAAGTCTTGCGGACATCTATGTAAATGATGCATTTGGTACAGCTCACAGAGCACATGCTTCCACCGCAGGTTTAGCAGATTACCTGCCATCAGCCTGTGGATATTTAATTAAAAAAGAACTGGATGTTATGGGCAGAGCCCTTGATGACCCTGAAAGACCTTTTGTTGCTATTTTAGGTGGAGCTAAGGTTTCGGATAAAATCAGTGTCATCGAAAATCTTTTGGATAAGGTTGATACATTAATTATTGGCGGAGGAATGGCTTATACTTTCTTTAAGGCACAGGGCTATGAAGTAGGAACTTCACTTTGCGAACTGGATAAGCTTGAGTTGGCTAAGTCTTTATTGGCAAAGGCTAAGGAAAAGAATGTAAATCTTCTTCTTCCAGTTGATAATGTGGTGGGTAAAGAGTTTGATGCAAATACTGAGGCAAAAACAGTACCATCTACTCAAATCCCTGATGGCTGGATGGGCCTTGATATTGGTGAAAAGACTGTAGAATTGTTTGCTGGTGCAATTAAGAATGCTAAAACCGTAGTCTGGAACGGACCTATGGGAGTATTCGAGATGGAAAGATTCGCGAACGGCACAAGAAAAATTGCCGAAGCATTAGCAACTTCCAACGCCACAACAATAGTTGGCGGAGGCGACTCAGCAGCAGCTGTAGAACAATTGGGATATGCTGATAAGATTACCCATATTTCTACAGGAGGTGGAGCATCCTTAGAATTCTTAGAAGGAAAACAGCTCCCGGGTATTGCGGTTTTAAATGAAAAGAAATAAATAATATGAAAGGTTGGATTTTATAATGTCAAAACGTACTATTATGGCAGCAGGAAACTGGAAGATGAACAAGACACCTGGCGAGACAAAAGAATTTGTTAATGCGTTAAAGGGACTTGTTGCTGGTAGTAATTCAGAGGTAGTGATAGGTGTACCATCTGTTTGCATCCCTGCAGCGACAGAAGTGGCAAAGGGTTCAAATATTAAAGTGGCAGCACAAAATGTTCACTTTGAAGCCAGCGGAGCCTATACAGGAGAGGTTTCCTGTGCAATGCTCAAGGAGCTGGGTGTGGAATATGTAATTATCGGACACTCAGAGAGACGCGAGTATTTTGGCGAAACAAACGAAATGATTAACAAAAAGGCAAGAGCAATTCTGGATGCTGGTATGCTTCCAATCATTTGCTGCGGCGAGACTCTTACCCAGAGAGAGCAGGGCGTAACTGCTGAGCATGTTCGCTATCAGATAAAAATTGCTCTTCTCGGTCTTAGCGCTGATGAAGTTTCAAAGCTTGTAATTGCTTATGAACCTATCTGGGCCATAGGAACTGGGAAAACTGCAACCGATGAGCAAGCTGAAGAGGTTTGCGCGGTTATCCGCCAGCTTTTAGTTGAGCTGTATGGTAATGATGTTGCTGAGAAAACCCGTATATTATATGGTGGAAGTGTAAATGCAGGAAATGCAAAGGCACTGTTCTCCATGCCTAATATTGATGGCGGCCTAGTTGGTGGTGCAAGCCTTAAACTGGATGCTTTTGAACAGATCGTGAAACACGACGCCTGAAATTAGTTTTCATGCCCTCCGGTAAGTACTTACCGGAGGGTTTTATGGACTTATGTACTTAATCAGATAGTTATTTAGAAAGGTATGAGTTTTATGCTAAAAAGAAACGGTTATACTCCTGCCGAAGGACCTATACTACTAGTCGTAATGGATGGAATCGGAATCAGCGATTCAACAGTAGGAAATGCGGTTAAGGATGCCTACACCCCTAATCTTGATAAACTTATGAAGGATAATCCCTATGTTCTATTAAAGGCTCACGGGACAGCAGTTGGCCTGCCTACCGACGATGACATGGGTAATTCCGAGGTGGGTCATAATGCTATAGGGGCCGGCCAGATTTATGCCCAGGGGGCAAAGCTTGTTACTGAGGCAATTAATAGCAGGGAAATGTTTAATGCTAAGGGATGGAATGAGGTAAAGGCTAACTGTGTTTCTAATGAATCAACACTGCACTTTATCGGTCTTTTTAGCGATGGAAATGTACATTCACATATTGACCATCTTAAGGCCATGATAATTCAAGCTAAAGAGGAAGGCATAAAGAAGGTCCGTGTTCATATTTTATTAGATGGACGTGATGTTGGCGAGACATCGGCTTTAGAATATGTAACACCCTTTGAGGCCTTTTTGGGTGAATTAAATGATTCTGAATTTGACGCCAGAATAGCCAGTGGTGGCGGGCGTATGAACATTACAATGGACAGGTATGAGGCAAACTGGAGTATGGTCGAAAGAGGTTGGCATACTCATGTACTGGGTGAAGGCAGATTATTTGATTCAGCTACTGAAGCTATTGAAACTCTTAGAAATGAGACTAATGCTATAGATCAGGATCTTCCGCCCTTTATTATCGGTGAGAATAATAAGCCTGTAGGTACTATCGAGGATGGAGATAGTGTGATATTCTTCAATTTCCGTGGAGATCGCGCTATTGAAATATCCAAAGCCTTTGAACAACAAGATTTTAAGCATTTCGACAGAAAGAGATGGCCTAAGGTTACTTATGCAGGGATGCTTGAATATGATGGGGATCTTCATATTCCTAGCAGATATTTGGTTAACCCTCCTTCAATCAAGCATACAATGAGCCAATATCTTGTGGAGGCTGGAGTAAGCCAGCTAGCTGTTTCGGAGACTCAAAAGTTTGGGCATGTGACATATTTCTGGAACGGTAATAACTCAGGGAAATTTGATGATGTATTGGAGACCTTCTGTGAGATACCATCTGACATTATTCCCTTTGAGCAAAGGCCCTGGATGAAGGCGGCCCAAGTAACAGATAAAACCATAGAGCTTTTAAATACCGGGAACTATACGTTTGGAAGAATTAATCTGGCAAATGGCGATATGGTAGGTCATACTGGTAATTATGCTGCTGCAAAAATTGCAGTAGAAACTGTAGATCTTTGTCTAGGCAGGTTAATTCCTGTAATTGAGAAGCTTGGTGGAGTTCTTATTGTCACAGCAGATCATGGAAATGCTGATGAAATGTATGAAATAGATAAGTCAGGTAATGCAAAGACTGACAGCCTTGGCAAGATAAAGGCCAAAACCAGTCATACCCTAAGCAAGGTACCCTTTATTATTTATGACAAGGGGAATAAAGGGAAATATTCTTTTGCAGAGGGGGACTATGGGCTTGCCAATATCGCTGCGACTGTTGTTAATTTATTAGGATATGAAGCACCTGAATTATGGGAAAAATCAATGATAGAAATTAAATAGTTTATTGCTTTTTAAGATCTTATGAGTTATTATTGAGGCAGGGATTTTATCCCTGCTTTAAAATCCCAAAAGCAATATTTGGAGCATTTTATGCGTATATTAGGTATAGACTATGGTGATGCTAGAATAGGAATAGCAGTTAGTGATCCACTAGGTTTAACAGCACAGTCCATTGAAACTATTAGTTGGAAGAATGACATCAATCGTCCAATTAATCGAATTAAGGAAATTGTTGAATCATATGATTGCGAGGCTGTTGTTGTAGGTCTTCCCAGAAATATGAACGGAACTGTGGGGCCCAGAGAGCTCAAAACACGTGAATTTATGCAGCTTCTTGAAAGTGCATTACCTCGGACCAGGATAATTCCATGGGATGAACGGTTAACGACTGTTATGGCTCAGCGTGCTATGCATAATATGGGTATTGAAGCGAAAAAACAAAAGGGCAAGCTCGATCAAATAGCTGCATCTTTTATATTACAGGGATATTTAGATTCATTATAAAATATCCCTAATTTTATTTGAGAGGAGAATATTATGGATAACGAACGTGAAATAATTGAATTGACTGGTGAAGAAGGAGATTCAATCAAATGCGAGTATCTGGACACAGTACTTGTTGAGGACAATGAATACGTTGTATTATTACCATTGGATGGAGAAGCCGATGGATGCGATTCATGTGATTGTGGAGACCATGAGTGCACATATGAAGTTATCATTATGAAAATAGATAAGAACGAGGACGGAGAGTTCTTGATACCTGTTGAAGATGATGACGAATTGGAAAAGGCCTTTGAAGTCTTCATGGATCAAATCGACGAAGAAGACGACGAGGATTAATAATCGTTAATAGTCTAAAGAATTAATTGAACAAAGGGTGACAGCTTTTTTTGTTACCCTTGATCTTCATACTCTTTGCTGTTATCTAGCTTTTAGCTGCAGTACATATTTTAGCCTTTGACTTTTGTTAATAATAAGCTTTCACAGGTATTGCCTGACAGCAAGTTGCTTTACCCGATTATTACAAAAGAAAAATGAGGTGAACATAAAGGCAATGAAAAAGAAAAAGGTTTTGTTACTATTTTTATGTGGTTTATTTTTGTTTTTGTGTAGTTGTGGAAATCAAGAAGAACCAACTGCTGCAGATACCCCTACTCCAACAGCAACCCCGGAATCGACACCAACACCCGAACCGACCCCTGTAATTTTTAATCCGGATTTTGTTGTTCCTGATTCATCAAAGCGACCTGTGGCCGTCATGATTGATAATCAGGGTGACCGGGTTTTGCCCCAGGGAGGAATTGCTCAGGCACAATTAGTATATGAAATTCTGACTGAGTATAATATTACACGCTATATGGCTGTGTTTTGGGATACATTACCTGAAATGGTGGGACCGGTAAGAAGCTCGCGCCATTATTTTCTGGATTATGTTCTGGAGCACGATGCAATATATACTCATGCGGGGGGCAGCACCTATGCCTACAGAGATATTCCTAAATTGAAAATACAGAACATTGATTATCAGGTTCACTCTTCTGCCTTTTGGGACCTGACAAAAGATATAAACAATTGGCAGGATTCTTATACTTCAAGAGAAAGAATTGAAAAATTTGTTTCTGATAAAAAATACCGTGAAGAATCTAAGGTATCCTTCCATTTTTCCTACCATGATGAGTTTATAGTACCAGATGGTACTGATGCAACAGATGTTTTTATTCAGTTTTCTTCCGGCAATGACAGTACCTGTGGCTATATATATGATGAGAATGAAAAGGTCTATTTAAGATCAAGAATTGGTAAGGTGCATATAGACCGCAATACAGAAGAGCAAATCAAAACCACAAATATAATAGTGCTGAAAATATCAAGCCCTTTAATAGAGGGGGATGCCTATGGCAGAAGAAACCTGTTAAATATAGGTAAGGGCGAGGGCTATTATATTACAGGCGGAAAGGCTATTCCAATCGAGTGGTCAAAATCAGCCAGAGATGCACAAACACAGTATACGACAGAGAATGGAAAGCCTTTGGTATTGAACAGAGGACAAACATGGATTGAGGTTGTACCCAAATTAGAGTATTTAACCATGAAGTAGTTAAACTTGAGGTATTTTTTAATGGACTGGTTATAATCGACCAGTCCCTGTTTACCAAGCTTTCTATTTTACTTCTACACGGTTTATCTGTATAATTACTAATGTACTAAGTGATGGAGGGAAAAAATATATGGAAAGAATCATAGGCACAGTCTCCAGAGGCCTTCGTGCACCAATTTTCATGCAAGGCGATGATGTTGCCCAAATAGTTTGCGAGACCGTGTTGAAAGCGTCAGAGCTTGAGGGCTTTCCAGTCAGAGATAAGGATATCGTGGCTATAACTGAATCAGTTGTTGCACGCGCTCAAGGGAATTACGCTCACATTGACTCAATAGCAAAGGACATACATAATAAATTTGGGGACGATACTATTGGACTGGTGTTTCCAATTTTAAGCCGTAACCGCTTTGAAGTGTGCTTAAAAGGGATTGCAAAGGGAGCAAAAAAAATAGTCCTTATGCTTAGCTATCCGGCTGATGAAGTGGGTAATCATCTCATTGATATGGATTTAATAGATGAAAAGGGCATTAATCCATGGGTGGATGTTTTAACAGAAGAGCAATACCGGGAGTTTTTCGGATACTGTAAACATACCTTCACCGGAGTGGATTATGTTGAGTTATACAAATCCATCATTAAAGAGTATGATTGCGATTATGAAATAATCTTTGCAAATAATCCAAAGACTATCCTCAATTATACAAAAAATATTTTAGCCTGTGATATTCACTCAAGAAACAGAACAAAGAGAATATTAACTGAGAATGGGGCTGACAAGGTATATACTCTTGACGACATACTTTCGTCACCTGTTGACGGCAGTGGCTATAATGAGCATTATGGTCTTCTAGGATCTAATAAATCGACAGAGGATACGGTTAAGCTTTTCCCTAGAGATTGTCAGACCTTGGTTCATAATATCCAGGCTTTAATACTCCAAAAAACTGGGAAAAAAGTTGAAGTCATGGTTTATGGAGACGGTGCTTTTAAGGACCCTGTAGGGAAGATATGGGAATTGGCTGACCCTGTGGTTTCTCCGGGATATACTGAAGGCCTTAAGGGTACACCAAGTGAGATCAAGTTGAAGTATCTAGCCGATAACAATTTCTCTGACCTTAGTGGAGAAGCATTAAAAAAAGCAGTATCGGGATACATCCAGGATAAAAAAGGTAATTCCGTTGATGCTGATGCTATCGAAGCCCAAGGAACCACGCCCAGAAGGCTTACTGATTTAATAGGATCTTTGTGTGACTTAACCTCCGGCAGTGGAGATAAGGGAACACCGATTATTCATATTCAAGGATACTTTGACAGTTTTTCAGAAGATTAATTAAAGGCACCCTCATAAGGGTGCCTTAATAGTTTTAGACCAGATAGATGCGTTTCAGTCGTTAATTCCTTTTAAGTAATATGTCCAATATAAGGGCTCCGATTATTGTAACCACCCAGAATCTACAAGAGTATAGAACAATCCACTTAATATATTCAACCCGTTCATTTAAGTCTATAGCGCCGGTTATGTAAGCTACAGAAAGACACAAAGCGGCTAATGTAAGGATAAATAAAACAATGAAGCCTAGCTTTATAAGGATTTTGCTTGGTTTTTCGAGTTCTGTAAATCTTTCGTCAGCTCGCTTCGCAAATTTTCGTAGACGATGCATGTATTTTTTTTCGTTCATTTAATGTCCCTCCAAATGTATCTTACTATTATAAATTAACATAGATGATGGGCCTGAAACAATAAACAAAAAGTGGGACTTGTATTAACTATGAGATAACCTACTATTACGGCAAGAAGAACACAGGCTATACCCGTTAGGTAATAAATACATTGCTTAAGCCTTTGTCTTGACTTTTAATATAATTATAGTTACAATTTTTATGAAACCATGCAGAATTTTCATGTCATTATTATTAATGGCCATTGAGGTCGAACTGGAGGGGTTATATGTATTGTAAGAATTGTGATCAGTCGTTTTCCGATGAACATGTTTTCTGTAACAACTGTGGTGCAAAACTTGAAGATATAGATGCTGCCACTGAAGCCCTATTGGAAAATAATACCGAAGACAATGCTGTGGCAGACGTAAATACCGAGCCTCAGCCAGCAGCGGAGCAGGAAGCTGCAGAAACAAGACCTGAACCTGTGTTACAGCCTGAATCACAACCTGAACCACAGCCACAGCCCGTACCTAAAACAGAGCCTAAGCCAGAAAACACTATACCACAAGCTGTTGCACCGGAAGATTTCAAGAGTACGGCACAATCAACCCAACCTGTTGCTGTTTCATCGGAACCAGTTGTTGATAAAAAGCAGAGCAAGACCGTATCCTTTATTACATGGCTTATTATTATTATTATTAATATTATACCATTCACTGCAGGGGTCATATATACTGTGGGCTCCCTGGTTTCTCCCTTCTTCAATCTGGATAACATTACTGTCGAAGGACTTATACTGCCAGCGTTATCTTTAATCTATGTAGTTATGTTGTTTCTTTGGGCCTTTGGAAAGCCCAAAGCCCGTTCATTAAAGAATTATTCAAAGGCAACACTAATAATGGCTGGTATTATTATAGTAGTTGGATTTGTTATATTCCTGTTATTGCGCGATTACATTCTTGATATTATTGAAAACCTTCCATCTATATATGGGGAATTTCCTTTCTAGGACGGCTATGTTTTTTTAAATAAGAATTGAATTATTTGATTGCCTCAAAAACTTTCCATTTGTTCTTGGGGCAATCTGCGTTTTTATTGGTATTTTTAGCAAATGGAATCTCCCTCAAATATATCGTATTTTATCAAAATACTTATGGACAAGTTTATTATACTATGGTAATATAATTTGAAAATAACTTTGAGAGGGAAGGAACATGGTGTACTTAATGGTGGAAAAACTAAAGACGAACTCTTTTAACAGGATTAACACCGGGTCACTTATTCCCTTTTCCATAACAATTGAATCATTGCAAGTTAATTATTGCTTTTACAAATAGTAAGACAACGGTCTTACTATTTTTTTATGACCGGGGCTAATAATCCTGCTCCAAGAGTTTAAGAGTTCAACAAGAATTATTAAAAGCAATAAGAACTTTTTGAGGATACGAAAAGTAGTCATAGGGAGTGAAATAGATTATGAAGCTTAGATCCAAGGATTTACTGGGCTTATATCATCTTGGTGCTGATGAAATCAATTATATATTGGACACGGCCAAAGATATGAAGAAAATTGTTCTTAGCTCTATGAAGAAAGTAAACTATCTTCAGGGAAGGTCGGTAGTAAGCCTTTTTTATGAAAACAGCACACGCACGCGGGTATCCTTTGAACTGGCCGCCAAATACATGGGTGCCCAGGCAGTTAACGTTTCTGTAAATTCAAGCAGTGTAGCTAAAGGAGAAACCCTGATCGATACCGGTAAAACCCTTGATGCTATGGGTACTGACATTGTTATTATGCGCCATAACCAGTCAGGCGCTCCTAATCTCCTCGCTAAAAATATAAAGGCATCAGTTATTAATGCAGGTGATGGCATGCACGAGCATCCCACCCAGGCACTGCTTGATATGCTTACCATGATAGAGGAGTTTGGATCTTTAAAGGGACTTAAGGTAGCAATAATAGGTGACATCTATCATAGCCGCGTTGCCAGAAGTAATATTATCGGCCTGAATAAAATGGGTGCAAAGGTACAAATATATGCACCGTCTACCTTAATGCCGGTGGGAATTGAAGAGTTAGGAGTAAAGATTTGTCCAACTATAGAGGATGCAACTAAAGACTGTGATGTAGTAATGGCATTGAGAATTCAGCTCGAAAGGCAAAAGAACGCTTTGTTCCCCACCAGTAATGAATATTCAAAATTCTTCGGATTAAATCCTGATAATATCAAGGGGACCAAAAAAAATGTTCTTTTTATGCACCCGGGACCTGTAAACAGAGGCCTGGAAATGACCTCCTCCTTAATTGATGCCGACAACTCTGTAATTAATAAGCAGGTTACCAATGGTGTAGCTGTGAGGATGGCATTGCTTTATTTGCTTATAGGGAGGGATGAGCTATGAGAACTTTGATTATTAATGGCAAGGTGTTTTTAGATGGCCAAATTGAAGAGGGAATGAGCCTTCTTGTTGATGATGGTATTATTATCGATGCTCAGAAGGATATTAAATGGGAGGCAGATAGAATTATAGATGCCAAAGGTCTTTATGTTTTGCCTGGCCTTATAGACGCCCATTGCCATTTAAGGGATCCGGGCTTTGAATACAAGGAAGATATTGTAACCGGAACAAAAAGTGCTGCAAAAGGTGGTTTTACTTCAATTGCATGTATGCCCAACACCAGTCCGACCGTTGATAACATAGGCATAGTAAGATATATCATTGAGAAAGCAAAAAAGGACGGATTTGTAAATGTATATCCTATTGGTGCAATTACCAAAGGCTTAGAGGGAAAAGAACTGTCAGAGATGGGTAGTATGAAGGAAGCCGGAATAGTCGCTGTTTCTGATGATGGGAAGCCTGTGATGAATGGCGATGTCATGAGAAAAGCCCTGATTTACGCAGGACAATTTGGCTTGAGTGTGATATCCCATTGTGAGGATCTGAGCATTACTGACGGCGGAAGCATGAATGAGGGAGTTACCTCCACTATATTAGGATTAAGAGGTATCCCGGCATCCTCTGAGGATGTAATGGTAGCCAGAGAGGTTCTGCTTTCTGAGTATACCAAAGTTCCTGTTCATATTGCTCATGTATCGACAAAGGCTTCGGTTGAGATTATCAGGCAGGCAAAGAAGCGTGGGATAAAGGTCACGGCTGAAACCTGTCCGCATTATTTCACATTGACCGAAAAGGCATGTCTGGACTATGACACGAATACAAAAATGAATCCTCCCCTAAGAACTCAAGTTGATCTTGAAGCAGTTATTGAGGGCCTCAGGGACGATACAATAGATATAATTGCAACCGATCATGCCCCTCATCACCGTGATGAAAAAAATGTTGAGTTTGAAAGGGCTGCAAATGGTATAGTAGGCTTTGAGACGGCTTTATCACTTAGCTATACCAATTTGGTGGAAGCGGGATACTTAAGCTTTTCACAAATGCTCCATAAGCTTACTGTTAATCCTGCAAAAATGTTAAAATTGGATAAGGGTGTCTTAAAATGCGGTAAATCAGCGGATTTAATTCTGGTTGATTTTGATAATGAGTATACTGTGGATGTCTCAAAATTTGCGTCAAAGAGTAAGAATTCCCCCTTTGATGGCTTTAAAGTGAAGGGAAGGGTTTTGCTTACCATGGTTGGCGGCAAAATCTCTTATTCTGATGAAGGCTTTACACTGTAATCTTATTAGGACGGCAGTCCCCGAAATTGTAGAGATTATAAATAGATATTTATAGGAGGAGCTATGAACTTTTCAGACAAGCTTACAGAATTAATAAAACAGAAAAACAACCCTTCGGTACTTGGTCTGGATCCAAAGCTTGAGTATATCCCCGAGTCTATAAAGAATAAGTATTTCAATAATTATGATGCACCGGGAAAAGCAGTGGCCGGCAGTATTGTTGAATTTAACAAAAGACTCATAGATGCATTATATGATATAATTCCAGCAGTAAAGCCTCAGCTTGCTTATTACGAAATGTATGGCATTGATGGAATTAATGCCTTTTATGAAACAGTAGCTTATGCTAAAGAAAAGGGTCTTTTAGTTATAGCCGATGGTAAACGGAATGATATTGGCACAACTGCACAGGCATATGCTAAAGCTTATCTTGGAAAAACAGATATTAATGATAGAAATATTGAAGCCTTTGGAGCCGATGCTCTTACCGTAAATGCCTATCTGGGCATAGATGGAGTCAAGCCATTTATCGAGGAATGTGAAAAGGATGCGAAGGGCATATTCGTGCTAGTAAAAACATCAAACCCCTCATCAGGCCAACTTCAGGATCTGGTTCTACAGGATGGGCGTACTATCTATGAGGCAATGGCTGATTTGGTAAATGAATGGGGAAGTACAACCCTTGGCCAATGCGGCTATTCTTCTGTAGGTGCAGTGGTGGGGGCAACATATCCTACGCAGCTTGAAGAAATGAGAAAGCGCATGGATAAAGCCTGGATTTTAGTGCCCGGATACGGAGCCCAGGGTGGAACAGCCAGGGATGTAGCCAGGGCCTTTGATAAGGATGGCCTGGGAGCCATTATAAATGCGTCAAGAAGTCTTATGTGTGCATACAATCTGGAGAATTGGAAAGCAAAGTATTCAAAAGAGCAGTTTGCAGAAGCTGCAAGGAGTGAAGCAGAGCGTATGCGGGATGATATAAATAAGGAAAGGGAATCTTTATGAAGGCTGTTTTAGCGTTGGAAGATGGAACCATGTTCCATGGTGAGTCAATAGGTGCACAAGGTACATGCATTGGAGAGATTGTGTTTAGTACAGGAATGACCGGCTATCAGGAGGTTTTATCCGACCCCTCATTTGTGGGGCAACTGGTGGCTCTGACCTATCCCATAGTTGGAAACTACGGCGTAAATCCCGAGAACACGGAATCAGACAAAATACATCTTAAGGGCTTTATAGTCAGAGAGCTGTGTAATGAACCGAGCAATTTTAGATGCCAGGGAACACTTGATGAATATCTCAAAAAGAATAGTATTATCGGCATTCAGGGGATTGATACCAGGGCCTTAACCAGAATACTCAGAGATAAGGGTACAATGAACGGGATTATTTCAACCCAATCTGATTTTAAATTAGAGGACTGGTTTGATAAGGTTAAGTCTCATAAGCTTGTTAATCCTGTTGATATGGTCACATCAAAAGAAGTCAAGCATTATGAAGGAGCGGGAAAAAAGGTTGCAATAATTGACTATGGTCTAAAAAAGAGCATAGTAAAATGCTTACAAAAGCGTGATTGCGATATATATGTTTTCCCTGCAGACACCGTAGCAGATGATATTTTAGCTGTAAATCCCAATGGAATAGTATTGTCAAATGGCCCAGGAAACCCTGAGGACTGTAGTAAACAGGTGGAAGTAATAAAGGGACTGTTGGGGAAGAAACCGATATTAGGAATATGCTTAGGTCATCTGTTGGCTGCCCGTGCCTATGGAGCCGATACAGTTAAGATGAAGCACGGTCATCACGGCGGGAATTATCCTGTTAAGGATATTATAAAGGACAGAACATATATAACATCACAGGGACATGGCTACGTTGTGGCTCCGGATTCACTGTATTTAAGCAAAGCAGAAATAAGCCATGTTAATATTAATGATAGAACGGTTGAGGGAATTAAGTATTTGGATACCCCCACTATAACTGTTCAATTCCACCCTGAGGCTTCTCCCGGTCCAAATGATACAGAATTTATATTTGACAGGTTTATCGCTCTTATGAATGAAGATTCTCTTTAATTTAGTTTTCACCCAATCAGGAGGTTCAAAAGTAATGCCCAGAAGACAAGATATAAAACGAGTATTGGTTATAGGCTCAGGGCCTATTGTAATAGGACAAGCAGCGGAGTTTGATTATGCCGGAACCCAGGCATGTCAGGCTCTGAAGGAGGAAGGAATAGAGACTGTTCTTATTAACAGCAATCCAGCCACTATTATGACCGATCCCGAAATTGCGGATAAGGTGTATATAGAACCTCTTAAAGCTGAAATTATTAAGAAGATTATACTAAAGGAAAGGCCAGATAGCATCCTGCCAACATTAGGCGGTCAAACGGGTTTGAACCTGGCAGTAGAATTGGCTGAGTCAGGCTTTCTGGAGCAGGAAGGCGTAGAACTGTTAGGTACAAAGGTTGATGCCATACAAATGGCAGAAGACCGTCAATCCTTCAAAGATACCATGGAATCTATAGGTGAACCCTGTATTCCCAGTAAGGTGGTTAATACCCTACAGGACGCACTGGATTTTACTGAGGAAATCGGTTATCCAGTCGTGGTAAGGCCTGCCTACACCTTAGGGGGAACCGGTGGCGGTATTGCATATAATGAGGAGCAGCTAAGGGAGATTGGCTCAAATGGCCTTCGTTTAAGCCGGGTACATCAGGTTTTGATAGAAAAGTGTATAGCGGGCTGGAAGGAAATCGAATTCGAGGTTATGGGTGATTCTAAGGGAAACGTAATCACCATATGCAGCATGGAGAACATTGATCCTGTGGGTGTTCATACAGGGGACAGTATTGTTGTTGCCCCTACACAGACCTTAGGTGAAAAGGAATACCAGATGCTAAGATCCGCTGCCTTAAATATTATTACAGCCTTGAAAATTGAAGGAGGGTGCAATTGTCAGTTTGCCCTTCATCCCAATAGCTTTGAATACGCTGTTATTGAGGTAAATCCCCGCTTAAGCCGTTCATCAGCCTTAGCGTCTAAAGCAACCGGCTATCCTATAGCCCGGGTAGCAACAAAGATAGCAATAGGCTATGGACTTGATGAGATCAAGAATGCTGTAACAGGAAAGACCTATGCATGTTTCGAGCCAGCTCTCGACTACTGTGTGGTTAAGATACCCAAATGGCCCTTTGACAAATTTGTCAAGGCTAAGCGTACCCTTGGAACACAGATGAAAGCTACAGGCGAGGTTATGGCTATAAGTAACAGCTTTGAAGGAGCACTGGTTAAGGCTCTTCGCTCCCTGGAGCTTGGAATTAAAACATTAGAGACACCACATTTTAAAGAGATGGAGGATGCAGTCCTCAGAAAGGCGCTGCACGACATAGATGATAACCGTCTGCTGGTAATAGCAGAGGCTATCAGAAGGGGTATTACCCTTGAGGATATTAATGAAATAACAGAAATTGATATGTGGTTCCTCAATAAGTTCAGAAATATTGTCAGAATGGAGGAACACTTAAAAACACTCGGTTTAGATACCCTTGATAAAGAAACACTTCTAAAGTGTAAGAAGATGGCCTTTTTAGATGAGGTAATAGGTAAGTACGTAAAGGCCTCTAAAAAGAACATTAAGGAGCTTAGAATCAAATGGGGGATAAGACCTTCATATAAGATGGTTGACACCTGTGCGGCAGAATTTGAGGCAGAGACGCCATATTATTACTCAACATATGATGAATACTCGGAGTCAGTGCCAACCAATAAAAAGAAAGTTATAGTATTAGGCTCAGGACCCATCCGTATAGGCCAGGGAATAGAGTTTGACTATTGCTCGGTACACTGTGTCTGGGGACTTAAGGATGAGGGATATGAGACTATTATAATTAACAACAATCCTGAGACGGTATCCACCGACTTTGATACATCAGACAGACTCTATTTTGAACCCTTAACCCCTGAGGATGTTGAGGAGATTATTGAGCTTGAGAAGCCTGAAGGAGTAATTGCTCAGTTCGGTGGACAAACCGCTATTAAGCTTACCAATCCTTTGAATGATGCTGGTGTTAATATTTTTGGCACAGCAGCTAAGAATGTTGATGCAGCAGAGGACAAGGAGAAATTTGACGCTATCCTTGAAGAACTCAAAATACCCAGACCTAAAGGAACCACCATCAGAACGCTTGACGAAGCCATAGAGGCTGCTAATAGCCTCGGATATCCTGTTCTGGTCCGTCCATCCTATGTTCTTGGTGGTAAGGGCATGGAGATTGCGTATAACGATAAGGATATAGTGGAATTCATGGAGATTATTAATCGCGAGGAGCAGGAGCACCCCATTCTTATTGACAAATATCTTATGGGAACAGAGCTTGAGGTAGACGCAATTTGCGATGGAGAAAACATATTTATCCCCGGTATTATGGAGCACCTGGAGAGAGCAGGAGTCCACTCAGGTGACAGTATTTCCATGTATCCGCCTCAGAATCTTTCCTTTAAAATTAAAGAGAAAATAATTAATTATACTGAAAAATTAGCAAAGGCCCTTGAGGTAGTGGGTATAGTTAATATCCAATATGTTTTATTCAATGATGAAATATATGTAATAGAGGTTAATCCACGCTCTAGTCGCACCGTGCCTTATATCAGCAAGGTGACGGGGATTCCTCTGGTTAAAATGGCAACACGTATTATGATGGGTAGAAAGCTATCGGATTTCCCCTATGGAACAGGCCTGTACAATGAAAGAGATTTTGTGGCAGTAAAGGTTCCTGTCTTCTCCTTTGAAAAACTGCATGATGTTGATACAGGCTTGGGCCCTGAGATGAAGTCAACGGGAGAGGTGTTGGGAGTTGCCAGAAATCTTCATGAGGCTACATTAAAAGGTCTTGTGGCATCAGGTTTTGAATTTCCGGAGCCGGGCAGTGGAATCCTCTTTACTGTGAGGGATGCTGATAAACCAGAGCTAATAGATTTAGCAGACGGATTCGAAAGATTAGGTTATACCCTGTATGCTACAGGTAAGACGGCTCTTTATCTGAATCAGCATGCAATAGCCACAAACAGTGTTAAAAAGCTCGATGAGGGATCTCCTAATATTATAGATCTTATGGAGCAAGGGAAGATAAAGCTTATAGTAAACACTCCTACCAAGGGAAGAGACTCCCACAGGGATGGCTTCAGAATAAGGAGAAAGGCTGTAGAAAGCTCAATTCCTTGCATAACCAGTATGGATACGGCATATGCAGTGTTACACTGCCTTAAGACGGGGAAGAAGTCGGAGGATCTTGATATTATAAACATCAGCGATTTAAGAGCTGAAAAATGAAGTCTCACCCAAATGTACGTATATGACCCGCAATTAAGTACAGATATTGAACCTGATCAGGTAATGATCAACGGAAAACTATTTATAGTAAATCAGGAATTCTACCATAAGTTAGCGGCCTTATCTATTGAGGAAAATTTTAATATGGCCAACTAACGATATTGTAAGTACTGTTTCTACTATTATGTAAAAGAACAACCGGTCTAAATCCTGGTCAGGGGCCTGTTCTAATCACATGCATGAGACCATCTTTGAACAAGCTGCAGCTATTCTTCTCAAACAGCGAGAAACATGAATAAAGACACCAACTTTATCCCCCAAATCCTCTTGCGTTTCTGCTTGACAAAGGCTGAAATCGTTGCTATAATTGCAAAGTACCACATGCGGATATGGCGGAATTGGCAGACGCACTAGATTTAGGATCTAGCGGGAAACCGTGGGGGTTCAAGTCCCTTTATCCGCACCAAGAACGGGTTTTAACAGTTTTGTTGAAACTCGTTTTTTGATTTAGCACCTACTTTTCGCACCACCTTTATAAAAATGCATAAAAAAAAGAGCTATTCGATAGCCCTTTTAGTTTCATCTCCTATTATGTTAGCTGTGTTTGGTTAGGTGATCCAACTATCTCCCTTAAGACCTGGGTTAAGGTCTTTTTTTTATGATCAGAGCAGGAAAAAAGAAACGAAAAAAGTAACTATGTCGTAGTAATACGGCTTTTTATTATGTCGTCTTTTTGGTATTGCAGACGAGAAAGAACAAGACATCACCGGACACGACCGGGGTAAATGGGTGAATACGATGTCATGGTCTGCTGTGAAGTTGAAGACACCACAAGTCTGCCCGAAAACACAGATTCAGAAATAATACCTTCGGGAAAATACGCTAAATTTATTGTTCATGGACATGTGCAAAAGGCTGTAGCCGAGTTTTGGATGAAGCTTTGGTCTATGAACCTGGACAGAAAATTCACCTGTGATTTTGAAGAATATCAGCCCGGTGGAGATATGGAAAACGCTGAAATACACATCTATATTTCATTGAAATAAAAACAGGGGCGTGTCCCGCCCCACAATAAGACACAGAACCGCCCCTGCCTCGCTGCTATTTACAAAACTTTTCGTTATATTTATCAATTTCCTTCTTAATTGTTGAGATGGCTTTTTTACGGCCTTTAACCTCGGTTACTTCGGTCTCCACCTCTTCTAGTTCCTTGTATACGCTGAAAAAGTGAGTCATTTCAAGGGAGATATGCTTAGGAAGATCGGACACATCCTTATAGTCGTTATAGCTTGGATCGCTAAATGGAATGGCTATAATTTTTGAATCCTTTCTTCCATTATCAATCATGGAGAATACTCCTATAGGGTAGCACCTTACAAGAGTCATAGGAACAATAGGCTGAGAGCAAAGTATTAATACATCCAGAGGGTCATTGTCGTCCCCGTATGTTCGGGGGATAAATCCATAGTTCGCTGGATAGTGGGTTGAGGTATAAAGGATACGGTCAAGGACGAGCATCCCGGTTTCCTTATCCAGCTCATATTTAGTTTTGGACCCCTTTTCAATTTCAACTACTGCATAGAAATCTTCGGGAGTAATGCGCGTGGGGCAAATATCATGCCATATATTCATTTTAGATAACTCCTTTAGTTTTATTTTTATTAATCATTACTTTTGAAATCAAACTAATCAATTCAATATTTTAACTATTTCCTCCAAAGAGGGCAAGGCCGGAATAGCACCTCTGCGGCTTATACAGATACTGGCCGCCGCATTTGCAAAGTGGGCAAAGGCGGAAGCCTTTGACAATGTCAGCTCATGAGGCTTCAGAGCACTGTCTGCCATACAATATAAAAATGCTCCCCAAAAGGAATCCCCAGCACCTGTGGTATCAACAACCCGGCCTTCAAAGGCAGGTACTCTGCTCATACCTTCTTTTGTACAAACAAGGGCACCCTCCTTGCCCAAGGTAACAACCACGCAGGAAACGCCCATATCAATTAACTTGGCAGCAGCGTCCTGGGGCTTTTGTATATCGGTAAGAAGCTCTGTTTCCTCGTCTGAGATTTTTATTATATCCGCTAGAGGAAGGATTGAACGCATTTGCTCGATTGCAGTCTCACGGCTTGTCCACAGAGAATCACGATAATTTGGATCATATGAAATTATTGCGTCCATTTTTTTAGCTTCGTTTATGGCATAATGAGTAGCACTCCTAGCCGGTTCATCAGTTAATGAAAGAGATCCAACATGAAGAATTCTTGTGTTATGTAGAATTTCGGTACTTACCTCTGATGGATGAAGCATTGTGTCGGCTCCCGGCTTTCTTGCAAAGCTAAAGCTGCGTTCTCCATCAGATGAAATGGATACAAAAGCCAGAGTAGTAAACACATCATCTGCCATGACCATTCCCCTTGTATCCACCCCTATATTTTCTAGGGTTTTGGCGAGGAATATGCCATGCATGTCATTTCCGGTTTTCCCGATGAAAGCAGATTTCTTTCCAAGCCTGGCAACTTGACAGGCAACATTTGCAACGGCACCGCCCGGATTTTGCTCAAAAAGACGCATGCCTGCATCAGATTTGTCGGATTCAGTAAAATCAATCAGAATCTCTCCTAAAGTCGTTACATCAAATTTATTTGTCATATTAATCACCCTATAGCCTTTGGATATTCATTGCAAAGAAGGTAAAGGGGAGGCTCGTCCTCAACAATTACGGGAAAGCGCCCTTGTTTCTCGTAAAAGTGATTATCGGTATTATCATCGTTTACCATAGACACCTCGCCAATCAGAACCGGGCCATGTCCTTTTTCTGCCCAGAAGGAATGATATTGACCTTGCGGTAGGGTAATACTCATGCCGGGAGTAAGACGCAGGACAGAGGCAGCAGGAACAGTGGATATGCATCCGTCCATATTAACTGTAACGGGAGTGTCTAAAAGTGCTCCATTCTTATCGGAGTTCCAGACCTGAACCATTAGATTACCACCGCCACGATTAATAATATCCTCCATTTTGTTGTGATGAAAATGATTAGGGCAAATCTGATTTTCTTTTGAAATTAATAATTTCTCTGCATAGGGCTTTTTATATTTTCTATTATGTTGATTTCCATTCCTTAGGGTAAAAAGTATTAACCCGATTTCATCAAATCTGCCATGCCCATAATCTGTGATGTCCCATCCCAACATGTTATCCCGGATTTCATCATATTCGTGCCCGGCTTCATTCCATTTCTCGGGGGGCCAGAATGCAAAGGGTGGAAGATTAAAGCCCATGGTCTTTATAAAGGCTTCAGCTTCTCGTAAAACATGATTGATCTCAGATCGTTTCATAATTATGTAACTCCAAAATATTTTAATATTTGTTCCTTTGAATAATATTATACCGAATTTTGCTAATTCCTTAAAGAGTGCAGCATATATTCCGGCGAAAAAGAATCAATACAGAGTGGAGTAGTTATAATATTATGCCGATTAATTGATTACAAAATGTGGGCATCAAGCTCTTTTTTCCTGTATAAATCTGTATAAATATAGATTTTTCCTGAGTATTAACTTATAATAGAAGTAAATTATTGTAAAGAGATAGGGGATATGAGCAATGAAACAACGCTTATTGGTGCTATTTGTACTTATTATATTACTGTTATTTACTTCATGTGGAAGGTATCAAGGTGTAGAGGATACCCCTGACACTTCGCCAGAACCGATAGAAACAGTAAATACTGAGCCCCCGGTAGAAACTCAGGATCCCGATACAGTTGAAAAGTCTCCCTTTGAAGATACAACTATTATAAGTGAGGATGGAAAAACAATTACGGTACATAATGCCCAAGAGCTTATCTATTATCTCGAATCTGACAAGCATTTTTTACTTATGCCGGGTGATTATGACCTTTATAATACTCATTATATGGGGGGCTTTGAGCCGGTATTGAAAGACCTCAAAAATGTAACTTTGGAAGGTGTAGGTGATGAGCAGGTTAAGTTTATCACCAGTGATATTTACAAGGATGTATTAGAAATAGAAAACTGTAAGGGTATTACCTTAATTAATCTTTATCTTGGTCATGTTCCAAGGGCTGATGAACTCTGTTCGGGTTCGGTTTTGTACTTAAATAAATGTCAGGGTATTACTATAAAAAATTGTACGCTATTTGGTTGTGGTATGTATGGCATTATAGGGTTTGACGATGCCAATCTGATAATAAAGGATTCCACTTTTCTTGATTGCTCAGAGGACCTGATTGATATAGCAATGAGCAGAAGAATACTATTAGATAACTGTAAGTTTTACAATCGTGATGATGAAGGATTAAGATTCAATGATTGTCAGGAAGTAGATATAAAGAATTGTGAATTTATTGGTGAGTTATGTCCGTATCCATCTGTTTATGTAGATTATGAGAACATTCTGCAATATCCGAGCAACGGAAAGACATATACTATAAATGAAAGGGAGTATGATTGGGGAACTCTTACAAATAGCAGTGTAACGGGATATACAGCGCAGGAGGAAATTAACGACAGACTCAATTCTCTTAAGGAGGGTGTATCGATTCAGTTATCCAGTGAGATTGAATTCTATGGTGATGAAAATAAATATGTATACTGTTCTTTAATGTATAAAAAACCGCTTCTTGAAACAGAATATTTAAAAACAATTAATGAAGTTACATCTGTGCTTCAAGACTTTTTTGATAGCGAAATCGTAATTACTGTTGATTGGCCCGGGGGGGATTCCCCTGAGTTCACAAAAGCATCTGATGGCACAATATGGATTCATTGTCCCTACAGCTCATTGGAGATTATTCTACAGGATGGAAGAAAATATCTTACTGTTCAGGAGGCTGAAGGCAAATTTTTAGAATGGATTTTGTCTGAAAATAATGATATTGATCTTATAAAATCTCTTAACGAGGAAGATATAGAAACATATCTATATTCCACTAAGATTGATGGTTCTAAAGTATATTATCTTTTCGAAGCATACTTTAAGGATAGTTTTATTACTGATGTCTATGTAAATGCAATTGATGGTTCAATAAGCGAATCTTCAGATTTTATCTATTAAATCAACATCTCAGGGATTACTACATAATCTTTTTTTAATAAAGGGTTTTACTTTTACCAGATTCATGTGTTATAATTTTGTCGAATTATGACTATATATAGGTGGGCATTATGGATATTTTTGGCATCTTAGAGTTAATAGGCGGATTGGCCCTGTTCCTTTTTGGCATGAGTTTAATGGGGACAGGCCTTGAAAAAAGTGCAGGCAACAAACTCAAAGGATTTCTGGAAAGGCTAACATCCAAAAAACTTAACGGTTTTTTGATGGGATTAGCCGTTACCGCTATTATACAAAGCTCCTCTGCAACTACCGTAATGGTAATTGGGTTTGTGAATTCCGGGATCATGACCTTAAAACAAGCTCTCCATGTTATCATGGGAGCCAATGTGGGTACTACAGTAACTGCATGGCTTTTAAGCTTAGCTGGAATTCAAGGTAACAATATTTTTATACAATTACTAAAACCTACTTCTTTTACTCCTATTCTTGCTCTTATTGGCATTGTCTTTTATATGTTTCTTAAAAATAAAAAGAAAAATGATATAGGTTTAATATTACTTGGATTTGCCACATTGATTTATGGAATGGAGGCTATGTCGGCCGCAGTTAAACCGCTGAGCCAGATGGAAGGATTCGCAAACCTATTTCTGCTTTTCTCAAATCCGATATTAGGTGTATTGGTAGGTGCAATTGTTACAGGTATTATACAAAGCTCGTCTGGTTCAGTGGGTATTCTTCAGGCCTTATCCACCACAGGCCAGATAAGCATTGGAGCAACAATACCCATAATAATGGGTCAGAATATTGGCACATGCGTTACTGCATTGATTTCCTCAGTAGGCACAAATAAAAATGCCCGTCGTGCAGCCATAGTGCATCTCTACTTTAATCTTGTAGGTACCGTGTTCTACCTATCATTGTTTGCCATTCTAAACAGAGTGTTTTCTTTTGCATTTGTAAATCAGGCAGCTAATCCTTTTACAATAGCAATTATCCATACTATATTTAATCTTGCATGCACAGCCTTGCTCCTTCCCTTTAGCGAGTTACTTGAAAAGCTTGCTTACAGAACTATACCCGACGATAATGAAAAGGAAAAGGTATTGCTATTAGATGCCCGTTTGTTTTCAACACCGTCAATAGCTCTTAATCGTAGCAGGGAAATTGCAAAGGAAATGGCCGATACATCTGTTAAAGCCTTAAAAATGTCTTTTGGATTGATTGATGATTACAATGAAAAGGTAGCAGAGAAAGTAAGTGCTTTAGAGGATCAGACAGACATCTATGAAGATTCATTAGGAACATATCTTGTTAAACTGTCAAGTCAAAACTTATCATCCCGAGACTCCACAGAGGCTGCAAAAATTCTCTTCCTTATTGGTGAATTTGAGAGAATTGCTGACTACGCATCAAACATCACCAAATCAGCCCAAGAAATATACGAAAAGAAATTGGTATTTTCAGATCAGGCCAAAAATGAACTGGCTGTTATGCTATCAGCTGTTGAAGAGATTGTAAAATTAGCTGTTAACTCCTTTAAAGAGAATAATCTTACCCTTGCGGCCAAGGTAGACCCTCTTGAAGAGGTAATTGATGAATTAAAGAGTGCAATTAAAAAACAGCATGTTGGAAGATTGCAATCTAACGAATGTACAATTGAATTGGGATTTGTGTTCTCAGATCTGCTAACAGTGTTGGAACGCATATCTGACCACTCCTCAAATATTGCCGGATGTGTTATAGAAATGTCTCATGACAGCATGAATATGCACGACTATCTACACACGGTCAAGTATGAGCGTAATACAGAATTTAAAGAACTGTTCAGTGAGTATTCAAAAAAGTATACTCTACCAAAGTTAAATGGAGTTTAAGATTTGATGTCTCTATTTAATAGTATATAAAAAATATTATAGAATTCTACAAAGAGCCTTTTCGGAGCACCGTTAAGGCCTTTGATTTATATTCACGGTAAAGAACTTCGAAAACAAGGATTCTTAAGGTAATGCTACTATGAGTTGCCAGGTTGACTATTGCGACAATACTAGTATTATACTGACATTGTCCATTATGATAAAAACTGGTATTATTATGTATATATGCAAACATAAGAATTAATAATGATGAGGGATAGGATGAATCAAACAAGTCTTACCACAATAGGCAGGGAGATTTATCCCGGTCGAGAGGTTAAGATAAGCTGTGTCACCGGTGTTGACCATATAGAATACACATGCCTGAAGGATAGATATAGGATTATTTATATCAAGGAGGGGCATGGAGTATTCAGGAATGACGACAATATGCAAATTGTGACAGGCCCTTCTGTTTTATGTATAAACGAGTCTGATAATATTGAAATAAATAGCGCAACAAATATACAAATGGACATAATGTATTTCGAACCTACCTGTTTTGAAAGATATATTGAATATGAGAGTATTGAAGCTTGGAAAAGCTCATTAAGAGATGATGCATATTTCTTTAGGCCATTTTTTGAACGGGATGAATCATATATAGGTGCCTGTGAGACCAATCATTTTCTTGGTAACCGTGTATCACAGCTTATCGCATTGGCAGATTCAGAGCTAAAAGAGCAAAGAGACCATTTTTGGCCATGTCGTAGCCGTTCATATTTTATAGAGCTGCTTCTGCTTACCAACTCGATCTACAGTGATGATGGAGCAAATAAAAAAATATATCTCGGTCAGATTAGCGATGAGATAAAAAATGTGATAAGTTGGATTAATATTAATTACATGGAAAAAATCACACTGGAAACCGTAACAAAGCAGTTCCATACCAATAAAACTACTTTAAATAGAAAATTTAAGTCGGTTATGGGAATAACCGTAACCGAGTATCTTTCTAGACTAAGAATGCAAATTGCCTGTTCTCTCTTAAGAAAGACGTATCTTACAATCAACGATATTATGGAAAGGGCCGGATTTAAAGATGATGCCCATTTCCTTCGCTCATTCAAAAAATATGCCGGCTGTACCCCGTCCGAATACAGGAGCCGGTTTAACAACTCTTGATAGTATTTCGCTTTACTATTTCCGATTAACAGGTTTTAGTTTCCGATTTGCAATTCAAAGCTCCTTATCTCTGATATTAAAATAAGAGCAAAGGAGAGTGAATAATATGAAAAAAAGATTGTTTATGGTCTTATTTGCTGTTGGAATGATTGCGATTACGTTGCTTACAGGATGTTCAGATTCACAATCCATTTCAGTAGACACCCCGAAATGGAATATAGTAGTCGATACTAAAATAACCCATCCCACACATACGGAGGCTTTTCATAATGAAAACTATGGATTAACAGTTGGATACGGCGGTGAAACACACTACACCAACGATGCCGGTAAAGAATGGCCTAAAAGTGACATAAAAGCAATGTGCCGTTATTGCATTGATATTGTCGATGAGAACCTAGCCTGGAGTGGTGGAAATGGAGATGGAGTTTTCTATACAAATGATGGTGGCAGGACATGGAATGAAGCGGGCAAAGTGAAGCTGGGAGGCACACATATACATATTGATTTTATTGACAACAACGTTGGATGGATTGCCACCTATAAAAAATGTGCTTCAACAAAAGACGGTGGCAACACCTGGACAGAGCTAGCATTACCCGAAGAAATAGAAGGTATTTCGGCTATATTCTTAAGAACGGCTGAGCATGCATATTTATTATCTAATGATGGTTGGCTTTTTACGACATCAGATGGAGGAACAACTTGGGACAAACAAAACTTAGAGTTCGAAAATTATGAAGTTAAAGACGAAAAAGGGAATCCCGGATTATTTAAAAACAATGTAGCTATAGCAGATATTAATTTTACAGATGATAATAATGGCATTATTGTGTTTGCAGGAACCGCACCCGGGCAAGGTTCGATAGCGTGGTGCCTTACCACAGATGATGCCGGTGATACCTGGGTATCAGAAAAAATCGTGCCTAAGGAAGGATTTTCGGCTAATAAGGTATACCTCTCAAGTGATGGAAAATATCTTACATTAGGAAACTTTAAAAAGGAACTAATAGTGATGAAACGTACAGAAATGTGATAAGACACCTGAATATTTTATATTATTTACAGTACCATTATAACTAATATTACATATATTACTCAAAAAAACGGGGCTCGAATTTAGAGCCCCGTTTAGGCAAATCAGATTAGTGAGAACCGATTTAAGGCATGAGTCTGCCTTATGTTAAGGTCTTTAGGGTTGTCTTAGCAGCACCTGCAGCAGCAACAGCAGCAACAGCACCTGC
>JAAYTU010000059.1 GCA_012523705.1 Clostridiaceae bacterium
ATAAAAACGGTAATTGATTCATTTAAACACATGTTTGAATATCATAAGAATGTAACAGCTGTTCATCCCTATCAATCGTCCTGGTACGAATGGCCCCTGAATCTTCGTCCAATTTTCTATTATCAAGGGGTATTACTTCCCGAAAAATGGGGAGCATCAATTGCCTGTTTAGGACATCCCCTCTTATTCTGGACTGGTATTATAGCCTTTTTAATTTTGATTTGGTCGGTTATCAGAAGCATATTTACCAAAAAGAATTTTATAGGCGATAATAAGCTGGTTCTTTTCCCTGTCATTGCGTATCTGTCACTGTATTTACCCTGGGCAATTGCTCCCAGGAAGATTACATTTATATACCATTATTTCGCATGTATCCCCTTTCTCATATTAATGGTGGGACTCTTGTTTAGATATCTTGAAGAAAAGAAAATTATCAGCAGAAAGTTTACTAAAGTATTCTTAATTGTATTTTTAGTATTGTTTATACTGTTTTATCCATTGTTGTCTGGTTTAGATGTACCCAGACTTCATCTGCTGTTACTGCAATGGTTACCTCGTTGGGAATGGTAATTTGGAGGCTATGATTAATGAAGAAGATACTCGAATGGGCCTGTACCCTGCCCATTATAAAGAAAATGTTCACCCCTGAATCACTTGCACAGTTTATAAGATATATATTTGTCGGAGTTTTTTCCTTTTCCATAGAATATATTCTTTTTATTGTGTTAAGAAATGCTTTCTCTGAAAACGAATCGTTGATTGATTTGCTATCAGGTATAAAGATCGCAGAAAGTCTGGGAATATATAAGAGTATTGAAATTGTGATTAATATACTTGTTTATACAGTGATTTTCTGGATTAATTTTTTATTAAATAAATATTTTTCCTTCAGGTCGAAGACTAATTTTAAGCGACAGCTCTTCTTGTATTCTATTCTGTTTTTCTTTAATTTAATAGTAGGAAATGTACTGTTGTTTTCTGCAATACGAAGCATACTTGTTACTGTATCAGGGGAAGGATCCTGGCAGGTTTTGTACCTTCCCAAGATTCTTATCATGTTTTTCGTTGTCTCCTGGAACTTTATACTTTATAAGAAGGTTATATATAAATAATTATACTTAATACAACTATGAACGTAGGAAGTGCAAATATGAATATTGCAGTGGTTGGGAGCGGTATGACGGGCGTAAGTGCAGCTCTTAGACTTTCACAAAAGGGACATAATGTTACAATTTACGAAAAGGATTCCTGTGCCGGAGGTCTTGCCTCCTCTGTGGAGGTTGGCAATGAAGATCTGGATAGATTTTACCATCATATCTTTACCAGTGATAATTACATAATAGATCTGATTGAAGAAATGGGAATCTCGGAGTCTCTTAAATGGTACGAGCCTAAGAATGCCATATATCTGGATAATACATTATATCCCTTTACCTCCCCCTTGGATCTGATCAGATTCAGGCCTGTTTCATTCATATCAAGAATAAAAATGGGTCTGTTAGTCCTTACAGCAAAATTAATAAAGGACTATACCCCCTTTGAATCCATCACCGCTCTGGAATGGATAAGAAAACGCTCAGGAAAGGATGCCTGTGAAAAGGTATGGGAACCGCTGCTAAAATCTAAATTTGATATTGACAGCAATGTCGTGTCTGGAACATGGATCTGGAATAAATTTAAGCTCCGGGGTTCATCCAGAGGAAAAAACATAGCCAAAGAGATGCTTGGCTATCTTGATGGCGGCTTTATCCTTCTGATAGATAAGATTCTAAATGAAATTGCTAGACTCGGAGGAAAAATTCTGTATAATTCCGAAGTAAAATCAATTTCTAAAACAGATAAAGGTCTTTTGGAATTAGAGAGCTCAACTGGTAAAGCCTTCTATGACAAAATATTATTTACCTATGCCCCTGAAAAGCTTTCAGATATATATAAGGGCTATTCACCAAATTATTCAACAAAGCTTAATGAAATAAAGTATAAGGCTAATCTGTGCCTTATGCTTGAGCTTTCAGAAAGTCTTTCACCATATTACTGGATTACAATTTCCCAGAAAGGTTTTCCCTTTGTGCTAATTATCGAGCATACAAACCTGGTCGGACTTAAAGGTTATAACTCTCATGTAGTCTATCTTTCGCGTTATTTGGATGCAAATGACTCCCTGTTTACTGCCTGTGATGAAAGCATTATTAATGAGTTTATTAATCATCTTAATAGGGTTTTTCCCTATTTTAATGAAAATAGTATTAAGAAAGCAACCTTAAGCCGGGCTAAATACTCCCAGCCGGTAACCACATTAGAATATGGAAAAAGGATTCCAGACATAAAAACTCCTGTAAAGGGACTTTTTTTAGCTTCAATGCCTCAGATTTATCCTGAGGACAGAGGTCTGAATTACGCTGTAGGGCTTGGAAAAGAAGCCGCAAATGTAATGCTTGAGAGTTTATAGTATATTGTATAAAATAATATAAGCATATAATACTGTTACATTAATTAATAATAATACATAAACGTGACAATAATGTGATTGCTGTTGATTATGGCTTTCACACCCTTAGAAAGAGGTTCAAAATGGAAAAAATACTGTGTTCTGTAATTGTACCTATGTATAACGAAGAGGCTGTTATCTGGGAGACCTATAACAGGCTTACAAAAGTAATGGACGAATTAAATGAAGCCTATGAAATTATTTTTATAAATGATGGAAGCAAAGATAAAACAAAGGATATCCTTAATGAAATTTGCAATCAAAATAATAAAATAAAGATGATCGATTTTGCCCGAAATTTTGGTCACCAGGTTGCAATTACCGCAGGCATGGACTATGCTGCAGGCGAATGTATGGTTATTATTGATGGTGATCTGCAGGATCCACCCGAGTTGATCCCTGAAATGATAAAGAAATGGAAAAGCGGTTATGATGTTGTTTACGGAAAAAGAAAGTCCCGACAGGGAGAAACTCTATTTAAAAAGTTTACGGCTAAAGCCTTTTACAGAATTCTTCGCAGCATGACTGATGTTAGTATTCCTGTTGATACCGGGGATTTCAGATTAATTGACAGAAAGGTTTGTGAGGCACTTAAGCAGCTTCCTGAAAGAAGCCGATATGTCAGAGGACTCATGAGCTGGGTTGGCTTTAAACAAACTGCCATAGAATTTGAACGAAGTGAGCGGTTTGCCGGAGAAACAAAGTATCCCCTTAAAAAAATGCTAAAGCTGGCATCAGACGGTATTATGTCATTCTCCTACAAGCCTTTGAAGCTTGCTTCATATTTAGGAACACTATTGTCTGGTTTAAGCTTTTTATACTTAATTATAGTATTACTTCAAAAAATCTTTGCTCCTGAAACTGTTATATCAGGTTGGGCATCGTTAATTGCAGTTAACCTTTTTTTTAACGGAATAGTCCTGCTCATGCTCGGAATAATTGGTGAATATATAGGCCGTATATATGATGAAGCAAAGGGGCGTCCCCTATATGTAATCAGTGAGCTGAAAAATATGGAGGAACGCGAAGGTCCGCGCTTTAAAATGTAATTACCATTTAAGCGTATGGCAAGGTTGGGGAAGGCACTCCCCAACAAGATTTCCGATGGGCAATTTGCTATTTTATTATTTGACTGCTTAATATACCAGTCCTCATAATAATATTTCTAAGATGCTTATTGTACATGCCTATCCCCTTTAATTGCTTAAAGGAGATCGAACGTAAAACCGTGGAAAGATTCTTTCTATATCTTTTTTGAAACCCTTCCATCCCATCTTCAAGGCTTCTGGAAAGAGCATATGAGCTTTTTAGAGCAAAGCTGATCCCTTCCGCAGAACTTGGGCTTATAAAGCCACCCGCCTCACCTACAAGTGCCGCGTGATTATTTCCGGTAATGATATCCTTTCTTTTAGGACGCAATATGTAGGCTCCTTCTCTCTTTCTACAATCTCCGAAAATAAAGCCATGCTTCTTAAGCTTGCTTTTTAGAAGCTCAAATTTCTGGTTTGCTTCTTTATCAGGTGTAAGAGCTGATCCGATAATAAAGGTATTATCCTTAGAAATTGTCCAGGAATAGAAGTCTGTAATCCCACTATCAAAAATCGCACCGTAATACGGTGTGTCTCTCTCGGTTTCATACCATTCCTGAATACTGATATATTTTTTCAGCTTATCATTATCTCCAAAAAGCTGCCTGCGTACACTGGAGCAGGCACCATCAGCACCTATAATCAGCTTGACCTTTTCAGTGAAAATTCTATTTCCGTGCATAAAGGCGATATCGTAGCCATCACTATTCTCGCTTAATGTGTTAAATCGACACCCTAAAGCAACGTCAACATTATCCGGCAATATGGATAATAGCCATTTATCAAAAAATAGTCTGTTCATATTGAAATAGAATCTCTGATAATATCGTTCCAGGTTGTTGTCAAAATCAATAGTACGTACTAAGAATATCTGAGGATCAACCAAAATCTCAGATGGGACTGCTAAGCCCATCTTCCCTAACATCTGCTGTGCATCTGGTGCTAAAAGGCCACCACAGCATTTCATTTTCTCATTTTCTTTATCTATCAGATCTCTCCGATCCATAATCAAAATTTTATAATTCTTATTCAGGAATCTGGCAAGGGATACACCTGCAGGGCCAGCACCTATTATTGCAATGTCATAGGGCATTGATTATAACCTCCAAAACTACAACTTTCTTATCCATTTTATCACATTACTTAAAAAAATAACTCACTTTTATCGTATTGAAAATAATATCATAAAAAGCAGGCGCAGAAACAATAATAACAACGAAAATATTCTGTTAACTTGTTTACACAGATAATATTTGGTAAAATTATAATTAAAGTATTAATCGTAGGAGGTTTTGAACATGAAAAGCTTAAAGGGAACAAGAACTGCTGTTAATTTATTGCAATCATTTGCTGGGGAATCACAAGCAAGAAACAGATATAACACCTATGCTTCAATAGCAGATAAGGAAGGATATAAGCAAATAAGAAACATATTTAATGAAACCGCTGATAACGAGAGGGAACACGCCAAACGTTTTTACAAGTTTCTACTTGCCGGTTTTGACGGAGATCTGCCTCAAAACATAGAAATCCAGGCTGGTTTCCCTGTTGCTCAGGGAACTACATTAGAAAATCTAAAATATGCTGCTAATGGCGAGAACGAGGAATGGAGTATCCTCTATCCAAAATTTGCCGACATTGCTGATGAAGAAGGATTTCCTGAGATAGCCGAAGTATTCAGAGCTATTGCTTCAGCAGAGGAAAAACACGAAATTCGTTTTAATAAATTAGCCGAAAATATTGAAAAAGGTATTGTATTTAAAAGAGATGGTAAAGTATTCTGGAAATGTGGTAATTGCGGATATATTCACGAAGGGGATGAAGCTCCTGATCTCTGTCCTGCATGTGCTCATGCCCAGGCTCATTTTGAATTATTCGCTGAAACATACTAATCTTTGAGATAAGAAGTTATAATGCATATTAAGAAGGGTTAAGCCGTTTAGTGCTTAACCCTCAATTTATTATTGTACTGAATCTGTTTGTGTATCATTGTCAGCATCAACATTTGCGTCTGTTTGTGTGTTCGTGTCTGTGTCAATGTCAGTGTTAGCGTCTGTTTGTGTATCGTTCTCTGTGGCAATGTCGGTGTCTGTATCTGTTTCTGTAGCCATATCAGTGGCCGTGTCAGCGGTAGTGCCTGTTTGTGTGGCTAGGTCAGCACTTGTCTCTGTTTCCGTAGCCAGATCAGAGGTTGCAGCTATTTCCGGTGTTACATTATTATCTTTATCATTATTGCCTTGGTCAACCAATTCATAATCCAGCCCTCTTCCCTTCATTGACAACAGAATTATAGTACCTAATACTAATACAATAGTTACAGCAAGACCGCCTTCTAAACCGAATGATCCACCATTAATCAATGAGCCCTCATCATTTAAACTAAATGAAAAGAGTGTGACCGGGGTCTCTATTCCGCTGACTCTTATGCCGAAAATATTCCCCTGCGCAAAATTCCATGTGGTGTGAAGGGCGCATATTCCCCATATACTGTTGGTCTTAAGTGTATATAGAGAGGCAAAAATTCCGAATAACGTAAGATTAATAAGTGGCAACACATCAATTCCGTTATTCAAAATATGTAATAATGCAAAAATAACCGAGTTTGATATTACTGCAAGCAGAATAGAATGTCTGGCAGAAACTGATATCATGTAGTATCCTCTCACCAAAACTTCCTCGCTCATACCTTGAAGTATGAATCCTAGCAGGAACAGAAGCAGCAACCCGATTCCGCCCCCTAGAACAAATCCTTCATATTTTACTGTTCCACATAAAAATGATATTAGTAATGCAAGACCAAGCATTAATACGCCTAAGCCTGCTCCAATAAGATAATCTGTAACAGCCTTTTTTCTTACAAAGCCCATTGAATACAGGCTGCGTTTTTCTATTAATTTGCAATATAGAATTGCCACTATGGTAGTAATAAATGTCAATATCAATGAAGGAAGCATCATCTCATTCTGAATATTTGCGATATACTCAGCTGTAGGGTTTCCTAATGGATCCAGAGGAATATTTCCAGAAAAACCATCCCTGAAAGTTAATACTGCAGAGTATATGCCAATTGGAATGCCAACCAATAGTTGTGATGCAAAAAACACAACTATAAAAATAAGTGTCTGAATAATAATATTGGGTTTAAATTTTGCTTTTTGTGCCTCAACTACAATTGATGGTCTTTTTTTAAAAACTGTAAGCATATTGGCTCCTCCTAAATCTCAATTTCTTTAAATATATTATCATGTATTTACAAAAAGCTCTAATATTTAAACTCCTACCTTTATTTTTCAAACTGACTATTGTAAAGCCTGGCATAGAAACCCTTTTTCTTAAGCAATTGGTCATGTTTGCCTTGCTCAATTATGGAGCCATCCTTCAAAACCAGTATTATATCGGCTTCTCTGATAGTTGATAATCTGTGGGCAACTATAAAGCTTGTCTTGCCTGTCATGAGCCTAGCAAATGCCTCCTGGATTTTTAGTTCGGAGCGGGTGTCTATTGACGAGGTAGCCTCATCGAGAATCAACATTGGGGGCAAACAGAGCATGACACGAGTAATACAAAGAAGTTGCTTTTCTCCCTGAGAAAGGCTTCCTCCCCCCTCATTAATAACAGTGTCGTAGCCATTTGGAAGACGCTTGATGAAGCTATGAGCATGAGCAGCCTTAGCTGCGTTAATTATTTCTTCTTCTGTTGCATCGGGTTTTCCCATGATTATATTGTCACTTATTGTTCCTCTTCTAAGCCATGTTTCCTGCAAAACCATTCCGTAACTACTTCTGAGGCTTTTTCTGGTTATGTCGCGAATATCTTCCTTATCAACTTTTATACTGCCATTATTCACATCATAGAATCTCATAAGTAAGTTGATAATGGTAGTTTTCCCACTTCCTGTAGGTCCGACAATCGCAACCCTCTGCCCCGGCTTGACATTGAGATTTAGATTTTCAATTAGCCTTCTTTCGGGATTGTAAGAAAAATCTACATTTTCTATAATAATCTGTCCTTTTGCGTCATTTAATACATAAGCATTATCTTTGTCGGGTTTTTGAGGCTCTGCCTCTATCAGTTCAAAGATTCTGGCGGCACAGGCAAGAGCATTTTGCAGCTCTGTGATAACTCCGGAAATCTCATTAAATGGCTTTGTATATTGATTTGCATAGCTTAAGAAACTAGTAAGACCACCTACTGTAATGCCTCCACTCACCACTGCTAAAGCTCCAGTAAGGCCAACAGCAGCATAAACTACACTGTTTATAAAGCGTGTACTCGGGTTTGTAAGAGAGGAATAAAAAATTGCTTTTAACGATGCCTGTTCCAGTTCTTCATTTATTTTATCAAACTCCTGCTGGTTTTCATCCTCATGAGAAAAAGCCTGAACAACCTTTTGATTACTGATCATTTCATCAATAAAAGATGTTTGGTTAGCTCTGATTTCTGACTGCCGCTGAAACATACTATAGGTTCTTGTTGCTATAAACTTTGCAACAAATAAAGATAAGGGGGTTAAAACAACAACGACAATTGAGATCTTCCAGCTTATAGATATCATGAATATCAATGTCCCAAGAATAGTTACAATCCCTGTAAACAACTGGGTAAACCCCATAAGAAGGCCGTCAGCAAACTGATCAACATCAGCGATTATCCTGCTCACTATTTCACCATAGGGCTTTGTGTCCAGATATCCAAGGGGTAATCTTTGTATCTTTCTAAAGGCCTCTTCACGGATATCCTTTATTACATGGAAGGTTATTCTGTTGTTAACTATATTCATAACCCATTGCAATAAAGCCCCAATGCCTGCAACGACGCCAATTCTAAAGAGTATTTTTATTACTCCCTCAAAATCTACCCGGCCTTTTCCTACAATCAGGTCAACAGCGTTACCTACAAGTACAGGAATATATAAGCTCAGAGCAACTGTAACTGTAGCCAGTATAATAGAGAGTAACAGTAAATAACTATAATTTTTTATATACTTGATAGCCTTTGAAATTGTGCCTTTATTTGAAGTATTTTTATGCTTCAAGCCGTTACTCCCTCCTTTTTAAATTGTGAGTTATAGATTTCACGGTAAACCTGACAGGTATTTAAAAGCTCTTGGTGAGTACCCTTCCCAACCATTATTCCATCATCAAGCACTATAATGCTGTCTGCATGCTGAATAGATGCAGTCCTTTGAGATACTATAAATATGGTGGGCGAATCGGGCATGCTGTTGATAGCCTTGCGTAATGCCGCATCTGTGGCATAATCAAGGGCTGAGCTGCTATCATCCAGAATAAGAATATCGGGTTTTTTTACTACTGCCCTGGCTATGGTAAGTCTCTGTTTCTGACCGCCCGAAAGGTTTCTCCCCCCCTGTTCGATTTGAAAATCCAGGCCTCCCTTTGACTCAACTACATCCTTTACCTGGGCTATCGAAAGAGCTTCAAATATTTCTTCATCTGACGCTGCTTCATTTCCCCATTTGATATTCTCTCTTATTGTACCTTTGAACAATACCGCTTTCTGTGGAACAATACCTATTTTTTCACGCAGATGCTCTGTCCGATAATCAGAAACATTTATGCCGTTTACAAGTACCCGGCCTTCTGTTGCATCATAAAATCGCGGAATCATGTTTACAAGAGAGGATTTGCCTGATCCGGTCCCCCCTATTATTCCAATAGTTTCTCCCCGCTTCACAGTAAAGCTGATATCCTTCAATGAAGGTCCACCAGCATCTTTATAAACAAGAGTAACTTTTTCAAATTCAACTGTAGTATCTGTTTTAAGGGTATCTTCTCTTGTCATTGTCTCTTTTCTATCTGGATGAGCTTCCATACTGGACTCAATCTCTAAAACTGCTTGAATACGATTGCCGCTTGCCACTGATCTTGTTATGTTGATAATTAGATTAGCAAGTTTAATTAACTCAACCAGTATTTGAGACATATAATTATACAATGCGACAACTGCACCCTGGCTTATAATACCGCCATCAACCTGAATTGCCCCTTTATAGATCAGCGCAATTATTGCAATATTTATAATTAGAAAAGTAAAAGGATTTAATAAGGAAGAAATTCTTCCCACAAATTTTTGTATCCCAGCAAGATCTTCATTCTTTTCTACAAAATCCTCTATTTCGTCCTCTTCTTTGCAAAAAGCTCGTATTACACGAACACCAGTAAGATTTTCTCTTGTCAGGCCCAAAACTCTGTCCAGTTTTTCCTGAACCTTCTTATATAGTGGAATACACCATATCATTATTCCAAAAACAACCACAGAAAGTATTGGAATTGCAACTGCAAAAATTAAAGCAGATTTTACATCAACAGTAAAGGCCATAACCATGGCACCAATAACGACAAAAGGTGAACGCAGCAAAAGTCTAAGAGTAAGATTTACCCCGGTTTGCAATTGATTCATATCACTTGTCATTCTTGTAATTAATGTAGGCGTACCTACAATATCAAGTTCTGTAAATGAAAAACCTTGAATATGTGAAAATAGTTTTTGCTTAAGTTTTTTTACAAATCCAGTTGATGCTTTCGCAGCATAATATTGTGCCGTGATAGAAAACAGCAGTCCCACTATGGCGATTCCGATTAATATAAAACACATTTTGATGATATAAGAGCTGTCATTATTGCCAATACCAATATCAATAATTGCAGCAATAATAAGAGGAACAAAAAGCTCTAGAGTAGCCTCCAGCAACTTGAAAAGTGGTCCCAGTATAGTTTCTTTAATATAACCTTTAAAGCAAACAAGCAGTCTTTTCACAAATTCCCTCCGAACCAAATCAGAAATCATGTCCAGTGAAATAAGAATTATTCATAAAACATAGGTCTAAAAGCTTTTACAGTATAAATTTTCTTAATAATTATACCATGACTGTCAAGCAAATCATTCGCCATAAAGCCCTCTATTTAATCAAATATAAGCAAATTCAGGAAAGGCTCCTATATATCCTTGCAGTAAGATCAATTTTATTATACAGTAATTTTAAAGTCAGTATTTTAAGCTTATATACAAAGGGAGGCAGAATGGAAGAGAATATATATAATCATAATGATGGTGGTGAAAATAGTATAAATAGCTATGAAAACTCTACTCCTCCACCTAAGAAGCATCCAGCACTAACATATATACTAATTGCAGTAAATGTTCTGGTATGGCTTGTTATACTTGCTATTTCATTCTTTTCTCAGAACTCCTATGATAGTCTTATACTAAATCTCGGAGCAAAAATTAATTCCCTTATCCTTAAAGGAGAATTCTGGCGCTTAATAACATCTATGTTTCTGCATTCGGGCATTTTTCATCTTCTTGCCAACTGCTATTCTCTTTATTATTTGGGAACTCAGATAGAATCATTATTCGGTTCAAAAAGATTTGCAGTTATTTATATATTTTCAGGCATCCTGGGTAGTGTTACAAGCTTTGCCTTTACTACCAGCCCTTCTGTTGGTGCTTCCGGTGCAATATTCGGTCTTATGGGGGCACTGCTATATATCATGTACAGGAAGCCCATGCTATTTAAGACCTCACTTGGAAGGGGCATTATTACTATTGTTGCTATTAACCTGGCCTTAGGATTTACGAAGGATGGAATCGATTACTATGCTCATATTGGTGGTCTCATAGGTGGCTTTTTGATTACCGGCACTTTCTTCAGACAGAATGAGAATAACTCGAAAACAGTTTGGCTTTCAGGAATCAGGTCACTTATTATCTCTGTTTTTCTTGCGTTGGCAATACTGGTATATGGCATTAAGGCTCCAATGAACAGTGTTTTCTCCATGATGGAAGAATTAAATGCATATAGTACTGAGGAAAACTGGGACGAAGTCGAGAAAACCGCAGAAGAAATACTTTTACTACAGTCTATAGACGACGGAACCAGGGCTGAAGTACTGTGGAACCTGGTGATATCCGAAGCAATACAGGAGAAATGGGATGAAGGCAAAGAACATGCTAATCAACTAATTGAGGTACACCCTCCCTCAGGTCATTATATATTAGGGATTTTATATTATGATATGGGAGAATATGAACTAGCAAAGCAAGAACTCTTATCTTCAAAAAAAGCAGGCCCCGAGTATGTTGATTCTATTAATAGATTATTGCTGGAACTAAATAGTGAATAACTCTTCATTGTATTTTTTCTATAAATAAAAGGTGTTGTCTAAAACTGACAACACCCTGAGACTATATAACGAGTATTATTTTTATAGCTTACTTTTTAACAGGAATCCTAAATTGCTGTGAAATTAAGATTATGTCAGGATTTTTAATCTGATCCTTGTTCAACTCATAAATTTCTACATATCTTCTTCCATCCCCGAGGAATCTTTGGGCTATAGTCCAAAGACAGTCACCCTTCACTACTGTGTAGGATATATATTCAGGTTCAGGATCTTCCTCAACAGGCGGAAGTATGATACTAATGCGGCCTGAAGGTTTCCCGTACTTAGCCTCGCTAATTACACCATTTAATACTTCATCAGTATAATTTACAAGGGCATCCTCCAGGGCTACATAAGTGTTATAGCTCTCTAAGTCCTTTAAAATATAGTAAGTATCGCCACCTGCAGCAAGGAAGTCATTAGTGGCTATGGTATATACTTTGTTTAGATCCAGTGGTTTTCCTCCAATTTTTACATTGGTGACACGGGCGCCCGGCTTTGCGGGAGCAAAATATGTCGAATCAGTATATTGTTGTCCCTTTTCATACGGAACTGTTGAATCAATTGTAAATTCAAGATCTGCTACCTGAGGGAATGCACCTAAGGCTACCGGAGCTGAACTTGACGCCGCCTCAAGAATTTCTAATAGCTGACTTCCTGTTATTTTGACAGTGGAAATGGTATTTCCGAAGGGGAATACTGTCTTCATATCCTTCATGGTAACATCCCCCTTGGCAATAGAAGCTCTGATACCGCCTCCATTTGTAATGGCTGCATCAACATTTCCGTCCGTAGCTTGTCTGGCTGCCCATAGAATTGCATCGGCGGCAAAGTCACCTAGATTTGTTTCCTGTGTTCTGACTCCAGGATCTTTGTTTCCGTCCAAAACTACTTCTGTCTTCGCAAATACAGCTGAAAGTTGAAGGTCAATATCTTTTGCTACCTTAGCGATTTCTAAGTTAACAGCTTCGTCAAGGGCACCGTACTCTTCTGCTGATATAATCTTTGTTTCAATACCTTCACTATCAAGTATAATAACACCTGCATTGCTTAGCTTTGTTCCTGCTGAGCTTAGAATAGTGTCTTTTATTTTTTCTCCGTCTATAATGCTATGGCTGTGAGCATCAATCAGAATATCAATACCATCAACATTTTCGATAACATCGGTAGATCTGTTTGGTTCACTGCTCTCATCTGTTCCAAGATGAGCAACACAGATAATGTATTCGGCCCCCTCCTTCTCTAAAAGGTTTATTTCCTTTTTTGCTGCATCATACATATCTTGTTCGGCCAGGAAGTTTAGGGTGGCTACATTTTTGGGGTTTGCCTTGGTCATTGTTTCGGGAGTGGTTAAACCGAATATTCCTACCTTGCCAATTGCAGTTTCAATTATTATTGATGCATCAAAGATAGGGTCTCCACTTTCCTTATCCAGGATATTGGCAGACAGAAAGGGGAAATTTGCTTTCTCTTTTAGTTCAAGGAGATTATCAAATCCAAAATCAAATTCGTGATTCCCAGGGACCATTAAATCATATCCTGCGAGATTCATGAATTCTATAGCGTTCAAGCCCTGGTTCAGATTTACCAGAGGATCTCCCTGAATTGCGTCTCCTGCCGAAACCAGCAATACCTCAGCTCCAGCACTTTTATAGTCCTTCACCAACTGTGCTATTCCGGCTGTACCTATTACTTCACCTTCGGCAGCCAAATCGCCCCCATGAGTATCATTGGTATGAATAATAACGAGTTTTCCTGAATAATCCGATCTGGGTAGAATAACAAGATCATTAGCTAATACTGGTATACTGGCCATAGTAATGAGTATTATACATGCCAGAATCAATGAAGTCATTTTTCTTAGATAAGCTTTGGTTGAACTGTTGAACTTAATCATTTAACCTTGACCTCCTTATGATTTAATTGTTTAAGAATTAAAATCAGCAGATGTAGAATTGCAGCTAAAAAATGCCTGATATATAAATGTATTATATATCCCATAATATCAGATAATATGCTTGTTTACAATAAAATGTATTAGATGCTCCAAGCAAG